>JBEBTI010000044.1:0-17609 GCA_040393845.1 Nocardioides daejeonensis
GCTTGGCCTTTGCTCGGCCGCGTCCCATAGGATCGACCCCTTCGCGCGCTGGGCCTGGGTGTGGGCGGTCGCTGAGACCGCGCGCCCTGGCTCTTTGGTCTGGTATCTCGTAGGCCCAACGCTACCCGAGTCGTGGGTGTTCCCGCGAACCGGTGACACCTTCCGGTCCGGATTTCGCGGATCTGAGGTTCCCCGGACGGGCGAGGTCACCAGCCCGGGTGCTGTCCCACCAACTCGACTGCCCCGGTTCCGGCGCCGACGGTGCCGGCGACCCACGCCCGGATGCCGTGCTCGGCCAACACCGCAATCGCCGTGTCGGCATCATCGGGCGCGGTCAGCGAAACCATCCCGACACCGCAGTTGAGAGTCATCTCGAGGTCGGCCTGGCTGACCTTGCCGACTGCCCGGACCAGGTCGAAGATCGGCTGCGGCGTCCAGGACCCGCGGTCGAGCGTGGCGTTGAGATGCGACGGCAGCACCCGCTCCAGGTTGGCGGCCAGTCCACCACCGGTGATGTGCGACATCGCGTGGGTCTCGGTGCGCTCGGCCAACGCGAGGCAGGGCTGGGCATAGATGCGGGTCGGTTCGAGGAGCTCCTCACCCAGAGTGCGGCCCAGCTCGGGTACGTCGCGGTCGAGCTCCCACTTCGCAGTGTTGAGCAGCACGTGACGGACCAAGGAGTAGCCGTTGGAGTGCAGGCCGCTGGCCTCCATCGCGATCACGACATCGCCTGCGCGCACCAGTTCGGGACCGAGCAGCTTGCTCGCCTCGACCACGCCGGTGGTGGAACCGGCGACGTCGTACTCGTCGGGGCCGAGGAGGCCGGGGTGCTCTGCGGTCTCGCCGCCGATCAGGGCGCAACCAGCCAGCACACACGCCTCGGCAATGCCCTTCACGATCGCAGCGATTCGCTCGGGGTGCACCTTGCCGGTTGCGATGTAGTCGGTGAGGAAGAGCGGCTCGGCGCCACAGACGACCAGGTCGTCGACCAGCATGCCGACGAGGTCGTGACCGATCGTGTCGTGCTTGTCCATCGCCTGGGCGATCGCGACCTTGGTGCCGACCCCGTCAGCCGAGCTGGCGAGCAGTGGGCGCTCGTAGGACTTCAACGCGCTGGCGTCGAAGAGGCCGGCGAAACCGCCAATGCCGCCGAGCATCTCGGGACGGCGCGCCTTCTCGATCCACGTCTTCATCAGGTCGACGGCGCGGTCGCCGGCCTCGATGGAGACGCCGGCTGCGGCGTAGGCGTTCTGCGGGCTGTCGGTCATGTCTCTCCTGTACGACGGGTGCGCGGCTGGTCGGCGCGGTCAGGACTGGGCGATCAGGACGGGGCGAGGCTCACGGCCGGTCGAGGGCGTCAGCAGCACCGAAACCTGCGATCGAGGTCGCGAGGCCCTCGGCCTCGACCTGCACCTCGGCGCCGGCAACTGCCTCCAGGAGGTTCTTGCCCAGCAGTTCCGGCTGCGGCAACGGCACGGGGTAGACGCCGTCGAAGCAGGCGCGGCACAGGTTGTCATTGGGCACCGAGGTGGCTTCGACGAGTTCCTCGAGGGAGATGTAGCCCAACGAGTCGGCGTCGATGGAGCGGCAGATCTCCTCGACGGTCAGGCCGTTGGCGATCAACTCCGCCCGGGTCGCGAAGTCGATGCCGTAGAAGCACGGCCACTTGACCGGCGGTGAGGAGATCCGCACGTGGACCTCTCGCGCACCGGCCTCGCGGAGCATCCGCACCAGGGCGCGCTGGGTGTTGCCACGCACGATCGAGTCGTCGACGACGACGAGGCGTTTGCCTTCGATGACATCGCGCAGCGGGTTGAGCTTGAGGCGGATGCCGAGTTGCCGGATCGTCTGCGACGGCTGGATGAAGGTGCGGCCGACGTAGGAGTTCTTGACCAGTCCGGTGCCGTAGGGGATGCCGGAGGCTTCGGCATAGCCGATCGCGGACGGCGTTCCCGACTCGGGAACCGGGATCACCAGGTCGGCATCGGCCGGGAATGCCTTGGCCAGACGCCGGCCGATCTCGACGCGCACGCTGTGCACGCGCTGACCGGTGATCAGGGTGTCCGGACGAGCCAGGTAGACGAACTCGAAGAGGCAGTGCTTGGGGGCCGGCTCGGCGAACGTGCGCGACCGGAGGCCGTCGGCGTCGATGACGACCATCTCGCCCGGCTCCACCTCGCGGATGAAGGAGGCACCGACGATGTCGAGGGCCGCCGTCTCGGAGGCCACCACCCAACCGCGTTCCAGGCGGCCGATCACCAGCGGCCGAATGCCCTGCGGATCGCGGGCGGCGTACAGCGTGTCCTCGTCCATCCAGACGAAGGAGAAGGCGCCCTTGACGTTGGGCAGCAACTCCATCGCCTTCTCCTCGACGGTGCTGTCCGGGTGATGGGCGAGCAGCGCGGTGACCACGCTGGTGTCGTTGGTGGCCGCCATCTGCGAACGGTCCTCGACCTGCTCGGCGAGATCGGCGGTGTTGGTCAGGTTGCCGTTGTGCGCCAACGCGATCGAGCCGTGCGGCGTCGGGTGGAAGGTCGGCTGGGCGTTGTGCCACGTGCTCGCACCCGTGGTCGAGTAGCGCGCGTGGCCGATCGCGAGGTGACCCTTGAGCGAGGCCAACGTCGCCTCGTCGAAGACCTGCGAGACCAGACCCATGTCCTTGTAGACCAGGATCTGGCGGCCGTTGCTCACCGCAATGCCGGCCGACTCCTGGCCACGGTGCTGCAAGGCATAGATGCCGTAGTAGGTGAGCTTGGCGACGTCTTCACCGGGCGCCCACACGCCGAAGACACCACAGGCGTCCTGGGGGCCAGCGTCGTGGGGGTCGATGGCCGCGGTGAGGCGGCCGTCGCCACCCTTGCGCGTATTGCTGGGCTGGGGCACTCTCCGATTCTAGGTCGCCCACCGACGTCCTGCACATCGGCAGCCGCCCGCTGCCCTCACATCCGCTTCTCGCCCTCAGCGATCGCCTCACGGATCCGCGTGTAGGTGCCACACCGACAGATGTTGCGGATGCCGTCGAGATCGGCTTCCGTCACCTTGCGTCCCTGCTCCTGCGCCCGCCGTACGACGGCAACCGCGGCCATGATCTGGCCCGGCTGGCAGTAGCCGCACTGGGCGACGTCGCGCTCGAGCCAGGCCTCCTGCATCGGGTGCAACCCGTGCTTGCCGCGCTTCTTCTTGCGGACCGTCTTGGGCAGTCCTTCGATCGTGGTGATCTCGTCGGTCGCCTTCAGCTTGCCGACCGGGACGGCGCACGGGTTGAACGCCTTGCCGTTGATGTGACTGGTGCACGCCTTGCAGACGTTGATGCCACAGCCGTACTTGGGACCGGTCACCCCCATCAGGTCGCGCAACACCCACAGCAGTCGGGTGTTCTTCGGCGCCTTGACCGTGACCAACTTGCCGTTCAGGACGAACTTGTGCCGAGCCATGTCGCGCTTCCTCCGTGCTCAGTAGGTGAACTTCAGGCCGTTGGTCGGCGAAGCCGGGACAGGTGGCACCCGGGGCTTCTCCTTGAACGCACGCGGTTTGTGGTGGTTGACCGGGAAGTGTGTCGGCACCGTTCCGGTGGCAGCTGCGTAGCCGCAGGCGGCGGCCGCGAAGGATGCCGCGACACCGGCTTCGCCGGCGCCGCCGGGTTCCGACGAACTGGGCGGCATCACGAAGATGTCGACGCGCGGCGGCGTGTTCCACTGCCGGGTGTAGAAGTAGTTGTCCCAGCTCGCTTCCTGGAAGTGGCCGTCGCGCAGGTGCAGACTCGAGGTGAAGGCCAGGGCGATCCCGTCGTTGATGCCACCGAGCATCTGGGCCTCGAGCCCCCGCGGGTTGATCGGCAGACCGACGTCGACGGCGAAGGTCGCGCGGGTGACCCGCGGTCCGGTCACCGCTTCGCGCACCTTGCGCTTCACCGTCGCGGGCCGGCAGTCGACCTCCATCAGGCAGGCCGTGGCGCCCTTGTACTCCTTGTGGATCGCAATGCCCTGGGCCACACCGGGTGGCAGCTTGCGGCCCCAGCTGCCCTCGCTCGCGACCTTCTCGAGCACGCCGCGGACCAGCTTGTTGCGGGTGCGACGGAGCCGGAACTCCAGACGGTCCTCCCCCAACTCCGCGGCAAGCAGGTCCATCATCAGCTCGGAGCCGACCCGCACGTCGGGCGAGAAGATGTTGCGCATGCTGCCGGTGTTGAAGCGCTGGTCGGTCTCGACCAACGTCTGCAGCACGACGCCCACGTTGTAGGGGATCTCCTGGGTGAGCAGGAAGACCGTCTCGGAGAAGGCCAGGTTGCCGAGTCCCGTGGGTAGCGACGCGGCGTTGGCCGTGATCGCCTCACCCAGGCCGTGGCGGAAGTCGGTCTCGACGCTGGTGTGTGCCTGAGTGAGGGCGAGCACCTCGTTGCCGAGCAGCGCTGCCTGCACCCGGTTCGTGGCCATCGGGTGTGCCCGTCCGGCCCGTGCGTCATCGGCCCGGTGCCACATCAGCTTGACCGGCTTGCCCATCGCCTTGGAGATCTTCACCGCCTCCAGCGCACCGTCGGAGAACAGCCGACGGCCGAACGATCCACCGGACTGCATCACGTTGACCGTGACCTGGTCGACCGGCAACTTCAGGTACGACGCCACTTCGGCCTGGAGTGTCACCGGTGACTTCAGACCGGACCACACCGTGGCCCGGTCGGCACGGACGTCGGCGATCGCGGAGTTGGTGTCCATCGCGGAGTTGCTGCGGAAGTAGAACGTGAGGTCGAGGCTCATCGTCTTCAGCAGCGGGTTGGCAGGCAGGTCCGGCAGCCTGACGGGGAGCTCCGCCTTGCGCAGGTTGGCCAGGACGTCGGCGTCGGACTGTCCCGCCACCGGCCCGTCCTGCCAGGTGACGTCGAGCGCGCGGATCGCGTCGATGCACTGTCCGAAGGTCTTTGCCCTGACCGCGACACCGAAGTCGACCATCACTACGTTCTTGACGCCCTTCATCCTCTTGACCGCGCCGAGGTTGTTGACCCGGAGTGGCGTCCCGTTGAGGGTCGGCGGTCGACAGACCATCGTCGGCAGTGCGCCCTTGACGGCGAGGTCGGTGGTGAAGGTCTTGCGTCCGGTGACCGCCTCGAGGGCGTCGATGCGGTTGGTCGGCTTGCCGATCACGGTGAAGCCCGTGTCGGCGAGCTCCACCTCGACCGGCCTGGTCGTCTCACTGGCTGCCCGGCCGGCGAGGTCGCCGTACGTCACCGAGCTGCCGTCGGGCGCCTCGATGACGCCGAGTTTGGAGACCAGCAGGTTGACCGGTTGGCCGAGCACCAGGGCGGCGGCCTTCAGCAACTCGTTGCGCGCGATTGCCGCGGCGACCCTGATCGGGGTGTAGGTGGAGATGGTGGTGTTGGACCCGCCGGTGAGCTGGTTGAAGAGCAACTCGGGTCGGGCCGGGGCGAGAGTGACCTTGACCTTGCTGACCGGTAGGTCGAGCTCCTCGGCGATGATCATCGCCGTCGACGTGGTGATGCCCTGACCGACCTCCGCCCGCGGCAACGCGAAGGACGCCGTGCCGTCGTGGTGGACCTGGATCGCGATCAGGTGCGCCGTGGGCGTCGCGACGAGAGTGAGGAAGTCGTTGAGGTCGAAGAGTTCGGCCGGCTGGGGCACTGTCGGGATGGCCGCAGCCGCCTTCGGGCTCAGTCCGAGGTCAGCCGCCACCATCAGCGTGGCGCCGCCGACGACATACCCGAGGAATCGTCGCCTCCCCACCCCCGGAGGAGCCAGTGCTGCTCCCTGCCGATCTGCCTCGTCCCGAGCTGACGGCCGATCAAGTGTGCCCATGTGGGACCAACCCCACGCAGGCCGACAGGTTATGACCCGTTCACCAGATTTGTGTCACCGCACAACGACGGACGCGAGCGTCGTGCTCAGGACCCAAGAGTGAGACTGAGAGTGCCGAGATTGGCGAGCAGCAGGCCTTCGGCGATGCACACCCGTTCGAACTCAGCCAGGTGCAGGCCCTCGTTGGCGCCGTGCGCCCGGGTGTCGGGGTCCTCGACGCCGGTCACCAGCACGCTGGCCATCGGGAACGCCTCGAGGAACGCGGCGATGAACGGGATCGACCCGCCCACGCCCATGTCGACCGGATCGGTGCCGTCCCACGCCTGCTTGAAGGCGTCGCGCGCCACGTCGTACGCCGGGCCGGTTGCGTCGATCTGCGTCGCCTCGCCGGTGTCGACAACCGTGACGGTGAGCTCTGCGCCCCAGGCCACGTGCTTCTCGAGGTGCGCCGTGAGCCGGGCGAGCGCGTTTGCCGTGGTGTCGCCGGGCGCTACTCGCAGGGAGATCTTGGCGCGGGCGGCCGGGACGAGGGTGTTGCTGGCGCCCTCCACCTTCGGTGCGTCGAGACCGGTGATGCTGAGCGCCGGCTTGGTCCACAGCCGTTCGACCGCGCTTCCGGTGCCGATCCACTCGATGGCCGACACCGCACCGGACTCAGCGCGCAACCGGTCCTCGGGATAGTCGACGTCGGCCGCAGGTCCTGAGACCAGCCCTTCGATCGCCACGTCGCCGGCGTCGTCGTGCAGCGACGCGATCAGACGACTGAGAGTGATCAGCGCATCGGGAACCAGGCCACCCCACATCCCTGAGTGCACCGCGTGGGTGAGGGTGCGCACCTCGACATCGACACGGACCAGGCCGCGCAGACTGGTGGTCAGGGCCGGCACGCCGATGTCCCAGTTGCCGGAGTCGGCAATCACGATGACGTCGGCGGCCAGACGATCGGCGTACTGCTCGAGGAAGGCCGGCAGCGAATCCGATCCGACCTCCTCCTCGCCCTCGACGAAGACGGTGACGCCGACCGGGAGTTCGTCGCCGAGCATCCGGATCGCCGCCAGGTGGGCGACGATGCCCGCCTTGTCGTCGGCCGCGCCGCGGCCGTAGAGCCGCTCGCCCACCTCGGTGGGCTCGAACGGCGGCGTGTTCCACTCGGCGTGGTCGTTCTCGGGCTGTACGTCGTGGTGGGCGTAGAGCAGTACGACGGGCGCGTCGGCGGGGCCGGGCTTGTGGGCCACGACCGCCGGGGCACCGCCGTCGACGGTGAGGATCTCGCTTCGGAAACCTTCGGCGGCGAACAGGTCCCGCGTCGCCTTCGCACTGCGCAGCACCTCGCTCGCACGAGCCGGGTCGGCGCTCACCGACTCGATCCGGACCAGGTTCTCCAGGTCGCGGCGAAGTGCCGGCATCAGGTCGTTGAGTCGGGCGCGGAGTTCGTCGATCGAGGTCATCCGAGCACTCTAACGGCGTCCCGATCGGATCAGGCGGTGCCGGCGGCTGCGCGATATTCGGCGAGGAAGTCGGTGATCCGACCGATCGCTTCCTCGAGCATCGCGACGTCGGGAAGGCACACGAGGCGGAAGTGGTCGGGACGGGGCCAGTTGAAGCCGGTGCCGTGCGTGATCAGGATGTGCTTGGCACGGAGCAGTTCGATCACGAAGTCCTCGTCGTTCGCGATCGGATAGATCTCCGGGTCGAGCTTGGCGAAGACATAGAGGGCGCCACGCGGCTTGACCGCACTGACTCCCGGGATCTCGCTGAGCAGTCGGTGGGCGAGCATCGCCTGCTCGTAGAACCGCCCACCGGGCCCGATGAACTCCTGGATCGACTGGTATCCGCCGAGGGCCGTCTGGATCGCATGCTGGGCAGGCACGTTGGCGCACATGCGCATGTTGGCCATCAGGGTGAGGCCCTCGAGGAAGTCCTTCGCCAGATGCTTCGGGCCCGAGATCCACACCCAACCGGAGCGGTAGCCGCACACCCGGTAGGCCTTGGAGAGACCGCTGAAGGTCAGGCACAGGACGTCGTCGCCGGCGTACGTCGCCGTGTGGTGGTGCTCAGCTCCGTCGTACAGGATCTTCTCGTAGATCTCATCGCTGAAGATGACCAGGTCGTGACGGCGAGCGATGTCGACGATCCCCCGAAGGATCTCCTCGCTGTAGACGGCACCGGTGGGGTTGTTGGGGTTGATCACCACGATTGCGTGGGTGTTCTCGGTGATCTTGGACTCGATGTCGGCCAGGTCCGGTGCCCAGTCGTTGTCCTCGTCGCAGAGGTAGTGCACCGGCGTGCCCCCGGTCAGCGACACCGCGCCGGTCCACAACGGGTAGTCCGGCGCGGGCACGAGGATCTCGTTGCCCTCGTCGACGAATGCCTGCAGGACCATCGTGATCAGTTCGGAGACGCCGTTGCCGATGAAGATGTCGTCGACGTGGGCCTCGGTGAGACCGCGCGACTGGTAGTACTGCGCGACCGCGGTGCGCGCGGAGAAGATGCCGCGGGAGTCGCTGTATCCCTGGGCGTCCGGCAGGTGGTGCACCATGTCGGCGACGATCGCCTGAGGTGCCTCGAAGCCGAACGGTGCCGGATTGCCGATGTTGAGCTTCAGGATCTTGTGGCCCTGTGCCTCGAGGCGCTGGGCCTCCTCGAGGATCGGACCACGGACGTCGTAGCGGACGTTCTTCAGCTTGCGGCTCTGCTTGATCTCACGCACGCGGGCAGTCTCTCAGGTGAGAGCACGCCAGCGCACGTCAGTTGTCGGTACGACGTCACCGCTGCGAGCAGTCGATCTCGCCGTCAGGAAAGCGCAGTACGGCGTTCTCGTCGTCCGCGAGCACGATCGTCGCAGCACACTTGGTGCCCGACACCGGGTCTTCGGAGCTGCCCTCGGTGAAGTGGACGACCAGCGTCTTGCCGTCCCACTCCGCACGATCCGCGTCGGTCGCCGCGAGCACCGCAGTGATCACCGCGTCGTCGTCACTGCCGAAGGCGCGACCGTTGTCGTCAGCGTCATCGGGGTCGGCGTCGTTCCCGCTGTTGTCACCACCGGTGCTGTCGACCGCTGCACTCGGCGCGGAGTCCGGTGACGAGTCGCCGTCGGCGTCGTCGTCGCCGCCACAGGCAGAGAGGGTCAGGCCGACCGTCAGCGCCACGGCGACCGCCGCCAACCGCAGGAGCGATCGGCGACCGGCAGATCCGGTGCCCGACGCAGGCACCTCGCAGAAGTGGTCGGCGGAGATGGTGGCGCCCGTTGCGGAGATCGGCCGGGCAGGGGTCGGCGTGTGTGCGCTCATCGGTCCACCTCACCACGTTCGCCCGGACATTGCCCATGAATCGACGAGTTCGTCCGAACCGGCCGCACGCGTCGGCCGCCGTACCACAGCGTCACCTTCCGGACAGGAGGGTCAGCGAGCGAGCCGACCCACGTCGTCGCACCACCCGCGGACCGATGCACACCTCCTGTCCGGAGGGGCGGGCGCGGCGTCAGTTGACGACGTTGCGCAGCTCGCGGCCCGCGAGCAGTGCTTCGACGTTGTCCCGCACCAATGCGGCCATGCGCGGCAGCATCGCAGTGGTGCCGCCGGCGACGTGCGGGGTGATCAAGATGTCGGAGACCGACCAGAGCGGGTCGCCGGCGGGCAGCGGTTCCGGATCGGTCACGTCGAATGCAAACCGCAGCCGGCCGTCCTCGGCCACCACGGCCGCCGAATCGACCAACGCGCCACGTCCGACGTTGACCACGAGGGTCTGGTCGGCAAGCGCCGCAAGGTAGTCGGCGTTGACGATCTGGTGGGTCTGTTCGTCGTGGGGCAGCACCACGACCACCACGTGTTGGTCGGGGAGCAACTCCGGCAGGGCCTCCGGCCCGTGCACCCGGCCGAGCAGGTCGTCCTCACGGGCTCGGCTCGCCACCGCGGTGACCCGGGCCCTGCAAGCGAGCAGGCGCTCCGCGATCGCACGCCCGATCGATCCGTAGCCGTGGATCAGCACGTGCGAGTCCGCCAGCGCACGACGTCCCGGCATCCGATGCCAGGTCCCGTGGTGACGCACCGCCTCGGGGATGCCGCGCAGTGCGGCGATCGTCAGGCCCAGGGCAAGTTCGGCGGTGGCGTCGTCGTGCACACCTCTGGCGTTGGCGAACCGCACTCCGGCCGGCAGCCGTTCGGCGATGCCGTCGTACCCGGCGGACTGCAGCTGCACCAGTCGCAACCCCGGGTAGGCATCCAGCCCGTCGACCGCGGACGGATGGGTGACATAGCCGGAGACCCAGACCTCGACCTCACCGGCTCGGTCACCGATGTCCTCGGCGAGCACGAACTCGGCTCCCGCGATCGGACCGACTGCCTCGATCAGCTCCCGGTCGGGCATCCGTACCAACATTCCAGCTCCTCCTCACAACGGCAGATGGACGGACAGGTCGGTCCGTTCACCGCTGGCGACCACGCGCCCCTGCGTCACCGCATCGGTCCATTCCAGTTCGCCGGTGGCGAGCGCCAACCACGTGTCCGCGTCGGTCTCGACGACCGCCGGCGGTGTGCCACGCGTGTGGCGCACGCCCGCGATCACCTGCACCGCGGCGTACGGCGGCACCCGCACCTCGACCGAGTTGCCCGGCGCGCGCTCCTGGAGCAGGGCCAGGTAGTGCTTGACCAGCAGCTTCACCTCGGCCCGTCCAGCTGTGCCGTCCGCGCGGGCGGCACGGGCACGTCGTACCTCCTCGAGCGGAGCGGGGGTCAGTCGGCGGGGCACGGCCTCATCCCACCACACTGGCTCAGCTCCGCACTTGGAGGGGGAATTCGGCACTTCGCCACTGAGATTTCAGTATCAAAGTGTGCAATTCCCCGCACAGGCGGGGAATCAGTTCCGAGCGGAGGAGCCGAGCGCCCTGACCACCGCAGCCCATGCGTCGGTGCCGGGCCGGATCAGGTCGAAGTGGCCACCGGTCACCTCGACGAGGGCCACCTCGGCCCCGGCCGCACGGGCAGCCGCGACGTAGTCGCGGGACTGGCTGATCGGCACCTGCTCGTCGTCGGGGGCGTGCAGGCAGGTGACCGGTACGTCGAGTGGCACCTGTCGACGCGGATCGAAGGGTTGGCTGTCACTCACCTCACCGAGCAGTTCGGTCACGACGTCGTCGCTGGCACGAGCCCGTTGTGCAGCCAGCAGGTCCAGGACGCCTGCCTGGCTGATCACGTGGGTCAGCTGCGTCCGTTCGGACCAGCCGAAGCGGCGGCGGGCCGCCGCCCACACGGCGAGATGTCCCCCGGCCGAGTGTCCGAGCGCGAACACCGGTCCGGCACGCCCCGGCACCAGGTCGGCGAGCAGGTCAATGCCGGCGGCCACGTCGTCGAAGGTCTGCGGGGTGCCGCCCCCGTTGCCGAGTCGGCGGTACTCCAGGTTCAACGTCGACCAACCGAGGCGGTTCAGGTCGGCCGCCAGGGGACGCCCCAGGGAGAGGTCGTAGCGGGATCGCCAGTAGCCGCCGTGGATGACCACCACGATGCCGCGCGCCCCTGCCACCGGCGACCACTCGGCGTACTGCTCGGGGTGGGGGCCGTAGTCGACCCGCTGCGGCGTCACCGCGGCAGGAACACCGGTTCGCGCTGCTGGAACATCTGGAGCGGCACCTGCAGACGTCCGTCGCCGACGACGTGCAACGTCACCGTCACCACCGCACCTTCGACGTCGACCTCGTCGACCGAAACATGCTCGGCGTACGGCGCACGCGTCACGATGCTGGTGCCGTCGCGCCATGCCGACTCGAGCACCTTCGCACCGGGTTCGGCGCCCGCCTCGGCCATGAAGTGGTAGACCACGTGCACCTCCGAGGTGCCGTCATCGACCGACCAGCCGATCCCGACTGCGTCGTAGGGCTCGGCGGGCAGCATCGCATCGATCTCGTCCCCAAGCTGCTCGAGCAACTCGGGGGTAGCGGCGCTGCCCAGGGCACGGACCGCCGGGTTGCCGCCGGGCTCGACGCTGGCAACCACGGCCGAGACCACGTCCTCGTCGTCGAGCGCACGCGCAACCTGGGCCAGGCCTTCGTCATCAGCCAAGGTCTCACCGTCACCCAGCCACCCGCGGACCGCCTGCGTGGTCGTGCTCATCGCCACCAGACCGTCCTGCTCTGCCAGCCGGGAGGGGCGCCCCAGAGGCGTGACCGCGGACCGTTGCTGGAGGTCGGTGGTCAGGTCGTCGGTCTCGATGTCGGTGACGATCCCGTCGCCGACATCGGCGAGGTCCGGCGAGAGCTTCCCTTCGACGCCGGCGACCACGGCGAACTGCTTCGGAGGCACGGCCTGCTCGACGTAGGACGTGACGTCGACGATCGACCAACCGAGGATGTCGGCGAACTCGCCGGCCTGCACGGCGTAGCTGCTGTTGAACGACTCGGCGAGGGGGGCGAAGACCACCGCCTGCGGCTCGCTGGGGCCGCCGGTGAACGAGTTCAGCCATGCGACCAGTGCGTCGGTGTCGGCGGGGTCGGTCGGACGCGCCACCCCACTCAGCTCGGTGACCGCGTCGAGGTCGGCAGTCTGAAGATAGACGGAGTCGCCCGCAGCCGCAGCAGGGACCTGTGCGAGCGCGGAGAGGACCGACCACTCCTCGGCCATGCCCGCACTCGGACCGCGCTCATCCCCGTCGTCGCCATCATCACCACAGGCGGCGAGCACCGCGGTGCAGAGCAGCACGGCAAGTGCGGCGTTGGGGAGTCGACGGCGGTGGGTGCGGTTCATCGGCCGGGCTCGCTTCCTCGAAGGGGCAAAGTCACTCGTCGGACGTATGGCACTTTTCCACAGCTGGCAAACCCGTCACAGGTACGACGTCAGCCGAGCGCCGCCGGCAACGTTGCCGACCAAGCCGCGCGGATGTCGGCGAGCGGCAGGGCGAACTGGCCTTCGACGACGACGTCCGACCCGCCGGTGCGACCGATCGCGGTGACCGGTACGCCGTACTCCTCGGCCAGCGCCACCAGGGCGTCGGCGTCAGAGTCGGAGACGGTGACCAGTGCACGGGCTGCCGACTCGGCGAACAGCGCGACGAACGCGTCACCGGGCAGGGCCACCGTGACCCCGATGTCGTTGCCGAGGGCCGCCTCGACGAGCGTCTGCGCGACACCGCCGTCGGATACGTCGTGGGCACTGGTGAGCATGCCTGTCCCTGCAACGAGCAGCTGGCTCAGCGCCTTCTCCGCTGCCAGGTCGACCTTCGGCGGCAGGCCGCCGAGGTGGTCGTGGACGACGTGAGCCCACTCGGAGCCGGAGAGTTCCTCACGGGTCTCGCCGAGCAGGAAGACCCGCTCGCCCTCAGCCGCGAAGGCCGACGGGGTCCGCTTGGTGACGTCGTCGATGACGCCGAGAACCGCCACCACCGGCGTCGGCAGGATCGCCGTCTCGCCGGTCTGGTTGTAGAGGCTCACGTTGCCGCCGGTCACCGGGATGCCGAGTTCGGCGCACGCGTCCTTGAGACCGCGGCAGGTCTCCGCGAACTGCCACATCACGTCGGTGTCCTCGGGCGAGCCGAAGTTGAGGCAGTCGGAGATCGCCAACGGGGTCGCCCCACCGGTGGACACGTTGCGATAGGACTCGACCAACGCCAACTGTGCACCGGTGTAGGGGTCGAGCTTCGCGAAACGCCCGTTGCAGTCGGTCGAGACCGCGACACCGAGGTTGGTCGAGTCGTCGACGCGAATCATCCCGGAGTCGTGCGGCTGGGCAAGCACCGTGTTGCCACGCACGTAACGGTCGTACTGGTCGGTGATCCACGACTTGTCACACAGGTTGGGGCTGGCGACCAGACGCAGCAACGTCTGGGCGAGCTCGGCACCGGTGCTCGGGCGGGCCAACTTCTCCGCCCCGTCCGCCTGCAACGCGTCCTGCCACGCCGGACGGGCGAACGGCCGGTGGTACGTCGGGCCGTCGTGCGCAACCGAACGCGGCGGGACGTCGACCACGCGCTCGCCGTGCCAGTCGATCTCGAGGCGGTCGCCCTCGGTGACCTCGCCGATCACGGCCGCCTCGACGTCCCACTTCGCGCAGATCGCCAGGAACGCCTCGACGTCGTCCGGCTCGACGACCGCCATCATCCGCTCCTGCGACTCACTCATCAGGATCTCTTCAGGCGAGAGGGTGGAGTCACGCAGCGGCACCGCATCGAGGTGCACCTGCATGCCACCGTCACCGGCCGAAGCGAGTTCCGAGGTGGCGCAGGAGAGACCCGCTCCGCCGAGGTCCTGGATGCCGGCAACGAGCCCCGCGGCAAAGATCTCGAGCGTGCACTCGATCAGCAACTTCTCCATGAACGGGTCGCCGACCTGGACCGCGGGCCGCTTGGCCGGCCCGGTGTCCTCGAAGGTTTCGGAGGCAAGGATCGACACACCGCCGATGCCGTCGCCTCCGGTGCGGGCGCCGTACAGGATCACCTTGTTGCCGACGCCCGAGGCCTTGGCGAGGTGCAGGTCCTCGTGGCGCAGCACGCCCACGCAGAGGGCGTTGACCAGCGGGTTGCCGAGGTAGCTCGGGTCGAAGACCGCCTCGCCACCGATGTTGGGCAGGCCGAGGCAGTTGCCGTAGCCGCCGACGCCGGCGACGATGCCGGGGAGCACGCGGTGGGTGTCGTCGGCGTCGAGCGGCCCGAAGCGCAACGGGTCCATCACGGCAACCGGCCGCGCGCCCATCGAGATGATGTCGCGGACGATGCCGCCGATGCCGGTGGCCGCGCCCTGGTAGGGCTCGACGTACGACGGGTGGTTGTGGCTCTCCACCTTGAAGGTGACGGCGTAGCCCTGACCGATGTCGATGACGCCGGCGTTCTCGCCGATGCCGGCCAGCATCTTGCCGACCGGGGTCTCCTGCGAAAGCTCGCTGAACTGCTTCAGGTGCACCTTCGACGACTTGTATGAGCAGTGCTCCGACCACATCACCGAATACATCGCCAGCTCAGAACTGGTCGGCCGGCGACCGAGGATCTCGCGGATCCGGTCGTATTCGTCGGGCTTGAGCCCGAGGTCGGCCCACGGCTGCTCCCGTGAGGGGTCAGTGGCGGCAATGGCGACGGTGTCCAGCTGGCTCTTCTGCACGGGGCGAAATCTACCTTCAGGCGCCTCCCCGAGAGCCTCCGGGTGTGAGCCTCGTGGCGCCCGGGTGACGAACCCCCACCCGACGCGACCCCCGGAACCCGCCTGATCCCGGCCCACACCCCCGCTGACCTGCGGAAACTACATGTTTGTAGTTCACCCCTACGACTGTTACTCGTGTGATTGATGTGGTTATCGTGACTCACCTTCCCCCTTTTGGAGCTCCGTGATGTTCTCGAAATTTCGTGCCCCGAACCGCCGCCGAGCGTTGGCGGTCGCCGCAGCCGGCGTCGTCGCTGCCGTCGGGCTGAGCGCCCCGGCGCACGCTGACCAGGTCACCCCCGGAAACTTCACCGGCTATGCCTTCGACCAGTGTCTGACCCCGTCGCAGTCGGCGATGGACACCTGGATGGAGCACTCGCCCTTCACCGGCGTCGGCATCTACATCTCCGGAGACTCCCGCTGGTGCCGGAACCAACCGAACCTGACCGCCGAATGGGTCACCAAGCAGTTGGACAACGGGTGGCGGCTGTTGCCGATCACCCTCGGACCGCAGGTCAACTGCCTCGACCGCTTCCCGCGCTACAAGGACGACGAGGTGATCAGCCCCAAGAAGAAGAACCGGTACGTCGCAGCGCGCAAGCAGGCCCGCAAGGAAGCGATCACGGCTGTGGCCGCCGCGAAGAAGCTCGGCATCGACCCAGGCAGCACCCTCTGGTATGACCTCGAGGGCTGGGTGCTCGACAAGAACAAGGTCTGCGACCGGTCGGCGATGTGGTTCCTGCACGCCTGGACCAATCACATCCACAAGCGGGGCTACGTCTCAGGTGTCTACTCCAGCGTGGGTTCCGGCATCAAGATCCTCGACCGGGCGCGCATCAACCAACCGGACAAGTGGACCCTGCCGGACCGGATCTGGCTGGCCCGTTGGGACGGCCTGGCCAACCTGGTTTCGCCGGAATATTTCAGCAACTACGGCTGGATGCCGCACGCACGGGTCAAGCAGTATCTCGGCGGTCACAACGAGACCTGGGGCGGCGTCACGATCAACATCGACTCCAACTTCATGAGTCTCGGCAAGGGCACGACCGCAAAAGCCGACAAACCGCGCTGCCGCGAGAAGGTCGCGCTGAACCTCACGAAGTACCCGATGATCACCGCACAGACCAACGACCGGGCCACGCTGTCGGCGTTGCAGTGCTTGCTGCGCAAGCAGAAGCTCTACCGTGGTCCACTGACCGGCACCTTCGACACGAAGACGCTCACAGCGGCGAACGCCTTCCAGACGTCGAACCGGGTGAAGGTCAGGAAGCGGTTCAACACCAAGCACTGGACGATGCTGCTCAGCGCCAAGGGGGCCAAGACTGTCAAACGCGGCAGCAAGGGCGGCCACGTCCGCGTCCTGCAGCGCGCCCTCACCGCAGCCACCGGCCTCCACGTCCCGGTCACCGGCGTCTTCGACGCCCGCACCGAGAGCGTCACTAAGACGTGGCAGGGCAGGGTTCGCGTCCGGCAGTCCGGGGTCGTCAACGCCGACATGTGGGCTCTGCTCAAGCAGGGCACCCGATAGGCGCGAACCCTCAAATAGTTCACGCGAACCAGCAAAGAACTCAGCCGAACTGACAAGCGTTCGTCAGTTCGGCTGAGTCTTTGTCGGTTCGGATTGTCTACTTGTCAGTTCGCGTGAACTGTCTGTCAGTTCGCGTGAATTTCCTGGCAGCGCGCGTGGGTCACTTCTGCAGGTAGCAGGCCTCGGTGAACTCGTGCTCAGCGGCGGTCGGGCCGGTGAACCAGTCCACCGTCTGCGAGATGCCCGTGGCCGAGGACGGGTCGACGCCGTTGATGAAGGTGGCGCGGACGGCGTTCTCGTTGCCGTCGCCGGCGTAGTGGCCGTCGTCCTCGGGGAGCATGCCCATCGAGTCGATGCCGTCCATCGCGTTCAACGTCTCCACGATGCCGGCACGGTTGAGCTTGTCGCCCTCGATCGCCTCTTCGAGCAGGGCCTTGACCGCGTGCGAGCCGGCCCAACCGACCGCGAACCAGTCGTTCGGCGCGATGTCAGCAGCTTCAGCAGCTGCGCGCATCTCCTCGTGGCCGGGCGTGTCCGCACTCCAGGCCGGGATCGACGACGCGTGCAGGTACATCGCCTGAAGTGCACCGGCGAGTGCCTCGTTCTCGAGCAGCGCACCGCTCCAGGCCGGGATCGAGCCGATGAACTTGCCGGTGAAGCCCTGGGCAGCAACCGTGCCGATGATGCCGCCGACCTCGATGGCGCTGGTGGCCATCACCACGACGTCCGGCTTGTCCTTCATCAGGCCGCTGATCACTGACGTCTGCTCGTCCGGGCCTCCGGGACCGGTGGTGTAGTCGATGAACTTGATGCCACGTGCTTCCGCGGCGATCCGGGCACCGACCGCCGCGTCATCGCCGTAGTCGCCCGGGAAGTGGACGACGCCGACGCTCTTGGCGTCGAGCTCGTCGACGGCGTAGTCGACCACGTTCATCGCCTCGGCGCAGTAACTGGTGCCGATGTGCATCACGCCGTCCTCGAGCAGCCAGTTGGAGCCAAGGGACGCAGGCAGTACGACGAGGTCAGCGTTGCGGCTGTCCTCGAGGACCCCGTTGGTGTGTGCCGTGCCCATCGAGTGGCCGAGCAGCAGGATGTCGTCCTTGATCTCGTTGTAGACCTGGGCATGGGTGGTCTCGTTGTAGGCGTTGTCCTTGACGTA
>JBEBTI010000045.1:0-17403 GCA_040393845.1 Nocardioides daejeonensis
GCCCGAAGGCCCTGCCCGTGACCTGGTCGGATGGGCACTCCGTGGCACCCGCTGAACGGTTGGGCGCACGCACCTGCAGGGGTGCGCGCCCTCGATCCGACCCGCCTCGTCGACGCGACGTCAGGCTGGCACGACCAGGACGCCGGCGACATGATCAGTCGGCATGTGTATTTCCGGCGCTACCGCCTGTCCGAGCGCGACCGGGCCGATCCACGGGTGTGCGTGCTCAGCGAGTACGGCGGGTACTCCCACCGGGTGTCCGGTCCCACCTGGAGCGATGTCGAGTTCGGCTACCGGCGGATCAGTGACCGTGGCGCCCTTCCGGCGAGCCTTCCTCGATCTCCAGCAACGGCAGGTGCGAGCGGCAGTGGCAGCATTCGTCCACACTCAGGTCAGTGACGTCGAGTCGGAGACCAACGGCCTGATCACCTACGACAGAAGGGTCCTGAAGTCGATGCAGACGCAGTGCGGATGTCCGACGCCGGCTTGCGCAGCGAATTCGCCGCGACGTACGGCCGCGCGGTGCCGGTCGCGGTGACCGAACGAGAGATCACCGCACCGGCCTCGCTGACCCTGCCGTCCGGGCGGCTCAACCCGGATGCGGTGGGCTTCACCCGGACCCCGCTGGTCACCACCGACGGCATCGGTCGGGGGCGGTTCGGCAAGGGTCGCAACAAGCGATGGGAGTACTGGGCGGTCACCACCCCGACGCACGTGGTCGCCGTGGTGGTCTCCGACATCGACTACGCCGGCGTCAGTGGGCTCTGGGTGGTCGACCGCACCACCGGTACGCCGATCAACCACGACGCGATCACGCCCTTCGGTGCCGGGGTGCACCTGCCGGGGACCCTCGGTGCCGGCCTCGCCACGCTCGACACCGCAGGCCTGAAGGTGCAGATCGAGGAGGTGCAGGGCGGCACCCGGATCCGGGCACGCACCGACCGGGTCGAGGTCGACGTGGTCGCGCACCGCCCTGACGGCCACGAGTGCCTCGGGGTGGTGGTGCCGTGGACCGAGCGACTCTTTCAATACACGGTGAAGGACGTCGCCCGACCGGCCAGTGGCACGGTGACCGTCGACGGGACGACGCACCAGCTGCCGGCCGATGACTCCTGGGCGACCCTGGACCACGGCCGCGGCCGATGGCCGCACCGGATGCGCTGGAACTGGGGCGCCGGTTCGGGCCGCACCGACGGGCGGGTGATCGGCATCCAGGTGGGCGGGAAGTGGACCGACGGCACCGGGTCGGTGGAGAACTCACTGCTGGTCGACGGTCGCCTGCACAAGATCAGCGAGGAGCTGGTCTGGGAGTACGACGTCACTCATCCGATGGAGCCGTGGCGGGTACGCGGCGAGCGGGTCGAACTGACCCTCACTCCGGAGTACGACAAGCACACGGTGACCGACCTGAAGCTGATCTCGTCGCGCACCCACCAGTGCTTCGGCACCTGGTCGGGGCGGGTCCAGGACTCCGCGGGTGAATGGATCCGGGTGGCGGACGTCTTCGGCTGGGCCGAGGACGTCCACCAGCGGTGGTGAAGGTCAGCCGGCGAGGATCTGGCGCGCCATCACGAGGCGCTGGATCTGGTTGGTGCCCTCGTAGATCTGGGTGATCTTGGCGTCGCGCATCATCCGCTCGACCGGGAAGTCGGAGGTGTAGCCGTAGCCGCCGAGCAGTTGCACGGCGTCGGTGGTCACCTCCATCGCCACATCGGCGGCGTAGCACTTCGCGGCGGCGCCGTAGAAGGTCAGGTCCTTGTCGTCGCGCTCGGACTTCGCCGCTGCGACGTAGACCATCTGGCGCGCGGTCTCGACCTTCATCGCCATGTCGGCGAGCATGAACTGCAAGGCTTGGAAGTCGGCGATCCGCTTGCCGAACGCCTGACGCTCCTTGACATAGCCGATCGCGAAGTCGAGGGCGCCCTGAGCGATGCCGAGCGCCTGCGCACCGATCGTGACCCTGGTGTGGTCGAGGGTCTGCAGTGCCAGCTGGAGGCCGGTGCCGGGATCGCCGATCATCCGGTCGCCCGGGATCCGCACGTCGTTGAAGAGCAGCTCACGGGTGGGGGAGCCCTTGATGCCCATCTTCTTCTCCTTCTCACCGAAGGTGAAGCCCGCGTCGTCCTTCTCGACGATGAACGCCGAGATGTTGCGACCGCGTGGACCGTCGGGGTCGGTGACCGCGAGCACCGTGTAGAAGCCGGAGACGCCGGCGTTGGTGATCCACGACTTCTGACCGTTGAGGATCCAGTCGTCGCCGTCGGCCTTCGCCCGCGCCTTCATCGCCGCGGTGTCGGAACCCGCGTGTGCCTCAGAGAGGCCGTAGGAGAACGTGGTCTCGCCGGCCGCCAGCGGGGTGAGGTACTTCTTCTTCAGGTCCGCGTCGCCGCCCAGGATCAACGGCATCGAACCGAGCTTGTTGACCGCGGGGATCAGCGACGACGACGCGCAGACCCGCGCCACCTCTTCGATCACGATGCAGGTGGCCAGGGCGTCCGCGCCCACGCCGCCGTACTCCTCGCCCACATGCGGCGCGAAGAAGTCGGTCTCGACGAGGGCGTCGTGCGCCTCCTGCGGGTAGCGCGCCTGCTCGTCGACCTCGGCGGCGTACGGCGCGATGCGTGCCTCGGCGACGTTGCGGACGGCTTCGCGCAGCTCGTCGTGGTCGTCGGTGGTGCGGAACAGGTCGAAGTCGGGGTTGCCCATCTCAGTCCTTCGTCAGCAGTGGATCGGTGGATCAGTAGGTGTAGAAGCCGCGACCGGTCTTGCGGCCGAGCAGGCCGGCGTCGACCATCCGGGCGAGCAGCGGGGGAGCGGCGTAGAGCGGCTCCTTGAACTCCTCGTAGAGCGACTCCGCGACGGCCTTGGTCGTGTCGAGGCCGATCAGGTCGGCCAGGGCGAGCGGACCCTGCGGGTGCGCAGCGCCGAGGACCAGCCCCTTGTCGATGTCGTCGGCGGTGGCGAAGCCCGACTCGAGCATGCGGATCGCCGAGAGCACGAAGGGGATCAGCAGTGCGTTGACCACGAACCCGGCGCGGTCCTGGCAGTCGATCGCGGTCTTGCCGAGCACACCCTCGACGAACGTGCGCGAACGCTCGGTGGTCTCGTCGGCGGTGAGGAGGCTCGGAACGAGCTCGACCAGCTTGAGCACCGGGACCGGGTTGAAGAAGTGGATGCCGAGCACATTCTGGGGCCGCGAGGTGACCACGCCCAGCTTCATGATCGGGATCGACGAGGTGTTGGAGGCGAGGATCGCATCGGGGTTGGTGACGATCTTGTCGAGCTGACGGAACAGCTCGGTCTTGGCATCCTCGTCCTCGACGATCGCCTCGATCACCAGGTCCCGGTCGGCCAGGCCGTTGAGGTCGTCGACCACGCGGATCCGGGCCATCACGTCAGCCGCGCTGTCGATCTTGCCGCGCTGTTCGGCGCGGTCGAGGGACTTCTGCAGTCGAGCGCGTCCGGCCTCGGCTGCCTGAGGACTCGACTCGGCGACCACCACGTCGAGGCCGGCACGAGCGCTCACCTCGGCAATTCCTGCTCCCATCAGCCCGCAACCCACGACACCGATCTTCTGCATCTCTGTCCCTCCGCCGATTGTGTGATACTCAGTACCGTACTACTGGGACTGGGTATCACCAATTTGCGACGGGCTGACCACGGAGGGGTTGACGATGGGCGCGAACGACACGCGGATGCGGACCGTGGCCGCGGCGTACGAGCTCTTCGAGGAACGCGGTTATGACCGCACCTCGGTCGACGACATCGCGGAGCGCGCGGGCATCGGCCGCAGCACGTTCTTCCGGATGTTCGGCTCGAAGGACGACGTGATCTTCCCTGAACACGAGGAGTTGTTGGCGCGGATGGAGGCCCGGCTTGCCGGTGCCGTCACGACCGAGACGCGTCACCTCGCGGTGGCGGAGGCGGCTCGTCTGGTGATGCTGAACTACCTCTCGGAGGGCGAGGTCGCCCGTGCTCGCTACCGGCTGACCCGGTCGGTGCCGGTGTTGCGGGCCCGGGAGATCGTCGGCCAACAGCAGTACACGCGGCTCTTCCGCACCTGGATCCACCGCTGGTACGAGGGGTCCACCGAAGCCGCCCTGCGGGCCGAGCTGATGGCTGCCGCGGTGGTCACTGCCCACAACCATGTGTTGCGGGGCTGGTTGCGTGGCCACACCGAGGATCCGATGCCTGACTTCGACCGGGCGATGGTCGAGGTCACCGGGCTCTTCTCCCGCGACTCCGGAGACTCCGAGGGCGCCACGCTGGTGGTGCTGCGCACGCCGCGCAGTGTCGAGTCGGTGCTGCCGGCACTGCGCGCTGCGCTTGCCCCGGAGCCCTGAGCGGGACGCAGAGACGTCTGCGACCTCAGGCGGAGCGGGTGTCGCCCATCATCCCCAGGGCGAGACGGGCGAACTCGCGGGCGATCTGCGCGGTGGACAACTCGCCGGTGGGTCGGAACCACTGGGGGAGCGACGTGCACATCGTCGAGATCGCGCGCAGCGCCGGACGTGGCTGGGGGTTGCTGAACTCACCGGCGGCCACGGCCAACTCGGCCTGCTCGTCGATCAGGTGCTGGAGTTCGTTGCGACTGGCCCGCATCCGGTCGAGGGTGGCGCCCTCGAAGCTGCGCATCTCGCTGGCCCCGAGGAAGGCCAGGTCGGGGCGGTGGGCGTGGTAGAGCGCCAGCGCCTCCACCATCAGCGCGAACCGCTCGGCCGGGCTCGCTCCGTCGTCGCGCGCGGCGCGGATGCGCCAGTGCAGCTCGGCCATCGTCTGGTCGAGGGCCGACTCCAGCAGCGCCTGCTTGCTGGCGTGGTGGTGATAGACGCCGGCGACGCTCAGGCCCGCCTCGGCCGCGATCTCCCGCATCGTGGTGGCCGCGAAGCCCCGTCGCACGAACAGGCGCAGTGCTGCAGCCTGGGCCGGGTCGAGGTCCAGCGGCGCGAACTCCCGCCACGCGCCGGCGGCGGGCGAGGTGGGTGTCGCAGCGGCGTCGTCGGCCTCGGCCGGCCGGCCGCGCAGCAACTGCTCGACCGGGGTGTCGAGCGCCTCCGCGATCGCGGTGAGGCGGTCGACGGTGATCGCGACCTTGCCGTTCTCGACCGCGCTGAGGGTGGCGGGGCTGAGCGCGAGCCGTGCAGCGAGGGCTCGCAGTGAGAGCCCGCGAGCCGCACGGGCTCGTCGTACGGCGGCGCCAATCTGTTCGGACATCCTGAACATCGTAGCCCCGTAGCGCTTTACTGAACAACACCGTACGATCACTGGGCACCGTTCAGTCGACCCAGAGGAGGGAGCGCCGATGACCTCGTCGAACTCCGAGATCCACGCCCTGATCCAGCCCGATCGCCTCGGGCCCGCGCTCGCCGCGGCCACCGGCGACGACCGCTGGTCGAGCTTCGAGGCCAGTCTGGTCAGCGGCGGCAAGTCCAACCTCACGTTCGTGATCAGCAGCGCCGCGGGCGACCTCGTGCTGCGGCGTCCGCCGACCGGTGAGTTGTTGCCGAGCGCCCACGACATGGGCCGGGAGGCACGCGTGCAGAAGGGCTTGGCCGGCACCGACGTGCCGGTCGCCGAGATCGTCCTGGTCGACACCGGCGAGCTGATCGGCGTGCCGTTCTATGCGATGGAACTCGTGCCCGGTCACATCATCCGTGGCGACCTCCCGCCCGGGTACGCCGATGACGCCGAAGATCGCCGCGCGATGAGCTTCGCCTTCGTCGACGTGCTCTCCGGCCTGCACGCGGTCGACCCCGAAGCGGTCGGCCTCGGCGACTACGGCCGTCCGGCGGGCTTCCTGGAGCGGCAGGTCAGGCGCTGGACCGGACAGTGGGAGGCCAGCCGCACCCACGACGTACCCGAGGTCGACGAACTGGGCCGACGGCTCGCGGCAGCGATCCCCACGCAGCAGCGCAGCAGCATCGCCCACGGTGATTACCGTTTCGACAACGTCGTCTTCGCGCCGGAGAGCCCCGGGCGCATCGGTGCCGTGCTCGACTGGGAACTCTCCACGCTCGGTGACCCGTTGGCCGACCTCGGGATGCTGATGCTCTTCTGGGCCGAACCGGGCGAACAGTTCCCCGCCCTGATCCCCGGCGTCACCAACCTGCCCGGCTTCCCGACGCGTGCCGAGATCTGTGAGCGGTACGCCGCCCGGTCCGGCGCCGATCTCTCCGACCTCGACGCCTACGTCGCCTTCGCGCACTTCAAGTTCGCCGTGATCGCCCAAGGGGTGGCGGTGCGGTCCGCCGCCGGCGCGATGGGTGGTCAGGACTTCGGCAGCCTCGACCACGAGGTGCGCGATCTCGCCGTCTCCGGTCTCGAACTTCTCTGAATCCCCAGCCCTGCAAGGAGAAACTCAATGGATTTCGCACCCTCAGCTGCTGCTGCCGAACACACCGAGAAGATGTGGGACTTCATGCGTTCCCACGTGTTCCCCGCCGAACCGGTCTGGGCGTCCCACCTGCGCGATCACGGTGAGCACAGCTACCCGCCGGTGATGGACGAGCTCAAGGCGGAGGCCCAGCGCCGCGGACTGTGGAACCTGTTCCTGCCCAAGCTCTCCGGGCTGTCCAACCTCGAGTACGCCGCGGTGGCCGAGGTCACCGGATGGTCGCCGGTGATCGCGCCCGAGGCGATCAACTGTCAGGCACCGGACACCGGCAACATGGAGACCCTCGAGCTCTTCGCGACGCCCGAGCAGCGCGAGCAGTGGCTGGAGCCGTTGTTGGCCGGCAGGATCCGCTCGGCCTTCGCGATGACGGAACCCGCTGTCGCCTCCTCTGATGCGACCAACATCGAGACGTCGATCGTCCGTGACGGCGACGAGTATGTGATCAACGGTCGCAAGTGGTGGATCACCGGTGTCGCCGACGAACGCTGCGAGATCTTCATCGTGATGGGCAAGACCAATCCTGACGCCGACCCGCACCGTCAGCAGTCGATGGTGCTGGTGCCGCGCAACACGCCCGGCCTGACCATCGAGCGACACCTGCCGGTCTTCGGCTACCAGGACCAGCACGGCCACTCCGAGTTGGTCTTCGACGACGTCCGTGTCCCGGCCGCGAACCTGCTCGCCGAAGAGGGCGACGGATTCAAGATTGCCCAAGCCCGCCTCGGCCCCGGCCGGGTCCACCACGCGATGCGCGCGATCGGCATGGCGGAGCGGGCCCTGGCGCTGATGGTCGACCGAGCGCAGCAACGCGTCGCCTTCGGCAAGCCGCTCGTCGAACAGGGCGTGGTCCAGGAGCTCATCGCCAACTCGCGTCTCGAGATCGACCAGGCCCGCCTGCTGGTGCAGAAGGCGGCGTGGCTGATCGACCAGCACGGAGCGCGTGGTGCTCGCACCGAGATCGCCGCGATCAAGGTGGCCGCACCGAAGGTCGCCTGTGCCGTGATCGACCGCGCCATCGAGGTGTTCGGAGCCGCCGGCGTCTCCGACGACACGCCGTTGGCCTACTTCTATGCCTGGGCGCGGGTGCTGCGCATCGTCGACGGACCCGACGCCGTGCACCGTCGCACCATGGCCCAGCAGGAGCTCAGGAGAGAGCGGCCCTACGTCGGCTGAGTCGACGTGACGACGGCCTCGCCACGGGGAGGACTCCGGTGGCGACGTCGTCGAGCAGGGTGCCGACCGTCTCGGCAGCACACCGCCGGTTGGTCCCGATGCCGCCCGACGGACCGCGCTTGATCCAGCCCACGACATAGGCGCCGGGTACGCCGTGCACCCGGCCGGCCTCGTGCGGCACGGTCCCGCTCTCCTCGTCGAACGGAAGCCCAGGCTGGGCGATGCCCCGACAACCGATCGCACTTAGCACCGTGCCCGCAGGGATGGTCGTGTCGGTGCCCCGGTCGCCGTTGCGCACCCGGATCGCCTGCACCACGCCGTCGCCGTCGATCACTGACGGGGTGGAGTGGAAGCGCAGCACGATGCGCCGACCCGGCGCCGGAGGACGGGACCAGTCGACGGCTTCGCGTGCGACGTCATGCAGCACGGCCGTGCAGTCGCGTGGACCGGGTGCGTCGAGTGCCGCGGCGATCCGCGGGTCGTGGTCGTCGATCACGAGGGAGGCTGTCGGCAGGTGGGTGAGTGCCAGCAACTCGGGCACGGTGCAGGCCGCGTGCTCAGGGCCACGACGGCCGAGCACGACCACCTCACGCACCTTCGAACGGCGCAACTCGGCAAGCGCATGGCGAGCGACGGTGGTCTCGGCAAGGGCATCCGGGTCACTGACCAGGATGCGGGCGACGTCGAGGGCGACGTTGCCGTTGCCGACCACCACGACGCGCTCGCTGTCGAGTCGGAACGCATCGCCGGGCACGTCGGGATGGCCGTTGTACCAAGCGACGAAGCGGGTGGCCGAGACACTTCCGGTCAGGTCTTCGCCCGCGAGGTCGAGGCGTCGGTCGGCAGCTGCGCCGACTGCGTGGATCACCGCGTCATGCGTGGCCGCCAGGGACTCGTGAGTCAGGTCGCGGCCGACCTCGACGCCGTACCGCATCGTGACTCGCGGGTGTCTGCGCAGTCGGGCGAAGGTGTCGGCGACCTGCTTGGTCGCGGGGTGGTCGGGGGCGACACCGAACCGGACCAGGCCGTCGGGCTGGTGGAGGCGTTCGAAGACCGTGATCTGGGCGTCGGTGTGCAGCAGCAGGTCTTCCACGGCATACATTCCGGCCGGTCCGCTGCCGACCACGGCCACCCGCAGGGCGGGAAACCGGGCCGGCAACGTGCGGTCGAACTGCGGACGCCCCCAATCGTGGAAGGTGGGCCGGTCGGCGCGCGGTGCGGGCGTCGGCTGGGGCGCCGGTCCCGGCGTCACGGTGTCGAACCAGCTCGCGTTGATCTCGGCGTAGACCCGGTCCGGGCCGGTCAACGAGGAGATCGGCAGGACGGCGTCGACCGGGCAGGCGTCGGCACAGGCGCCGCAGTTGATGCAGGAGCGCGGGTCGACGTAGAGCATGTCGGTGGTGCCGAAGTCGGGCTCGTCGGGGGTCGGATGGATGCAGTTGACCGGGCACACCGTCACGCAGGTCGCGTCGGCGCAGCAGTTCTGGGTGATCGCGAAGGCCATGGTCGGCTCAGATCAGATGGGCGCGTTGATAGACGCGCACTGCCGGTCCGGTGAGCATCCCGCACGAGTTGAGGAACTCCATCAGCCCGGCACAGCTCGAGCGCAGCATTGCGGCGAAGTGCTGGTTGTCGCGGGCCTCCCGGAGCGCGCGCTTGCGGTCGAGGCCGGCGTTCTCGTAGACGGCGGGGTTCCACATGCTCTTCACGATCGCGAAGGCGGCGATCGCCACCACGAGCGCGCTGATCCGGCGACGGATCGGGCCGGCGGAGCGAAGGCGCCGACGGGTCTCGTCGCGGGCGAAGGCCATGTGGCGCGACTCCTCGATCACGTGGATGTTGTTGATGGTGCGCACGAACGGCACCACGCGCTCGTCCCGCATCCAGTCGCGTTGCATCACGTCGAGGACCTCCTCGGCGACGAGGATCGCGGCGTACGCGGTCTCGCCGAAGGCCAGCGTCTTGAAGGCCCTGCCGAGCTCCACCACCACGCGGTGGGGGCGGTAGGCCGGCGCACCGAGCTTGGCGGCACCGCGGGCGAACATGATCGAGTGGCGACACTCGTCGGCGATCTCGGTGAGCGCCCACTGGAAGTCGGGGTCCGTGGGGTCCTTGGCATAGAAGTCGCGCAGCATCATCTGCTGCAGGATCATTTCGAACCAGATCCCGGTGCTGGCCACGGAGGCTGCCTCCTGGCGGGTCAACGCGGTGCGCTGTTCCTCGGTCATCTCCGTCCAGTACGACGTCCCGAAGAGGGTCGACCACTCCGGGGAGGTGCCGTGCATCGTGGTGTCGAGTGGCGTCTCCCAGTCGACCTCCGTGACCGGGTCGCAGGAGAGCTGGGCGGAGGAGTCGAGAAGACGCCGAGCCACGTCGTACTGATCGGTCCTGGCTTCGCGGGTGCTGCTCATGGGGTCTGTCCAATCACGCCATCGACTATGTGACATCAATAATGTTACATAGATGATGACGCGATGCAAGGGTTCAGGGGAGCGGCCACCGGACCTCCCAGATCCGGTGCGGTCCGGGGAAACCCTTGAGGTCGACCTCCCGCGCGTCGCCGAACCAGTCGTGCTCGGCGAGCAGGTCGTGCACGTCGTCACTCACCAGCACCTCGCCGCCTCCGGCGCAGGCAGCGACCCTGGCCGCGTAGGCAACGTTGCGCCCGAAGAAGTCGCCGTCGCGCTCGACCGTGGGGCCGGTGTGCAGGCCGATCCGCACCGAGATCGCCTGCCGGCGCAGCACCTTGCGGCGGGGCTCGGTGAGCGCCGCCTGGATCTGCGATGCGGCGGCCACCCCGAGGTGGGCAGTGCCGAAGACGACCATGAACCCGTCGCCCTGGTGCTTGACGACCTGACCGCGGTGCTGGTCCACACACCGGCGGACCAGGTCGTCGTGGGCAGCCAGCAGGTCCAGCCAGTCGGAGTCGCCGAGATGTTCGTTGAGCGCGGTGGAGTCGCGGATGTCGGAGAACATCACCGTCACGGTGCCGTCGGGACCGGCAATCTGCTCGATCGTGCGCCGCGCGGCCAGCGACCAGCCGGTGAGTTCCTCGATCGAGGAGGTGAGGAACCCGCCGACCCCCTGGTCGCGCACCCCCTTCGCGGTGGTGACCACGGCCCGCACGGCCAGGTCGGCAGCCCGTCTGGTCAGGCTCTCCGGCTCGGGCGCAGCGGTCGCGAGTGCCGCCAACTCCGCTTCGCGCACGGCGAGTTCGTGGCGCGTGCGCCGCAGCGCCACGGTGGTGGTCGCACAGAGGCCGACTGCACAGACCAGGGCGAGCAGGAGGAGAGCGGTGACAGGGTTCACGTCGACAATCTAGGGTCGCGAGCATGGACCCGGTGGAGAACGCCTTCGACATGCTCAACAAGTCGCAACGCCTCGCGCTCAAGTTGGCCTCCGACTCGGTGGCCACCCTGGTGCAGATGGGCCGGGTCGGGCTCTCGCAGCCGGAGGAACTGCTCCAGCAGGTGACCACGTTGATCGGTGCGGTCGGCGACCTGGCCGGTGCCACCGCGCAGCCTTTGCAGACCTTCATCACCCGGCAGCGTGAACTCGCCGACACGATGGCGAGCCTTGCTCAGGCCCAGGCGGACCTGGCTGACCTGGTCAACGTGGTCGCGCAGCGGCACGCAGAGGTGGTCGAGTCGCTGGAGAGTCTGACTGCTCCGGTCTTCGGCCTGTTGGTCAAGAACGCTTCTGCAGACGAGCCCGATACCTGATCGGCGCGCTGTCGTCCTTCGGGGTGCCCTTGCAGGCAAACGCCGTGCGCTGCTTGCAGCGATAGCGGGAACTGCTGTTCACCAGCGTGACGATCACCCGCTTGACCGCGGTCGTGCCGAACGGGACCCGCACCCGGCCTGCGCCGCGGGTGAACTTCACCCGGCGCACCCTGAAGGATCCGTCGGTGCGCAGCACCACCACGCGGGCGCGCTGGCGCTTGTCGGAGCGCTTGACGTCGACCCGCAACCGCCACTTCTTGCCGAGCTTCTTCGTTGCCTTCACCGGGTTGTTGCTCGCGGCGAGGTGGTCGAGGCGGTCAGTGAGCCATCCGGTGCCACGCTTCCGCTTCGACACCTTCCGCATCCGGTGGGAGCGTGGCTTCGGGTATGCCGACCCCTCGGGATAGGTCTTCCCGCGGACGACGTTGGCAGCAGAGAAGTCGGCGAAGGTGTCCGCCAGTTTGGTGCCACGCTTCTTGAGCGCCTTGTTGAGCGCCTGCATCGAGTGGTTCGTTCCGCCCACCGACAACTCCAGCACGTCTCGGAGCACGTCATCGCCGTACAACTGGGTGAGGTACTGGAAGAAGATCCAGTTGCCGTACTGCGCAAAGCCGGGGGTGTCCAACGGCTGGCCCGGCTCACGCAGGCTGCCGAACTCGAGGTACTGGCGGTTGTCGTTGACGGCCGTGTAGAGCCGCTCCTCCATCCAGGTGGCGCTCGCCTCCATCAACCACACGTCCACCCCGCGGTGGTAGGCGAACTGGACGGTGTGGAAGAACTCGTGGGCGACGGTGGCCTGGAGGGCCTCGAGCGGCTCGGTGTTGAACTCGGCGAAGTCGTTGTCGAGCACCAGATAGCTGCCGCGAGGTGCAGCTTGGTCCCAGTTGGCGTAGCCGTAGTAGCCGTCCCTGCCGAGTTCACCGAGGTAGACGTCGAGCAGGTCCGCTCGCTGGTTGTTCTTCGGGTTGCCGACCGTGCCGTCGCCGCTCGGGCGCCGGTAGCCCAGCGTCTCGACTTCGGTGGTCCACACCTCGTCGACCACCTCCAGCGTCGTGTCGACCCACGCAGGCACGGTCTGTCCCAGGCCGTCGGAGGCAGCGGCGTCGTCGCCGGTCACACTGTGCTCGCCGGACTCGGTCCAGTGCACGCAGATGCGGGTGTTGCACTTCGCGAAGGGTTTGACCTTGCCGTAGTTCAGCAGGTCCTGCACCGGGTCGAGCGACGGGTCGGTGGGTCGGGCCAGCAGCGCACGGACCTCACGGCGCTCGGCGGTCGGCAGGTCGGCGTACACGCCGTGCAACTGGGCCAACGCCACGGTCAGGTCGGTGCCTTCAGGGGCGGCCAGGGTGTCGCGGACGTCCTCGAGGACCTTCACCGCAGCGGCTGCCGGCGCCGTGAGTACGTCGTCGCGCTGCGGCTCGGCCTGCGTCGGTGCTGCGCTCCAGAGGCCGGCCAGCAGGGCCACCGTGGTGGCCGCGGCCAGGACACGAGGCCGGTGTCGCCGAGAAGGTACCGAGAGGAGCGCGCGCATGCCCGACAGGTTATCCGGCGGGGAAATCAGACGGTTCCGGAGATCTTCTCGATCAGGGCCGTGGTCGAGATCGCCGGCGTACGCGGCAGGTAGACCACCTCGCAGATGTCGTTGAACTCGTCGAACCGCCCGGCCCAGTCGTCGCCCATCACCAGCACGTCGGCGCCGAACTGCTCGATGTAGTTGCGCTTCAACTCGAGGCTCTCCTCGACGAACACCTCGTCGACCGGCTTCAGCGCCGCGATGATCGCCAACCGCTCGGACTGGCTGAAGACCGGGACCCGGCCCTTCTTCTGCTCGTTGAGGGCATCGGCCGACACCCCGACGACGAGACGGTCGCCCAGCGCAGCGGCGCGCTCGATCACGCGCAGGTGCCCGACGTGGAAGACGTCGAAGGTGCCGAAGGTGATGACGGTGCGAGCCATGGCCGGAATCGTACGCGGCGGTGGGCGGCCGGTTCGTCGCTGCCTGTCACAATCGGGCCCTGATGACGATCCCGCTGATCACTCCTGCCCCCGAGGCCGATGCCCACCGCCGCCGCGCCCTGCGGCAGATGCGTGGCCTGGCCCTCGGGCTCCTGTTGCTGGCTGCTGTGGTGTACGTCGTGACGCGTGACCGAGACGGTTTCCTCGGCTACGTCAACGCCGGAGCCGAGGCCAGCATGGTCGGCGCCATCGCCGACTGGTTTGCCGTCACCGCGTTGTTCCGGCACCCGCTCGGCCTGCCGATCCCGCACACGGCGCTGATCCCGAAGCGCAAGGACGACCTCGGCCGTGGCCTCGAGGAGTTCGTGGGGGAGAACTTCCTGCAGCCACAGGTGATTGCCGAGCGGGTCCGTGCAGCCGAGCCGACGCGGCGGATCGGGGAGTGGGCAGCCGATCCTGCGAATGCGCGACGAGTGGTGGCCGAGGCGAGCGAGGTCGCGCGGATCGGTCTGCGCAAGGTCGAGGATCGCCACATCGTCGATCTGGTGGACCAGGTGCTGGTGCCGCGGTTCCGGGAGGAGCCGATCTCGCCGGTACTGGGCACCTTCGTGGTCGAAGCGGTCCGCGACGATCTGCACCACGGGTTGGTCGATCTGGCGGTAGCCGAGCTGCACGGTTGGTTGGTCGACAACCACGAGACGTTCACCGAGGTGCTCTCCGAGCGTGCGCCGTGGTGGGCGCCGGAGCGCTTGAACGACGCGGTGACCGGACGGCTGCACGCCGAAGCCGTGCGCTGGCTGGCCGACATCCGTGACGACCCCCAGCACCGGGCGCGGGCTGCTCTCGACTCACTGCTCGCGCAGCTGGGTGACGACCTGCTCTTCGACGACCCCACGATGCTGCGCGCCGAGAACCTCAAGAACCGGTTGCTCGAGCACCCACAGTTCGCAGCCACCGGCATCTCGCTGTGGAAGGGCCTGCGCAACGTGCTGCTCGGCGCGCTGGGCGAGCCCGACGGAGCGCTGGCGACTCGGCTGCGCGCCGAACTCGTTTCCGTCGCCGAACGTTTGCGCGACGACGCCGCGTTGCAGCGTCGCCTCGACCAACTGCTCACCGACCTGGTCGTCTTCGCCGTCGACCGCTACGGCACCGAGGTCACCTCGGTGATCACGCAGACGATCGAGCGGTGGGACGGCAAGGAGGCGGCCGAGCGCATCGAGCTGCACGTCGGCCGCGACCTCCAGTTCATCCGGATCAACGGCACCATCGTCGGTGGTCTGGTCGGCGTGCTGATCCACGCCGGCTCGCACCTGCTCTGACGTCCTGCGTCCCGGTCGCTCGGACGACCGAAGTGCAGGACGTCCCGGGAGGTCAGGCCAACTGCCAGCGATAGCGCGCGGTCGAGACCAGGTCGAGGTGCTGGTCGGCCCCGAATCTGGCGACGCTGGCCAGCATGGCGTCGAGCCTGCGCTTGAGCTCGGCCCGGTCGCCACCCGAGCCGTAGAAGGCGTGCAGGTCGGTCGCGGCATCCTCGGGGAACAGCTCTTCGACGATCGCAGCCACGGGTGGGGCGTCGGCGGTGAGCGGTGCCAACACCCGGTTCTGGACATAGCCGAAGGTGGCCTGGGTGTCGATCGCGACCTGTGTGTGGGTGCCCTGCCAGTAGTCGCGCCACTCGTCGTACGCCATCTCGTCCGGGACCCGGAGGAAGGCGAGGTTGGCCATCGCGGCGTACCGCACACCGTCGCCGGGGTGCGGGGTCGTGAGCGGCTCAGTCTCCTCGACCGACCAGGCGTGCACGCCGTCCGTGCCGAGTGCGGCCAGCGCAACCGCGAGTACGCCGTCACGCGACTCCTCGCACCAGAGGGAGAGCGCGGCCACGACCGGCGGATCGAGCTCCGCCAGGCGCAGGGCACCGTCGAACGCCGGGTCGGGCAGGTTGACCTGGACCCGGGTGGCGCCGGCGTCGGCGAGCGAGGTGCGCAGTGCCTCGTCGAGCAGCGGCGCGAGGTCGGTGCCTGCCTGTAGGGCGATCACAATCTTGGTCATTGCGCCAGTGTGGCCGAGACCGGGCGGGGTCGGCGCGGCCACTCCCGCGCACCGGGGACAATGGCGCCATGGAGAGTGCGAAGAACGTGCCCGGCGTGCCGATCCGTGACGAATCGATCCGGCTGGGTCAGTTCCTCAAGCTGGCCAACCTGGTGGATGACGGTGTGGAGGCCAAGGCGGTGATCGCGGAGGGGCTGGTCACGGTCGACGGCGCGGTCGAGACCCGACGCGGCCGGCAACTCGGGCCCGGCAGCGTGGTGACGCTGGGTGCGGCGAGTGTGAGGGTGGTGACCGGGGAGGCCGTCGCGGACGACGGCCTCCCGTGGTGAGTCCGGTGCTCTTCAGCTGACCTTGAGCAGGTCGACGACGAAGATCAGGGTCTCGCCGCCCTTGATCGCGCCCGGGGCTCCGCGGTCGCCGTAGGCCAGGTGCGGCGGGATCACGAGCTGGCGGCGGCCGCCGACCTTCATGCCCTGCACGCCGGTGTCCCAGCCGGTGATGACCTGGCCGACGCCCAGACGGAACTGCAGCGGCGCACCGCGGTTGTAGGAGGCGTCGAACTCCTCGCCGGTGGAGTGGGCGACGCCCACGTAGTGCACGGACACCGTCGACCCGGCGGTGGCCTCGTCGCCGTCACCGACGGTGATGTCGGTGATGACCAGGTCGGTCGGGGGAGTGGGGTCGAAGAACTCGATCTCAGGCTTTTCCATGCGCCCACCCTACGGTGGTCGCGCTCAGCTCTGGTGCAGGTACTGGTCGAGTTGGTCGCGTTCGAACTCGAGCTCCCCGATGCGGTGCTTGACCAGGTCGCCGATGCTGACGATGCCGCTCAACGCCCCGTCAGTGAGCACCGGCACGTGGCGCACCCGGTGCTCGGTCATCACCTGCATCAACGCGGTGACTTCGGCAGCGCCCTCGCACGTCTGCACGGCACGGGTCATGATCGCGCCGACCGCCTCGTCGAGCACGCCGACATCGGCGCCGAGACGGCGTACGACGTCTCGTTCCGAGACGATCCCGGTGACGGTGCGACCGTCGTCGCTGACCACCAGGGCGCCGACGTTGTGTTCGGCGAGCTGGGCGACCAGGTCACGCACCGTCGCATCCGGATGGATCGTCACCACGTCGTTGCGAGCCTTGCCCTTGAGTACGTCGTTGATACGCATGGTGTCCCCTCATCCGACGGATGTGATGGGGGTCACGCTAGCCCAGTGGCGGCTGGTCCGCACTCTCTGCGCTGCGCCGGTGCTGACGCAGGTCGTGCACCGAGCCGCCCAGGGTGGCCGTGCGGTCCGGCTGGTCGGGGTCCTCGGCGTTGTCGACCGCACCGAGGAATGCCAGTGCGGCTTCGTGCAGGTGGCCGTTGGAGGCGATCGCGTTGCCACCCCAAGGGCCGTCCTTGCCGTCGAGCGAGGTGAACCGGCCGCCAGCCTCGCGGACGATGATGTCGAGCGCGGCCATGTCATAGAGCTCGAGTTCGGGCTCGGCGGCCAGGTCGACCGCACCCTCGGCCACCATCATGTAGGACCAGAAGTCGCCATACGCACGGGTCCGCCAGCAACGACGTGACAGGGCCAGGAAGTCGTCGAGTCGTCCGCGCTCCTCCCACCCGGTCAGCGACGAGTAGGACATCGACGCGTCCTCGAGTCGGCGTACGTCGGAGGTGTGGCACCGCTGCGCCTTCAGCAGCGAGCGACCGGTCCAGGCGCCGGCATCCTTCGAGGCCCACCAACGGCGCTGCAACTGCGGCGCCGACACCACGCTCAGCACGACCTCGTCGTCGATCGCGAGGGCGATCAGGGTGGCCCAGACGGGTACGCCGCGGACGAAATTCTTGGTGCCGTCGATCGGGTCGACGATCCATCGGCGTTGGCTGTGGCCGGTGCTGCCCTGCTCCTCTCCGAGCACGGCGTCGCGGGAGCGCACCCGGGACAGTGTGCGGCGGATGCTCTCCTCGACCGCTTGGTCGGCGTCCGAGACCGGCGTCAGGTCGGGCTTGGTCATCACGTGCAGGTCGAGGGACTTGAAACGCGCCTCGGTGATCGAGTCGGCGTCGTCGGCGAGCACGTGCGCAAGGCGCAGGTCGTCGGTGTGGTCGGACGGCATGGG
>JBEBTI010000046.1:0-17274 GCA_040393845.1 Nocardioides daejeonensis
GGCCAAGGTGCCCTACGACGTCGTGCTCGAGATGGACGAGATCAACGACGACTTCTCCGACACCGACGTGGTCCTGGTGATCGGTGCCAACGACACCGTCAACCCGGCCGCGTCGGAGGACCCGACCAGCCCGATCGCCGGCATGCCGGTGCTCACGGTGTGGGAGGCGAAGAACGTCGTCGTCTTCAAGCGCTCGATGGCGTCCGGCTATGCCGGCGTGCAGAACCCGCTGTTCTTCCGCGAGAACTCGGGCATGCTCTTCGGCGACGCCAAGGACCGCGTGGAGGACATCCTCCGCGCGCTCTGATCCACTGTTCGAAGGCCCCGTCGCACTCCGCGGCGGGGCCTTCGGCATTCTCGGGACGTCGCGCTACCCCTATCCTCGAGGTCATGCTCGAGTTCGGAATCGCCGCGACCTTCGTCTGGCTGGGCATGGTCCTGGCCATCTCGTTCCTCGAGGCACCGCTGAAGTTCCGCGCGCCGGGAGTGACCATCCCGCTCGGGTTGGGGATCGGACGCCTCGTCTTCCGCGCCCTCAACGCCTGCGAGCTGGTGCTGGCCGTCCTCGTCGTCCTGGCCGTGCTGACCGAACACGCCGGGGCAGTGGCGACCACGGCCGGGATCGGAGCAGCCGCCGTACTCGCTGCGCAGGTGCTGGGCGTGCGGCCGGCGCTGACGCGGCGTACCGACGCCGTCCTCGCGGCGCCGGAGGCGGCCTCCGGACCGGGTTCGCACGCCCACTTCTGGTACGTCGGCCTCGAGGTGGTCAAGGTGGTCGCGCTGGTGCTGGTCGGCGTCACGCTGCTCGGCGGCTGAACGCCTCAGATCCAGCGGCGGAACCACATCCGGTCGAGCCACTGCTCCTTGGTGAGCAGTTCGTTGGTCCAGATCGGCCAGAACCACGCGAAGTTCATCACCACCAGCACGAAGAACGAGCCGGCCACGATCGTGCCGAGGGTACGACGTGCCGACGGACCACGGGTCGGGCCGAGCAGGTGTCCGGCGAGCAGGGTGAGGCCGAGCACCAGGAACGGCAGGAACGCCGCGGCATAGAAGCTGAAGATCGGTCGGGTGTCGTTGAGCTCCCACGGCAGCCACAACGAGAGCGTTCCGGCGACCACGACGCCGTACCGCCAGTCCCGGCGACCCACCCAGAGGACCGCCGCCGCGATCAGGCCGACCGTCCCGCCCCACCACAGCACCGGCGTCCCCAGCAGCAGCACCTCGCGGATGCAGTCCGAGCCCTCGGCGGCCTCGCAGCCCTGCGTGCCCGGTGGGATGTGGTTGTCCACGTTGACCCCGACCGGACGGTTGAGCAGCAACCAGCCACGGGGGTCCGACTGGTAGCTGTGCTCCGAGCAGTTCAGGTAGTGGGTGTGGAAGGTGTAGAGGTCCTGGTGGTAGTACCACAGTGAGCGCAGCGACTGGACCAGTTCGGCCGGCCCGTGGGCGTCGGGCTCGGTCGCGGTCGGCCAGGTCTTGTCCTGGTCGGTGACGTGCTTGCAGTCGGGGCCCTCCTCGATGAACCCGGTGTACTGCGTGCTCGACAGGTGCTCCTCGTATTCGGGTGCGTGCACCAACCATCCGGTCCAGGTGGCGACGTAGACGATGCCGGCGACCACCACGAGGTGCAGGAAGGCGGGTACGGCGTCGACGAGTGCCGAACGCAGCACGGCCAGCCGCACCCCGAGCCTGCGTCGACCGCCGGCGTCCCAGGCCCACACCAGCAGGCCGAAGACGGCCAGCGGATAGAGGGCGCTCCACTTGGTCGCGATCGCCAGACCGAAGCAGATCCCCGCGACCAGCCGCCAGGGTCGGAACCACAGGGCACGCACCGGTCCCCACGCCCCGGATCCGGACCAGCGCTCCATCCTGACCCGGGTCCAGTCCCGGTCGGCGACCAGCGCCGCCACCGCACACAGGATCCAGAAGGCCAGGAAGATGTCGAGCAGGGCCAGCCGCGACAGCACCAGATGCATGCCGTCGAAGCACAGCAGCAGGCCGGCGAAGGCCGCCAGCAGCACCGACCCGGTCAGCCGAAGGGCAAGGCGGTAGAGCACCAGCACCATCAGGGACCCCACCACGGCCGAGGCGATCCGCCACCCGAACGGGTCCATCCCGAAGAGCTGCTCGCCCAGGGCGATCAGCCACTTGCCCGCCTCTGGGTGCACCACCATCGAGGGTTCGTCGAGCCAGATGCCGGTGGTCTGACCGCCGAGGATCTGGTCGTTGGCGTCCTCGACGTACTTGTGGACATGGCCGTGGTGGAGCAGTGACCAGGCGTCCTTGGCGTAGTAGGTCTCGTCGAAGGAGAACTCGCGCGGCTCGCCGAGCCGCCACGCCCGCAGGAAGAAGGTGAAGAGCGTGATCGCAACTCCGGTGCCCCAGGTGCGCAGCCACCAGCGGCGGTCACGGACCGGCTGCGCGTCCATCGGGGCCGGCGTCGGCCGGTCCTGCACCGGGGTGGGTGTGCTCACGGTGGCACAGACTACGCACCCCGGTGGCAGGACCGGGACCGTCGAGCCTCCTACTTGAAGATCCGCCAGACCTGGCCGCTCCACTCAGGGTTGCCGCCGAAGCCGCCGCTGGGCGAGACCGAGAAGGCGTTGACGTAGACCTTCCTGCCCACCGTGGCAACGCCGGCCGGGAATGGCACCGGCATCGACCTCCGCTTCCCGTTCGGCTTCACGCGGGTCACCCGGCCCGGGAAGCAGGTGGGGATCTGGTCGAAGCCACAGCCACCGCCGAAGAGCTCGGAGACATAGAGCGTGCCGTCCTTCGCGCGGGTCACACCGGTCACGGTGGTGAAGCCCTTCCACGACCGCTTCACCTTCCCGGAGCGGTCATAGCGCCAGACCCGGGCCTTGCCCGGGAGCTCGGAGTGCAGCTCTCCGACATAGATGTCGCCGTCGGCGCCTCGGGTGAGCACGGTGGGTACGGCGTCCACGCTCGGGCCGTACTCCTTCATCTGCGCCCAGAGGCGCACCTTGCCCTTGCGGTTGACCTTCACGATGTGGTCGGCCGCGGCGTCCGCGACCAGCACCTTGTTCCGGCTCAGCGCCAGCATCGAGTAGGGGTTGCTCTCCACGCCTTCGCCATCGGTGTCGTGGGCCATCTCGTACGCCGAGACGTCGGCCACCGCCCGTGGTGTGCCGCCCACCTTGCTGCGCATCAACATGCCGGCCTGGTCGCCCGGCAGTCCGTCAGGGATCAGGTCGGGTGGCCCCCAGGTCACGATCGACCAGACCGTGTCGCCGAGCCGTGCAGCCCCGTCGGAGCCCACGCCGAAGGTGCCGTCGGGGCCGGCCGACGACAGCAGGCCGTGCATCAGGGTGCGACTGCTCTGGCCGGGGGTCACCAACCGGACCCGGCCGGTGGCGCCGAAACACTGCGCCTCCTCGCCCTCGCCGACACAGTCGGTGGGTCCGTCGCCGCCGTGGCCGGCCTCGGCGACCAGCAGCTTGCCGCTTGGCAGGGCGGTGAGCTGGCGAGGGTTGTCGAGGCCGTCGATGACCACCACATGTCTGGCGGCCTTGGCCGTCGGGTTGCCCACGTCATCGGCTGCCGTGCCGGTGGTGGGTGCCAGCACCAGAGCGCCGGTCGTCGCCGCTGTGGCGACGACTGCTGCGGTGCTGAGCATGTTCCTCTTCATCGTGCGTCTTCCTTTCCTCCACGGGGCTGGCTCGGAGCCGGCTCGCCGGAGACCCGGCACTGCTGGCCCGTCTCGGAGCGTGACCCTCCGGTGGTCCCGGGAGCAAGGGACAAATGGCGTCCCGGGCGGGGCCGGGTGGCGTGAATACCGCAAAGAGGGGAGCCCGCAGGTGCGGCGTCCCGGCCTGCGATGATCGGGGCGTGCCCTCCCACGACTCCGGTGTCCTCGTCCTCGCTGCCACCCCGATCGGTCGGGTCGAGGACGCCTCGGCACGGCTCGCGGCCGAGTTGGCCGGTGCCGACGTGATCGCCGCCGAGGACACCCGACGCCTTCGTCGGCTCTGCACCGAGCTCGGCGTCACCCCCGTCGGCCGGGTGGTCTCCTACTTCGAGGGCAACGAAGCCGCGCGTACGCCGTCGCTCGTCGAGGCGCTGCTCGCTGGCGAGCGGGTGCTGCTGGTGACCGATGCCGGGATGCCGAGCGTCTCCGACCCCGGCTTCCGACTGGTCGCGGCCGCGGTCACCCAGGACATCGAGGTCACCTCGGTGCCCGGGCCGAGTGCGGTGCTCACCGCACTGGCGGTGAGCGGGCTGCCGGTGGATCGGTTCTGCTTCGAGGGCTTCCTGCCCCGCAAGGCCGGCGAACGCGCCCGGCGGCTCGCCGCCCTGGCCGCCGAGCAGCGCACGATGGTCTTCTTCGAGGCGCCGCACCGCACCGCAGCGACGCTGGCGGCGATGGCGGAGGCGTTCGGAGCCGATCGTGCCGCCGCGGTGTGCCGCGAGCTCACCAAGACCCACGAGGAGGTACGTCGGGGCCCGCTCGTCGAGCTGGTCGCCTGGGCGGGTGACGGCGTACGGGGTGAGGTCACCCTGGTCGTGACCGGGGCGGCGCCGCATGCGGAGGTCGGTGCCGACCCTGAGCAGTGGCGCGAGCTGGTCGCGGGGCTGGAATCCGACGGAATGACCCGCAAGGATGCAATCCTCGATGTCGCCCGACGAGCGGGCGTCCCCAAACGCGAGGTCTACGACGCGGTGCACAGGAGCTGACGATGTCCGGACGGATCACCACCTTCGACCACGCGGGTTTCACCTTCCTGGTGCGCGACACCGGACCCGAGGACGGCACTCCGGTGGTGCTGTTGCACGGGTTCCCGCAGCGCTCCTCGTCGTGGACTCAGGTCGCCGAACGCCTGCACACACAGGGTTTCCGCACCTATGCGCCTGACCAGCGGGGCTATTCGCCGGGCGCCCGGCCGAAGGGGCGCAAGCCCTACCGGGTGCCCGAACTGGTCGGCGACGTGGTTGCGCTGATCGACCGGATCGGTGCGCCGGTGCACCTGGTCGGGCACGACTGGGGTTCGGTCGTGGCGTGGTCGCTGGCCGCCGAACGCCCCGACCTGGTCCGGAGCCTGACTGCGGTGTCGGTGCCTCACCCCGGCGCCTTCGTGAAGTCGATGACGACCAGCACCCAGGCACTGCACTCGTGGTACATGGTGCTGTTCAACATCACCGGTGCAGTGGAGTTGGTTGCGCGCCGTGCACCCAAGGCGCTCGAGAACGCCCTGCGGCGCTCCGGGATGTCGCGGGAGATGGTCGACTCCTTCCGCACCGAGATGGTTGCCGACGGTGCCCTGCGAGGAGCGCTCGGTTGGTACCGCGCGCTCCCGATCACCGACCTGCGCGCCGGTGCTTCCCGCGTGACGGTGCCGACCACCCTCGTGTGGAGCACTGGTGACGTTGCCCTGGTCCGCAAGGGCGCTGAACTCACCGCCGACTTCGTCACCGGCGACTACCACCTCGAGGTGCTTGACGGGGTCAGCCACTGGATCCCCGACGAGGCTCCCGACGCGCTCGCCACGGCGATCGCGGCCCGGGCAGCGACGGCGGCACCGCTGGCATGAGCCTGCGCCGTCGAGCCACCACTGCTGAGAACGGTGGCAGCCGTGACCTGACCCGACCGCCGGCTCCGGAACCGTTGCCGCTGCCGGTCACCGACAACCACTGCCACCTCGACATCGGCGACGGCACCGACGAGTTCGGCGTACCCGAGGCGCTGGCTGCGGCACGTGCCGCCAACGTGCACCGGATCGTCCAGGTCGGTTGCGACCTCCCGGGTGCGCGGTGGGCGGTGTCGGCCGCCGAGGAGTACGACGCGCTGGTGGCCGCCGTCGCCCTGCACCCCAACGAGGCGCCGGTGCTCGCTGCGAGGGGTGAGCTCGACGCTGCGCTGGCCGAGATCGAAGAGCTTGCCGCGCACGGCCGGGTCCGAGCGGTCGGCGAGACAGGGCTCGACCACTTCCGCACCGGTGAGGAGGGTCGCCCGGCGCAGGAGTTGTCGTTCCGGCGCCACATCGACGTGGCCAAGCGACTCGGCAAGGCACTGATGATCCACGACCGCGACGCCCACGACGACGTACTGCGGGTGGTCGCCGAGGAGGGGGCCCCCGAGCGGTGGGTGATGCACTGCTTCAGCGGTGACCTCGACGTGGCGCGGCGTTGCCTCGACCTGGGCGCCCACCTCTCGTTCGCCGGCACCGTGACGTTCCGCAACGCGACGGCGCTGCGCGAGGCTGCGGCGTACACCCCGAAGGACCGGATCCTGGTCGAGACCGATGCGCCCTTCCTCACACCGCATCCGCATCGCGGGCGTCCCAACGCCTCCTATCTGGTGCCGTTGACGGTGCGGGTGCTGGCCGAGGAGACCAGCACCGATCTGGCTGAGTTGTGTGCGGCGATCGAGGACAACACGACCCACGTGTACGGCGACTGGTGACCCGGCGCACCGCTTGCAAGTGCTAACTGGAGCAAGCGCTCGCGGGTCTGGCTGAGCGTTCGACACGGGTGACACGGGTCTCGCCCGCTTGCATCTGTTCGCGTCGCGTGTCTAGAGTCGCCGACTGTTGGCCGGGATCGGGAGCATCACCGTGCCGCGGCGCTCGACCATGGGCGTGCGGCAACCGAGGCCCGGGTACTTCGAAGTCTGGAGACGCGTGACTTCACGCCTCACACAACTCAGCAGGAGCAGGACCCTTCTCGTCGGCCTCGTGGTCGCAGTCGTCGGCGCTCTGGCCGCCACCGCGGTCGGCTACTCCGCCCTCACCAAGGACGTCAGTCTCTCGATCGACGGCGAGTCACGGACGGTCTCGTCCATGGGCAGCACCGTCGCCGACGTCCTCGACGACGAGGGCATCGAGATCTCTGAGCACGACCAGGTCCTGCCCGGGTTGGACGAGGAGGTGTCGGACGGCACGCACATCTCCGTGCAGTTCGGTCGGCCTCTCGAACTCACCGTCGACGGGGTCACCAAGACCCACTGGGTGCGCTCCACCGACGTGAAGAGTGCGCTTGCCGAGATCGACCAGCGGTTCCAGGGCGCCGACCTGTCGGCCAGCAGAAGCGCCGCGATCGGTCGCGACGGTCTGGCGCTCGAAGTGGCGACGCCGAAGAAGCTCCGGATCGTCTTCGGCGCCGACGACGCGGTGACGCGTGAGGTTGCCGGGCTGACCGTCGCCGACGTGTTGGAGAAGCTCGACCTCGAGGTCGACGGCAACGACATCGTGAAGCCCAAGCTCGACACCACCCTCGACGAGGGTGACCGGATCGTGGTCACGAAGGTGCGGATCGTGACCAAGTCCGTGAACGACGAGCCGATCGCCCACGAGACCGTGAAGCGCAACGACGCCTCGATGTACACCGACGAGACCGAAGTGGTCACCGAGGGCCGCAACGGCCTGCGCGACGTCACCTACCGGACCGTGTTCCACAACGGGCAGGTGCACCGTCGTACGGTCAAGAAGCAGACCGTCCACCGCACGCCGACCGACGAGGTCGTCAAGGTCGGCACCAAGGCCCGCCCGGTGACCACCAACTACGCTCCCGGCAACAGCGTCTGGGACCGTCTCGCCCAGTGCGAGTCCGGCGGCAACTGGGCCACCAACTCCGGCAACGGCTACTACGGGGGCCTGCAGTTCAGCGCCGCCACCTGGCGCGCCGTCGGTGGCACCGGCCTCCCGCACCAGCACAGCCGCGCGGAGCAGATCAAGCGGGGCCAGATCCTCCAGGCCCGCTCGGGCTGGGGCCAGTGGCCGCACTGCTCGTCCGCCCTCGGCCTCCGCTGACCGCGAACCCTCGAGTGGTTCCCGCGAACCTGCAAAGAATCGCCTCGAGTCCGCTCACCACATAGGCTGAACCCATGTCAGACAGCCCTGCCGCAGTGCGCCTGTTGGGCCCCGCGGAGGTGCGCAGCCTTGCCGCCGGCCTCGATCTCCGGCCCACCAAACAGCGGGGACAGAACTTCGTGATCGATCCCAACACGGTGCGTCGCATCGTGAGCAACTCCGGGATCGGCGCTGAGGACGTGGTGCTCGAGGTCGGCCCGGGTCTCGGATCGCTGACCCTGGGACTCCTGGAGACCGGCGCCCGCGTGGTGGCGATCGAGCTCGACGAGACGCTCGCGGCCGCGCTGCCCGCCACGATCGCGACGTACGCACCCGGCGCGGTGGATCGGTTCACCTTGGTCCACGCCGACGCCCTGCGTGTCACCGAGGTGCCCGGCGCTGCGCCCACGGCGTTGGTCGCCAACCTGCCCTACAACGTCTCCGTGCCGGTGCTGCTGCACCTGCTCGCGCTCCTGCCCTCGCTCGAGCGCGGTCTGGTGATGGTGCAGGCGGAGGTCGCCGACCGACTCGCGGCCGCACCGGGGTCGAAGGTCTACGGCATCCCGTCGATCAAGGCTGCGTGGTACGCCGACGTACGACGGGCCGGCGCGATCGGCCGCAACGTCTTCTGGCCGGCACCCAACGTCGACTCCGGTCTGGTCGGCTGGACGCGTCGCGATCCGCCCAGCACGACAGTCAGGCGTGAGGACGTCTTCGCCCTCGTTGATGCGGCGTTTGCCCAGCGCCGCAAGACATTACGCTCCACGCTGAAGACGATCGCCGGCAGTGGGGAGGCGGCCGAGGCCGCCCTGGTCGCCGCCGGCATCGACCCGCAGGCACGGGGCGAGGTCCTCACCGTCACCGAGTTCGTGCGAGTCGCCGAGGAGATGGCGCAGGCACGGAGCGGCGCGGATGCCTGAGGTCTCCGTCCGGGCTCCGGCCAAGATCAACCTGCATCTGGGCGTCGGCCCTGCGCGTGCTGACGGGTTCCATCCGTTGGCGACCGTCTATCAGGCGATCTCACTGTTCTCGACCGTCACTGCCAGCGCCGCCGACGACTGGGCGCTGACCTGTGTCGGCCATGACGGCGTCGACGTCTCCGACGTGCCGCTCGACGCCACCAATCTGGCACTCCGGGCTGCCCGGCTCCTCGCCACACACGCGGGAGTCGACCGGCCGCTGGCCCTGCACCTCGACAAGGGGATCCCGGTCGCCGGTGGACTTGCCGGCGGCTCCGCCGACGCTGCGGCCACCCTGCTGGCCTGCGCAGAGCTCTGGGAGCTCGACATCTCCCGCGAGACGTTGCTCGGGTTGGCGGCGCAGCTCGGCTCCGACGTCCCCTTTGCGTTGGTCGGCGGCACGGCCTCCGGCCTCGGCCGCGGTGAACTCGTCGAGCCGGTCCGCGACATCGGGCGCTACCACTGGGTGGTGCTCACCTTCGACTTCGGCGTCTCCACCCCCGCGGCGTACGCCGAGTTCGACCGGGTGCACGCCGGTGCAGTGGTCTCGGACCCGGTGATCCCGGCCGCCCTGCTGACGGCGCTCGATGGCGGATCCGCAGGGGCTCTCGCCGGTGCTCTGGGCAATGACCTGCACCCGGCCACGCTGCAACTTCGGCCCGACCTCGCGGGGCCCTTGCGGGCCGGCGTCGAGGCGTCGGCCCTCGCGGCGCTGGTCTCGGGTTCGGGGCCGACCTGTCTCTTCCTGTGCGAGGACGCAACCCACGCCGAGCGCGTGGCCGGCGCCCTCACGTCGTACGGCCGTGTCCGCCTGGCACATGGTCCGGTTCCCGGAGCGGAGATCTGCTGAGTGGCCAACCTGTTGAACCTCGAAAGGGTGTCGAAGTCCTACGGCGTCCGACCGCTGTTGAGCGAGGTGTCGCTGGGCGTCGCGGTCGGGGAGCGGATCGGCATCGTCGGCCGCAACGGTGACGGCAAGACCACTCTGCTCGAGGTGATGACCGGCATCGAGGAGCCGGACACCGGCCGCGTCTCGATGTCGCGCGGGCTACGGATCGGCTACCTCCACCAGGGCGACGAGCTGGCCGACACCCTCACCGTCCGCGAGGCGGTGCTGCGGGGCAAGGCCGACCACGAATGGGCTGCCGAGCAGGCGACGCGCGACATCGTCGCCGAGCTGCTCGTCGGCATCGACCTCGAACGTCCGGTGCTCGGACTCTCCGGTGGTGAACGGCGTCGCTGCTCGCTGGCCGCGTTGCTGCTCGACCAGCACGACCTGCTGGTGCTCGACGAACCGACCAACCACCTCGACGTCGAGGCGGTCGCGTGGTTGGCCGAACACCTGGTATCGCTGCCGTCCGCGCTCGTCGTGGTCACCCACGACCGGTGGTTCCTCGACGCGGTGTGCCAGCGCACGTGGGAAGTGCACGACGGTCTCGTCGACGCCTACGAGGGTGGGTACGCCGCCTTCGTGCTGGCCAAGGCCGAACGGCAGCGCCAGTCGGCGGCCTCCGAGGTACGCCGACAGAACCTGGTCCGCAAGGAGCTCGCCTGGCTGCGCCGTGGCGCTCCCGCGCGTACGTCGAAGCCCAAGTTCCGCATCGACGCGGCCAACGCGCTGATCGAGGACGTGCCGCCGCCGCGGGACCGCCTGGAACTGCAGCAGTTCGCGACCCAGCGTCTCGGCAAGGACGTGATCGACGTCGAGGACGTCGACCTCGCGCGCGGCGAACGCACGTTGCTGAAGCACGCCACCTGGCGGCTCGGCCCCGGCGACCGGATCGGCATCGTCGGCGTCAACGGTGCCGGCAAGTCCTCGGTGCTGTCGTTGCTCGCGCACACGCTGGCCCCTGATCACGGCAAGGTGAAGCACGGTCGCACCGTGGCGCTGGCCCACCTGACCCAGCAGCTCGACGAGATCGATCCCCATGCGCGGGTGCTGCCGACGGTGGAGTCGATCCGTCGGATCACCCGCACCGCCGACGGTGAGATCACCGCGACGTCGATGCTGGAACGCTTCGGCTTCACCGGCGACCGGCTGACCGCCCGGCTCGGTGACCTCTCCGGCGGCGAGCGGCGTCGGTTCCAGCTGCTCAAGTTGCTGCTCGGCGAGCCCAATGTGCTGCTCCTCGACGAGCCCACCAACGACCTCGACATCGAGACCCTCACCGTGCTCGAGGACTTCCTCGACGGTTGGCCGGGCACTCTCGTCGTGGTCTCCCACGACCGCTACTTCCTCGAGCGGGTCTGCGACTCGGTGTGGGCCCTGCTCGGTGACGGCCAGATCTCGATGCTGCCCCGCGGAGTCGATGAATACCTCGAGCGCCGCAGCGCCCTGACAGCCCGCGAACTTGCAGCCAGCTCACGCGAACTTGCAGCTAGCTCACGCGAACCTGCAGCAACACCCAAGGCCAAGCCGGGCAGTGCCGAAGAACGAGCGGCTCGCAAGACGATCGCACGCATCGACAAGCGGCTGGTGAAGATCGCTGAGTTGGTCGACGTACTCAATGGCGAGATCCTCGAGCACGCACAGGACTACGAGAAGCTTGCCGACCTCTCCGCCCAGCTCGACGTGCTTCATGCCGAGCGGGACGAGTTGGAGATGGAATGGCTCGAGGCGGCTGAAGCCGTCGACTGATCGGCAGGGCGGCGCCGGAGTGCAGGTTCGCGCGGGTTTTCTGTCAGTTCGCGTTGAACTACCTGCAAGTTCACGGTCAGGCGAAGGGGAGCATCAGTCGGCGCAGCAGGCCGGCGAGTTGCTTGCGCTCCTTGGGAGGCAGATCGGCGAGAAGTTCGCGCTCGGCATCGACCAAGGCCTCGAAGGCGCCGTCGACCGCGACACGTCCCTCGGGGGTGAGCTTGACGAGGACGCCGCGCCGGTCGTTGGGGTCGGGGAGTCGCTCGACGAGTCCGCGAGCGGCGAGGCGGTCGACCCGGTTGGTCATCGTGCCGGAGGTCACCAGAGTCTCGCGGATCAGGCGCCCGGGGGAGAGCTCGTAGTCGCCACCGGCGCGGCGCAGGGCGGCCAGCACGTCGAACTCCCACAGCTCGATGCCGTGCTCGGCAAACGCGTCGCGACGGGCCCGGTCGAGCAGACGAGCCAGACGGGAGATCCGGCTGAACACCTCGATCGGTGCGAGATCGAGGTCGGTGCGCTCACGGGCCCACGCCTCGACCAGCTCATCGACCTCATCACTCATGCCCACATCGTATCGGACGCGTCGAGAATCTTGACATCAAGACAATGCCGAGCAACGATTGTCTTGACGTCAAGACAACTGGAGGTCGCGATGCAGTGGGATCCCGAGCACTACCTGACCTACGCCGACGAGCGCGGTCGGCCGTTCTTCGACCTGATCCACCGAGTCGGTGCCACGCAGCCACGCACGGTGGTCGATCTCGGCTGTGGGCCGGGCAACCTGACGGTGAGCCTGAAGCAGCGCTGGCCGGGCGCGAGTGTGGTGGGCCTCGACTCGAGCCGTGAGATGGTCGGTCGGGCGCCCACGGGCGAGGGCGTCGACTTCGCGGTGGGCGAGATCCAGGAGTGGGCCAAGCAGGCGGGGCAGGTCGACGTACTCATCTCCAACGCCGCGTTGCAATGGGTGCCGGGCCACCTGGATCTCTTGCCGCAGCTGGCGGCCAAGGTGGCCCCCGGCGGTTGGCTCGCCTTCCAGGTGCCCGGCAACTTCGGCGAGCCCAGCCACACCATCCGCGCCGAGCTCGCGGCCCAACCGCCGTACGCCGCCCACGTCGTCGACGTCGCGGTGCCGTCGTCCCATGACCCCGCCGACTACTGGCGCGTGCTGGCCGAGCTCGGCTGGGAGGTCGACGCCTGGGAGACGACCTACCTGCACGTCCTGCGTGGCCGCGACGCGGTCTTCGAGTGGGTGAGCGGCACCGGCGCGCGCCCCACCCTGCAGGCGCTCCCCGACAGCCTGCGCGAGGAGTTCGCCGAGGAGTTCCGTCGCCAGCTCGCCGTGGCCTATCCGGACACCGGGCACGGAGTCCTGCTGCCGTTCCGCCGCATCTTCGTGGTGGCGAGGAGGACGCGATGAGGCTGCACCACGTCCAGGTCTCCTGTCCGCCGGGCGGCGAGGCGGCCGCGCGGCGCTTCTACGTCGGTGCGCTCGGCATGAGCGAGGTGCCCAAGCCGGCGGCCCTCGTCGTCGACGACGACGCCGAGTTGGAGCCGCTGGCCGAACGGCTCTCGGCGTACGACGTCAGCTGGGCCGAGCGGCACACCTTCGACGGACACCAGCGCTTCCACGTGCACGACCCGCACGGCAACCGGGTCGAGGTGCTCGCGGTCAGTCCGTGACCAGGCGCGGAGTCTCCTCGAGGCCGGAGAGCCCGTTCCAGGCCAGGTTGACGATGTGGGCGGCAACCTCGCGCTGGTGCGGCTCGCGGCCGGCGCTGAGCCACCACTGCCCGGTGGTGCCCACCATGCCGACCAGCATCTGTGCATACATCGGCGCCGTGCTCGGGTCGAGGCCGCGCGTCCGGAACTGGTCGGCGAGGATGCCCTCGACGCGCCCTGCGGTGTCTCCGATGATCGACTGGAAGCTGGCGCCCTGACTGCCGATCGGGGAGTCCCGCACCAGGATGCGGAAGCCGTCGGGCCGCTGCTCGATGTAGTCCAGCAGGGCGACCGCGGCCTGTTCGAGCAGTTGGCGTGAGGTGCCGCTGGTGAGCGACGAACGGATCATGCCGAGCAGTTCGGTGACCTCGCGGTCGACGACGACGGCGTACAGGCCTTCCTTGCCGCCGAAGTGTTCATAGATGATCGGCTTCGACACCCCGGCGGTGCTGGCGACCTCCTCGACCGACGTGCCGTCGAAGCCGCGGTCGGCGAAGAGGGTGCGGGCGATCTCGATGAGCTGCTCACGACGCTCGGCCGCGGTCATCCGGCTTCGCTTGGTCGGAGGCATGGTTGGGCTCAGGCGGCAGCGGGCTGGTTGCGCACCAGTTTGGAGTCGACTCGTTCCTTGACCGGCCAGCGCACGTCCTTGGCCCACCCGAACTTCTCCAGGAACCAGATCACCCGGGCGGAGGTGTCGACCTGGCCCCGGAGTACGCCGTGCCGCGCGCAGGTCGGGTCGGCGTGGTGCAGGTTGTGCCACGACTCGCCCATCGAGGGGATCGCCAGCCACCAGACGTTGGCGGACCGGTCGCGCGAGACGAAGGGGCGGTTGCCGATCGCGTGGCAGATCGAGTTGATCGACCAGGTGACGTGGTGCAGGAGGCCGACGCGCACCAACGATCCCCAGAAGAATGCGGTGAGGGCGCCTTGCCACGACCAGGTCACGAGTGCGCCGAGCACGGCCGGGAGCAGGAGCGAGATCAGGGTCCAGAGCCAGAACAGTCGGCTGACCCGCACCAGGTCGCGGTCCTTGAGCAGGTCGGGAGCGTACTTGTGCTGCGGGGTCTGCTCCTCGTCGAAGAGCCACATCATGTGCGCGTGCCACAGGCCCTTGGCCAGGTCGCGCGTGCGGGTGCCGTACTTCCACGGGGAGTGCGGGTCGCCGTCGCGGTCGGAGAACTTGTGATGTTTGCGATGGTCGGCCACCCACCGCACCAGTGGTCCCTGGATGGCCATCGAACCGAAGATCGCGAGGGCGATCTTGGCCGCCCGGTTCGGCTTGAAGGACTTGTGCGTGAAGAGCCGGTGGTAGCCCACCGTGATGCCGTGTCCGGTGAGGAAATACATCACCGTCGCGATCGCCACGTCGCTCCAGCCGAGGAAGCCGCCCCAGGCGACGGGGACGGCGGCAATCAGGGCCAGGAACGGCACCAGGATGAACAGTGCGAGCGCCAACTGCTCCTTGCGGGACTGGGTGTCACCCCCCATGGTTGCGCGCAGCGGGGTGTCGGTCTCGTCGATGGTGGCGGTCATGCAGGTCCTAGGTCGAGGTCGTGGTGGAGCACTTCTTGGAGAACCCGCAGATAGGGCGAATGTCGGCCGGCCGTCGCGCGGAGTCTCTACGCAACCGTAGGTTACGGCACCGTAGGTGCGCCAGACCTCGGCTGCCCGGTGGGTGTTCGCCAGTTGTGGTTACTCGTGGGTAGCATGACGGCATGTCGCAGATCCTGAGCATGTGGAAGAAGTTGTCCGGCGTGCCGATGGGTGCGAAGGCGTTCTCGTTCGCCTTCGCCCAGAAGGCGCCCTACTTCGCCAGCATCAAGCCGACCTTCCGGGTCGTGGAGCCCAACCATGTCGAGCTCACCTTCCCCAAGCGCCGGGCCGTGCACAACCACATCGGCACCGTGCACGCCATCGCGCTGTGCAACGGCGCCGAAGCCGCGATGGGCGCGCTGGCCGAGGTGACCATCCCGAAGGACAAGCGGTGGATCCCCAAGGGGATGGACATCAACTACACCGCCAAGGCAGACAGCGACATCACGATCATCGCCGAGACCGACCCCGAGCAGTGGGCCGGCGACGACCCCGACCTGCACGTGCGCGTCAGGGCCCTGACCGAGAGCGGCGTGGAGTGCTTCAACGGCGTGATCAAGCTGTGGGTGACTCCCAAGCCCACTACTGCCTGAGCACTGCTCAGGTCGGGACCTTGGCGCGGCTCGCGGCCTCGCCGACCATGGGCACCTCGAGCTTCCGCTCGCCGACGTAGCGGCGCTGGATCCAGGTGGCGAGCGCGGTCAGCAGCAGGTTGACGATGATGTAGATCGCGCTGATCACCAGCACGGTCGGCACCCGGTTGTTGAACTCGAGATAGATCTGCTCGCCGACGTAGGTGAGTCCGGGAGCAAGGATGTACTGGCCGAGTGCGGTGTCCTTGAGTGCGACAACGCACTGGCTGATGATCGCGGGCAGCATGATCTTGATCGCTTGCGGCAACATCACTGCGGTCATCACCGCGCTCTTGCGCAGACCCAGCGCGTACGCCGCCTCTGACTGTCCGCGCGGAACCGCGAGGATGCCGGCCCGCAGGACCTCGGCGAGCACCGATCCGTTGTAGAGCGTCAGTGCAATGACGACGGCCCAGAACGGCGAGTCGAGCGCATAGAAGATGAAGATCATCAGCAACAACACCGGCACGGCGCGGAAGAACTCGACCACCAGCCAGCAGGGCCACCGCACGAAGGCATGGTTGGACAGCTTGCCCACGCCGAAGAGGAACCCGAAGGCTGCCGCGAAGGCGATCGCGATCGCCGCCATCTTCAGGGTCTGGAGAAGCCCGTCAACGATGAGTGCGCGCACGAAGTCGGGAGTCACGAAGGGCTCCAACTTCTCGCTGCTGAACTGGCCGGACTCGCTGAGTCGCCACACCGCCCAGACGAGGGCGAGCACGACCACCACTGCGGTGATCAGCGAGTAGGCCCGGTGTCGCCGCACGGTGCGCGGGCCGGGCGCGTCGAAGAGGACTCCGGCACTCATCGGGCAACACTCCAACGTCGTTCGAGGCGGTTGCTGGCGAAGGAGACGATCTCCACCAGCACGATGTAGCCGAGGGCGAAGCAGAGGAAGATCGCCAGTCGTTCGGAGGCGTGTTCGTTGGTGAGGCCGCGCATCTGCGCGGTCGCTTCACCCAGGCCGAAGACGGCTGCGACCGAGGTGTTCTTGATCAGCGCGATCTGCACGCTGGCATAGGGCGGTACGGCGGCCCGGAAGGCCTGGGGAAGCACCACCTGGGTCATCACGCCGGCGAAGGGGAGCCCTACGGCTCGGGCTGCCTCGGCCTGGCCCAGCGGTACGGCGTTGACTCCTGAGCGGATCGCCTCGCACACGAAGGCCGAGGTGTAGAGGCTCAGGGCGATCACCGCGACCGAGGCGTAGGACGTGAAGTCGAACGTGCCGACATGGACGTCGACCCACGCAAAGTTGAGCTTCGACCACAGTTGCGGCGCGGTGAAGGAGAAACTCGCGAACACCATCACCAAGGGGGTGTTGCGCACGAGGGTGACCCACGTGGAGGAGGCGGCCCGCAATGCGGGAATCGGACTGACCCGACAGGCGGCGAGGAAGATGCCCAGAACTGTCGACAGCAGTCCGGCGAGCACGAAGACCGCAACCGTGTAACCGAAGCCCTTGAAGACCAGGTCGAGGTTGTCGAGAACGGCCTGCACGTCAGTGCTCCTTCCGGTGGGTGGTCGCGGTCGTCATCGAGTCGGTGGGGGAGCGGGCGTGCCCGAAGGACGCCCGCTCCCGTGGCTCAGGCGCAGGGCTCGAGGGCCGGCGGGTCCGGCGTCTCGACGCCCGAGGGCCCGAGGGTCAACTCGAATGCCTCGGCCCAGGAGCCGTCCTCGAAGGCAGCGGTCAGCGAGTCGTTGATCCACTGACACATCTCGGGCTCGTCCTTGCTGTATCCGACGCCGATGTTCTCCTCGGAGAACGCGTCGCCCACGACCTTCAGCTCGCCCTCGTTGTCAGCGGCGTACCCGGCCAGGATCGATCCGTCGGTGGACATGCCCTTCGCGGTGCCGTCGAGCACCTTCTGCACGCACTCGGAGTAGGAGTCGAAGCCGACCCCCTTGGCGCCCTCGGCGTTGAT
>JBEBTI010000047.1:0-17048 GCA_040393845.1 Nocardioides daejeonensis
CCAACTCCGACAAGGGCATCACCAATATGCACGTGACTTCCGACGTTATCGTCGACGCCTCGATGCCCGCGCTGGTCCGCAACGGTGGGCGGCTGTGGGGCGTTGACGGTGGCGAGGACGACACGCTTGCGGTGATCCCCGACTCGTCGTACGCCGGTGTCTTCCAGACCGTCATCGACGACGTGAAGGCCAACGGTCCCCTCGATCCGGCGACCATCGGCAGCGTCTCCAATGTCGGCCTGATGGCCCAGGCAGCCGAGGAGTACGGCTCCCACGACAAGACGTTCGAGATCGCCGAGGCCGGCACCGTGCGTGTGCTGGCGTCCAACGGTGACATGCTCCTCGAGCACGACGTCGAAGCCGGTGACATCTGGCGCGCCTGCCAGACCAAGGACGTCCCGGTCCGCGACTGGGTGAAGCTGGCCGTCACCCGAGCCCGCACCTCGCAGACCCCCGCGATCTTCTGGCTCAACGAGGCGCGCGCCCACGACCGCGAGCTGATCAAGAAGATCAACGCCTACCTGCCCGAGCACGACACGGCCGGCCTGGAGATCCAGATCCTCAGCCCCGACCTCGCCACGGCGTACTCGGTCGCGCGCATGCGCAAGGGCGAGGACACCATCTCGGTGACCGGCAACGTGTTGCGTGACTACAACACCGACCTGTTCCCGATCCTCGAGCTCGGCACGTCGGCGAAGATGCTCTCGGTGGTCCCGTTGATCGCCGGTGGCGGCCTCTTCGAGACCGGCGCCGGCGGTTCGGCACCCAAGCACGTCGAGCAACTCGTCAACGAGAACTACCTGCGCTGGGACAGCCTCGGTGAGTTCTTCGCGCTGGTGCCGTCGCTCGAGAAGTACGCCGAGCAGGCCGGTACGCCGGGTGCCCAGGTGCTCGCCGACACGCTCGACCGCGCGACCGGCACGTTCCTCAACGAGGACCGCTCGCCCGGCCGCAAGTTGGGCACCACCGACAACCGTGGCTCGCACTTCTACCTCGCCCTCTACTGGGCCGAGGAGCTCGCGGCGCAGACCGAGGACGCCGCTCTTGCCGAGGCGTTCGCGCCGCTGGCCAAGAGCCTGCGTGACAACGAGGCGAAGATCGCCGAGGAGCTGATCGCCGTCCAGGGCAAGCCGGCGGAGATCGGTGGCTACTACCGTCCCGACGCCGAGAAGGTCGCAGCGGTCATGCGCCCGTCGGCGACGTTCAACGAGGCACTCGCCGCACTCTGACGGTGAACTGACGCCGTCCTCCGAGGCGAGTTGACGGCGTACGACGGCAGGCACGAGGGCCCGGTCGACTTCGGTCGGCCGGGCCCCTCGCCATTTGGTCGCGTGCGCGCAAGCGGTCACGAACTTCCGCTGTCGCCGAACCTTTCGTGGCCCCCGTCGCGTCTGGGTGACGCAGGATGACTGCTACGACGAAAGGGGCTCGGATGGCTCGCAGCGATGAGGCGGCGTTCGCCGACTTCGCCACCGCCAGGTTTGGGGCGTTGCGGCGCTACGCCTATCTGGTGGTTGGTGACGACCACCAGGCGCAGGACCTGGTGCAGGAGGCGTTGACCAAGACGTATGTCGCGTGGCCGCGGTTGCGTGACCCGGGCAACGCCGAGGCATATGCGCGCAAGGCGATCACGACCACGGCGATCTCGTGGTTCCGCAAGAAGAGCTGGAACAACGAGGCCCCGACTGAACTGCTGCCGGAACGGGCCATGGGGTCGGCCACCGACGAGGTCGCCCAACGGGACTGGATCTGGCAGGGTCTGCTCGCGCTGCCGGTGCGCCAACGTACGGCGATCGTGCTGCGCTACTACGAAGATCTCACCGAGGCTCAGACCGCGGAGGCGATGGACTGTGCCGTCGGCACCGTCAAGAGCCAGGTCTCTGCCGGTCTTCGCAAACTCCGCGAGCGACTGGGCGACGACGTCGTGCTGGTCGCCGACCAGATGAAGGTGATGGCATGACCGAGTTGCTGAAGCAGATCATGGACGAGCACGCCGACCGCCTCGAGGATGGTGGCCCTGACCTCGGCGCGATCCTCAACGACGGTAGGGCAAGGGCACGCCGGCGTCGCGCCGGCGTTGGCGCAGCGGGCCTCGTCGTCGCCGCCACCGCCGCGGCGATCGTCGTACCCATGTTGGTGGGAGGTGCCCAGGGCGATCGTCAGGGCACGGAGGTGGCGGGAAGCAGTGTGCCCGCGATGAGCTGGGCCGAGGGCAGCACGATCCATGCCGCCGGCGAGACCGTCGACGTCGGCCACGAGATCCACGCATACGTGGCGACCGACCGCGGATATGCAGTCGTGGACCCTGACGGCGTCGTCTGGTCCTGGACATCCGGCGAAACCAGCCGGGTCGGGCAGGTGCGGGACCTGTGGGACCGCGTGCTGGTCGCCGACGGCGACCACGTCGCTTGGCTCGACGTCTCCACCGATGAGCCGAAGTTCGTCGTGCTCGACCAGGGAACAGGCGATCGGGTGGCTGTCGCGGCGGAGGTGCCCGATGTCATGAAGACCGGAGCAGCACGCGCGGACGACGGCAACGAGCAGGTTGCGGGTCTTGACGATGCCTACGTCGAGGTGGGCGTGGCAGCGCTGGACGAGCGGTTGCTGTGGGTGAGCGACACCCGCGGAGTGCTGGCGGTCGACTTCCTCGACCCCCACCTCGCAGTCGAGGTGTTCGCCGCGAGGTCGGAGGGCTACGTCGTGGACGACGCCGAATCGGGGCGGGTGCTCCTGTCCCGCAGCGAGACCGAGGATGCCAGCGCAGACTTCGGGGACGAGACGGTCGTCTCGCCGATCCGTCTCGACCCGAGTGCACCGCTGCCGGTGCGCGGCGGCGACCTAGCTCCGGGGGCTCGCCACGTGATGAGCGAGAACAGCGCCTCCTCGAGCGACGACTTCACCCTCGTCGACCTCGAGCGTGATGCCAAGATCGAGGTCGACGCCAACTCGGAGTACGACTTCTTCACCGGTTTTGCCTGGATCGACGCCGACTCGTTCGTTGCCGTTGGCATGGACGAAACGGGCAACGACGATGAGGAATGGACCGCAGAGCTGCTCACCTGCGTCGTCTCGACAGCCACCTGCGAGGTGTGGGCGGGCGGGCCCGGCTCGTTCGACGAGACCACGGTGGGCTTCCAACTGCCGATCGGTGAGCACATCGGCTGAGGTTGCGCTCGCCCCTGACGTCCTGCGTGCTGGTTGCCCACGCGACCGAGACGCAGGACGTCCGGCGTACCGGACTGGGCGACGGGCGGCAGTTTGCGGGTCACGTTTTGATCACGCCGGACCTCTTGCGGCACTGGACGGAAAATGGTGCGAGGTTTGTCGGCGGATCGGCGTAACCTCGACCAACGATGAGTGACACCTTGACGCGAGACTCGGGCCGATCCTCGAGGACTCCATCGCCACCCGCACCGGACAGCCCGCACCGCAGGGTCGACTGGCGTCGGCTGCGTACGCCGCTGGCGGGCTTCGCGCTCGTCTGTGCCGCGATCGCCGCGATCGGCACCACCCTCGGCACGGTCGTCGCTGGCCAACTGGCCGAAGACCCGACCTCACGTCTGGTGTGGCTGCTCGCGATCTGTGTCGTGGGGGCCTCCCTGATCGACACGATGGGCAAGGTCGTCTGGGTCGGAAACTCCGACCGTGCTGAAGGCGCGCTCCGCGAAGACCTCCTCGACGCAGCGATGAAGCAACCGCTGGCGGCGTTGGGGGAGCAGGCGGTCGGCGAGATCCTGGACCGGGTTGACGACGACACCCACGAGGTCGGAAACCTGGTCCGGTGGCAACTGTGGATGCTCTCGCGCACGGTCTTCAGCGTGCTCCCCATGTGGATCGTTGCCGGGGTGACCTGGTGGCCGGCATTCCTGCTCTTCCCGCTCCTGGCAGTGCTCACCTTCGCCGCGATCCGCAACCTGCTCGGCGAGATCTCGCGGCTCAAGGTGATCGAGGAGATGGCCTGGACCGATCACGCGGCCGTGCTCGAAGAAGGCATTGCGGGTCGGGACGACCTGCGCACGAGCCTTGGTCAGGCCCATGTGATCCGACGGGTCGCGAAACTCTCGGCAGACGTGCACGCCAAGTTCCGGGCGGTGGTCTCGGTGGAGAGCCGCTTGGCGCGTCGGGCCGGTGTGCTCCTCTACTCACTCCTGGCCGGCATCGGCGTTGCGGGCGTGGTGCTGGCGGGCAATGGAGACATCTCCGTCGCCCGCTTGGTGACGCTCTTCCTGGTCACCTCCACCTTCGTGGGCCAGATCGCGATGCTCGCCAACCACCTGCCTGACCTGCAGGCCGGGCTCGGCGCCGTGATCCGACTGCGCCAGATGCTCGCCGTGGCGCCGGAGCCGGTCGGTGGACTACCGGTGCCGGACGGTCACGCCGTCGACCTCGAGGTCCGCGACCTCCACTTCTCCTACGCCGAGGGAACGTTTGCGCTCTCCGGGGTCAGCCTCCACGTTCCCGCAGGTCAGACGATCGCCCTGGTCGGGCGCTCCGGATCCGGCAAGTCGACGCTGGCCTCCTTGCTCTCGCGAGCAGTGGAGCCGCCCCGCGGGACGGTGTTCCTCGGCGGCGTCGACGTGCTCGATCTCGACCTGCAGGCGTTGCGCGCCGCGGTCGGCGTGGTCACCCAGCGCACCGAGATCCTTGCCGGCACGCTCGCGGAGAACATGGCCCTCTTCGGTGACCAGCCCCGGGCCCAGATCGAGGCTGCCGTCGTCGAGCTCGGCCTCGGCGACTGGGTCGCCGGCCTGCCCCAGGGCCTCGACACCCTGCTGGGCCCGGGTGGCACCCGACTCTCAGCAGGGGAGGAGCAGTTGGTCGCCTTCGCCCGACTGTTGATCCGCGACGTCAGCGTGGTCGTGCTCGACGAGGCGACCGCTCGGATGGACCCGCTGACCGAGCGTCGGGTGGTGGCAGCGGCCGACCGCCTGCTCACCGGTCGCACCGGTGTGCTGATCGCGCACCGACTCACCACGATCCGACGCGCACCGTTGGTCGCCGTGCTCGACCACGGCACCGTCGCACAGCAGGGTCGACGCGTCGAGATGGCACGGGTCGACGGACCGTTCCGCGACCTGCTGGTCGCCAGTCGGAGCGACCACGACCACGACGACCGTGACCACGGCGGCCAGCACGACGTCGACGCGGAGGTCGGGCCGGTCGAACACGCCACCCTCGACCATGCGGCCGAGGGGGCGGTCGGTGGCCGTCGGCGCATCGGCCCGCCACCGCCGGTGCCGGAGGTCGGCACCGGACCGACGCTGACCCGCGGCATCGTGCGGGTGCTCGGTGTCCGGCCGGCCTGGGGTCTGGCCGGGGCCTTCCTGTTCCTGGCTGCTTCGGTGATCGGCGCGCAGGGCGCGCTCACCGGTCTCGTCTGGGGTCACATCGTCGAAGACCTCGATGCCGGCGGCACCCCGCGGTTGTTGGTGGTCGCCCTCGTCGTGTGCCTGCTCAGTGCACCGATCATGTTGGCTGACGCGTTCTGGCGCTATCCGCGCTGGTGGGTGGAGATTCTGCTGCGCACCCGGATGTCCGTGCTGCACGGACAGACCGCCCAGGTGCGTCTTCCGCGCACCCCGCCGGGTGAGGTGGTTGCCCGCTCCATGGACGCCGACCGCTACGTGCGCTACGCCGACCGGTGGGTCGACTTCGTCAACGGCATCATCATCGCTGCCCTGACCGCGGTGCTCGCCGGGACGTGGCTGGCCGGTGCGGTGCTGTTCGCGGTGCTGGTCACCTCCGCGGTCGCCTCGGCAGTCGGTCGCCCGATCGCCGGACGCTCGGCGGCCGCGGCATCGACTGCTCGGGCCCGCTTCGGCCGGTCCCTCGTCTCGGCGCTCGAGTCCGCGCGCACGGTGAAGCTCGCTGCCGCGACACCGCAGGTGCACCAACATCTGCGACAGGTCGACTCCGGCCGCGTCAGCGCAGCGGTGCGTGAGCACCGGGTGCAGGCGTTCTTGGACGGCGTACCGATGGTGATGGTGCAGTGCGGCGTCGTCGCCGCATGGGCGGTCTATTTCAACGCAGGCTGGGGTCTGGGTACGACGTTGCTCGTCGCCAACGCGGTCTCGGGGTTCGACTGGTTCGGTCGAGTGGCGGGCATGGTGGTCACCGAAGCTCCGGGCACGCGTGCCTGGCAGGCAGAGACCAGTCGCTTCGCCGGCGGCGTCGACCTGATGGACCTTCCTCCCGGCGTCGACCTGGTCACCGGAGAAGCACCCGAACCACCCGCTGTGGAGCGGGTGCCGCTGCGCGAACTGGTGCTGACCGACTACGCCGCGCTGCACGACGACGGCACGATCGGCGTCGAAGACGTCAACCTCACCGTCGCAGCGGGGGAGTTGGTGCTGCTGGTCGGTCAGGTCGGGTCCGGCAAGTCGAGTCTGCTCGCGTCCTTGGCCGGTCTGATCGAGCACACCGGCACGTTGGCGTGGAACGGCGCGGAGGTGCGCGACCCCCAGACCTTCATGCGTCCGGGCCAGGTCGCCCACGTCTCGCAGGTGCCGCGCGTGCTGTCCGGCAGCTTCGCCGACAACGTGCGGCTCGGCCACCAGCGCCGCTTCGAGGAGCCGGTCGCGTCGGCACGGCTGGGTCAGGACATTGCCGAGGCCGGAGGGCGCGACGCCCTGGTCGGGCACCGCGGTGTCCGTCTCTCCGGCGGTCAGGTCCAGCGACTTGCGTTGGCCCGAGCCCTGGCCACGGACGCCGAGCTGATCCTGGCCGATGACGTGTCCAGCGCGCTCGACGCCACCACCGAGATCGAACTGTGGGAAGCGTTGCGCGAACGCGGGGTCACCGTGATCGGTGCCACCGCCAAGCGGGCTGCGCTGGCCCAGGCCGACCGCGTGGTGGTGCTGGTCGACGGGCGCGTCGCGGCGAGTGGTCCGTGGCGCGAACTGTCGGCACGCTGGGCACACCTGGCCGGCTGAGGCCGACCCGACGCCGGCACTGCCGGTGCAACATCGGTCACAGTGGGAATCGCCGAAGGGGGCTGATCGTTCCACGATGGATGACCTCCACCACTGACGTGACCCGCGCGCCGGGCGAAGACGTGCCGGTCCACTTCGGGTGGGCGGTGTTTGCGTTGTCCATGGGTGGGTTCGCGATCGGCACCACCGAGTTCGTGACGATGGGTCTGCTGCCGCAGATCGCTGACGGCGTCGACGTCAGCATCTCCTCCGCGGGTCACGTGATCTCGGCGTACGCCGTGGGCGTCGTGGTGGGTGCCCCGGTGCTGGCCTTCCTCGGAGCGCGGCTGCCCAGACGCGCGTTGCTGGTGTCGCTGATGGCCGCCTTCGTGGTCGGCAACGCGTTGAGTGCCCTGGCTGGCAACCACGGCCTCCTCACTGCGGCGCGTTTCCTCTCCGGGCTGCCGCACGGCGCCTACTTCGGGGTGGCGTCGCTGGTCGCAGCCAACCTCGCAGCGCCGGGGCGCAAGGGGCGGGCCGTCGCACTGGTGATGCTCGGACTCTCGATCGCCAACGTCGTCGGCGTGCCTGCTGCGACATGGTTGGGACAGAACCTCGGTTGGCGTTCGGCCTTCTGGTTGGTCTCCGTTCTCGGCCTGGTGACCGCCGCGCTGGTGTTGGCATTCGTCCCGTCGACCCCCGGTGACCCGGCTGCGTCGGGACGTCGTGAGATCGCGGCACTGCGACGGCCCCAGGTCTGGCTCACGCTGCTTGCCGGTGCCGTCGGCTTCGGCGGAATGTTCGCCGTCTACACCTACATCGCCCCCACACTGACCGAGGTCGGTGGCCTTCGTGAGAGTGCCATTCCGTGGTTCCTGCTCTCCTTCGGGCTCGGGATGACCCTCGGCACCTGGCTCGCCGGCCGACTTGCCGACTGGTCGGTCTTCGGCTCGCTTCTGCTCTCCTGCGCCGGAACCGCCGCAGTCCTCGTGATCTTCGTGGTCGTCGTACCTGCCGGATGGTGGGCGCTGCCGGTGGTCTTCGCGATCACCGCGATCAGCTCCGTGCTGGTGGTCAACCTGCAGTTGCGCCTGATGGACGTGGCCGGCGACGCCCAGACCCTCGGCGCTGCGATGAACCATGCCTCGCTCAACATCGCCAACGCGCTCGGCGCCTGGCTTGGCGGTCTGGTGATCGCCGCCGGCTGGGGCTACCGCGCTCCCGCCCTGGTCGGAGTCGCCCTCGCCCTGGCCGGTTTCGCCGTCCTGCTGATCTCCTTCCGCCTCGCCCGCCTCGCCCCGCGAACTGACAGATAGTTCACGCGAACTGGCAGACAATCCGCGCGAACGGTCACTGCTCACAGTCGGACTGGACACGCAGCAGTTTCCTGACTCCCGGCTCGGTCGTCGTACGGCGCCTCGGCGAGCGGATGTCCGAACAACCCCGTCGAAGACACGGAGTCCTGGATGGGACAATGGGGGCCATGTCCACCACCCCCACCGCAAAGCCCCGGGTTCTCTCGGGAATCCAGCCGACTGCCGACTCGTTCCACTTCGGCAACTACCTGGGTGCGTTGCGACAATGGGTGGACCTGCAGGACGGTTTCGAGCCGTTCTTCTTCATCGCCGACCAGCACGCGATCACCGTCGAGCACGACCCGGCAGTCCTCCGCCAACGGTGCCGGGTCTCTGCAGCCCAGTTGGTCGCGATGGGCATCGACCCCGAACAGTCGGCGATCTTCATCCAGTCCCAGGTGCCCGCACACGCCCAGCTGAGCTGGGTGCTGCAGTGCCTGACCGGCTTCGGCGAGGCCCGCCGGATGACGCAGTTCAAGGACAAGTCCGCCAAGGGGGGAGAGGGGATGGCCAGCGTCGGGCTGTTCACCTACCCGATCCTCCAGGCGGCCGACATCCTGCTCTACCGGCCGCAGTACGTCCCGGTGGGCGAGGACCAGCGCCAACACCTCGAGCTCACCCGTGACCTCGCACAGCGCTTCAACCACCGGTTCAAGAAGACCTTCCGTCTCCCGGAGCCCTACATCATCAAGGAGACGGCGAAGATCACCGACCTCCAGGTGCCGACCGCCAAGATGTCGAAGTCGGGCTCCTCGCCCAACGGCATCATCAACCTGCTCGACGACCCGAAGGTCTCGGCGAAGAAGATCCGCTCCGCGGTGACCGATTCCGGCGCCGAGGTGCGCTTCGACGTCGAGGAGAAGCCGGGTGTCTCCAACCTGCTCACCATCTTCTCGGCTCTCACCGGCGAGGACATCTCGACGATCGCGCAGCGGTACGACGGCAAGGGGTACGGCGACTTCAAGGGTGACCTGGCCGATGTCGTGGTCGACTTCGTGACGCCCTTCCGCGACCGCACCTTGGCTCTCCTCGAAGACACCGCAGCGCTGGACGCCGTACTCGCCTCGGGAGCCGAGCGTGCGCGCGCAGTGGCCGAGCGCACCCTGGCCGACGTCTACGACCGCGTCGGATTCGTCCAGCCGGGGCGGTAGGGTGCGGCTGTGCCGACATTGGGGGTAGCGATCGCGATCCCGGAGCCGTGGGGAAGCCAGCTCCAGGACTACCGCACCGCAATCGGCGACGTCACTGCCACGCTGATCCCGACACACGTGACGTTGGTTCCGCCCACGAAGTTCGCCGATCTCGACCAGATCGAAGCGCACCTGCGCGATGCCGCCGACAACTACGCGTCCTTCCCGTTGCACCTTCGGGGCACCGGCACCTTCCGGCCGGTCTCACCGGTGGTGTTCGTGAGTGTCGTCAAGGGAATCGCCGACTGCGAACAGCTCTCCGACCTGGTCCGCACCGGGCCCCTCGAGCAGGAGCTCAACTTTCCCTACCACCCGCACGTGACGGTTGCGCACCACCTGCCTGACGACGTACTGGACCGCGCCTTCGACGAGTTGGCCGACTTCGAGTGTCGTTTCGAGGTCACGGAGTTCCACCTCTACGTCCATGACGAGGAACGGGGTTGGCAGGTCAGCCGAAGCTTCCGACTGGGGGGATGAGATGGGATTCAAGGACCGGGTGACGCGCTGGCGCCAGGAGCACCCGTGGTTGGACCGCGTGCTTCGGGTCCAGGAGCACTACTCGGCCGTCAAGGGCAACCTGCAGGCCGGGGCCGTCACCTACTTCGCCTTCCTGTCCTTCTTCCCGATCCTGGCCCTGGCCTTCTTCGTCGTCGGCTATGTCGCAAAGGTCTTCCCCGAGGCGCAGGACAGCCTGACCGAGGCGTTGGAGCAGGTGCTGCCCGGGCTGGTCGGTGAGGGCGCCAACGAGATCTCGCTGCAGAGCATCCAGGACTCCGCGGGAGCGGTCGGTCTGATCGGTCTGGCCGGTGTGTTGTACGCCGGACTCGGTTGGTTGTCGGGCATGCGTGAAGCGCTGCTGGTGATGTTCGAGGAGCCGGTGGGGGAACAGCCCTCGTTCGTCGTCGGCAAGGTTCGTGACCTTGCCTCGCTGGCGCTGATCGGTCTGGTGATGATGGTCAGCGTCGGTGTCTCCGGCGTCGCTTCGCGGCTCTCCACCGACCTGCTCGAGATGCTGCACCTGGGCGTGGGGCTCGCCCCGGTGCTCACCGTGATCTCGATCGGCATCGGCATCGGCGCAGGAGCCCTGCTCTTCTTCGCGCTCTTCCAGTTGTTGGCCCGGCCCAACCTGCGACACTCCGAACTGTGGGCCGGTGCCTTCCTCGGTGCGGTCGGCTTCGAACTGCTGAAGCAGTTGTCGACGTTCCTGATCGCCAGCACCAAGTCGCAGCCGGCATTCCAGGCATTCGGCATTGCATTGATCGTGGTCGTCTGGATCAACTACTTCTCCCGCGTCGTGATGTATGCCGCCGCGTGGGCACACACCTCGGGCGGAGCGGTCGCCCGTCGCGAAGCGGCGGCACGTGCGGCCCGAGCAGACGTGGTCGAGGGGCCGGCCGTGGGGGTGCTGGCCGGTGCCGGCACCACGGAACAGGCCTGGCCTCCTGGTGCTCTGGTCGTTGCCGGGGGTGTGCTCGGTGTGCTGGTCTCGCGGCTGGTGCGCCGACGCGGCTGAGGCGCTGATTTCCGTCGTACGGCGTCGCCCCACCCACGGGCTCGGCCGCCATGGCTGGATGGAAGAATGTGGCCATGAGGTTCGAACGCAAGCACGCCGTCCTGCTCCTGCTCGTCGCAGCTTGGAACGTCTTCTCGTTCGGCAACTTCGCTCGAAACCTCGCCAACGCCTACCACGACGGCGAGGACCGTGCCACCGGCTATTGGGTCGCCCACATTGTCTTGATCGTGGTGAACTTCGTGATCGCAGGCCTGCTCGGCTCGCTGGGGTGGAAGGCGCTCCGGGCAGCCGACTCCGCCAAGACCGGTCGGTCCGAGTAGGACGCCTGACCGTCACAACAGCCGTGACTGTGCCTTGAGCACGTGCTCCAGCCAGGACGCCGCGTCGTTGGTCCGGCAGAACGACTCGGCGTCGCGGAGGTGTCGCCGGGCCGAGGCGTGGTCACTTGCGAGGCAGGCGAGGGTGCCCAGGCGCAGATCGACCGGTCCAGCGTCGATCGTCGCATTGTTGGCCACCAACCCCGCGTAGGGGAGCAGGGCTGCGTAGAGGTCCTGGACCGGCGCCCGGTAGCCCATCTCCACAGCCGCCTCGGCCAGATAGCTCAGGCCGTGGAGATACAACACGTCGACCGGCAGCTGGGCGAACTGCGTTGCCCGAAACTCCTCGATGATGGCTTGCGCCTCTGGCCAGCGGTCGACGCTGGTGAGAGTCAGCGCGTACGCCGCCCGCCATGCCGGGATCTCGGCGGTGAGCGCGGCGGCCTGCTCCTCCACCGCATCGATCAGTTCGGGCAGCCGGCCCGACACGTGGTGGAACGCAAAGAGTTGCCCGGCGTACCAGGTGAAGGCGTCCGGTTGGTCGAAGGCAATGCCCATCTCGAGCGCATCCGCAGCTTGGGCCCGGGCGCCGGTCAGGTCACCCCGCATCGCCGCCCTGGCGGCTGTCCACGTGCGGACCAGCCATCTCCGCGACATGTTCGCCTGCTCGGCGGCCAGGCGCTCGCAGCGTTCGAGCGCGCGGTCGGCGGTCGTGAAATCGCCCATCATCATGGCGGACTGGGCGAGCGCGATTGCCGTGTTGAGCTGCAGGTCCGGAGCGATCCGGGCATGGGCGAACTGGTCCACCTGCTTCGCGAAGTCGAAGGTCTTCACCGGATCGGCGAGCGTCGCATACAACACGGAGTACCTGTGGCACATGATCTCGCCGAGCAGTTCCTCGTCGTCCAACTGCTCGGCGATCTGCCACGACTCGGCGCTACTGTGCAGTGCCTCGGCCCGACGAGTTGCGTCACGCACGTTTTCCATGGCCCACAACGACAGCAGGCGAGAGCGGGCAGGGCGATACTCCGGTTCGACTCCCTCGGGCAGCTTCGCGAGCGCCACTTCGATCACCGCTACCCGGTCGCGATCCACTTCGGCGATGCTTGAGTACCACCCGCGGTTGTTGGTGATCGCTGCGCGCACCAGTCGGTCGACGTCGCCCATCTCATCGGCGAGGCGAGCCGCAGTGAGGAGATCGTCGCGGTAGTCGGTGCCCGACCAGAATCCTGCTCGTCCGAGACCGAGATGGACTTCGCATCGTTGCCCGGCGGGAGACTCCGCGGTCAGCAGCGCGCAGGCCTGGCGATAGAGATCGAGCGCGATCGCAGGGGCGCGCTGCTGGAGGGACGCCTCGGCCGCCGCCAAGATGTGTTCGATCGCCAGGTCTGGCCCCGTCAGGCTCACCGCCTGGGCGTGGTGGTGGGCCAGGAGGTGCAGGCGCTCGGCAATGTTCGGGTGGACCTCGACAGCCCCGGCGACGCGTAGGTGCAGGTGGGCTCGGCGCATGGGGGCAACGCCCTGGAGGACGGCGGCATGCACGAGTGAGTGGCGGAACCTGTGCTGCACGGTGCCGATCCCGACCGGCTCCAGCAGCCTGAGGTGCTGGGCCGTCACCAGGAACTCGTCGAGCTCCTGCGGCCCTCGATCGCTGGCCGTGGCGACCAAGGTCGGGTCGAACTCCTCCCCGACGACGGCGGCCACGTCGAGCAGGTCGCGAGCCGATGGTCCCAGGCGCTTGACGTGACTGTCGACGATCGCGGCAAGGCTGGGCGGGACCGGCTGCAACACCACCGGGCCGTCCTCGCTCTCACGACCCTGCAAATGGCGGGCCGTCTCCAGGATGAACAGCGGATTTCCTGCCGTTGCGACCAAGACCTCGTCCACTGTTCGAAGGGACAACTGCTGGTCGCCGGCCGCCTCGGCCGTGGCCAGCATCAGATCAGCGGCTGCCGACCGGTCCAGGCCTTCGAGAGAGACCCGCACGACCGACTCCGACGGGCGGACCGCGCGGTCGACGAGCACTGCGCGGGGTGAGGCGGCGAGGTGTTCGCGGTCGCGCAGGGTGACGATCCAGAGGATCGGGAGCTCTTCGGGTTGGGACCACAGGTCAGTGAGCAGGTGAAGCGAGTCGGCGTCGGCCCACTGCAGGTCATCGAGCAGTAGGCAGATCGGGCCCGACCGCGTGGCATCTCGCAGCCAGTGGACCAGGGCGAGCTTGATCCGATGGCGTTCCACCTGGGGATCGAGCTGGTCGGGCAAGACCGGTCCGGACGAGCGGAGGCCGGTGACGAGGTCGGGAATCAACCCTCGCAGCGCAACGGCGCCAGGTCCGAGGCGCTGAGCCAACTGCTCCGGACTGAGGTGCTCGCAGTCGCTGCGGAGCAGCTGGGCCAGCAGTTCGTACGGCGCCCCATGAGCCGCGTGACACCGGCTCCAACGGACCGGGACGTTGCTCAGGGTCCCGGCAAACCGGGACGCCAAGTAGGTCTTCCCGATGCCGGGCTCGCCGCTGATCACCGCGATTCGCTGGCGGCTGTGCGCCTGCAGCCAAGCGTGGGTCAGCGTCTCCCACATGTCGTCCCTGCCGACGAGGTCCGGTGGCGGCTCCGAGCCGGATGAAGCGATCGGGTCGGCCGAGGGCCCGTGCGTCTGAGCTCCGACGAGGATCTCGTGCTGCAGTTGCTGCAACTGGGCGTTCGGCTCGAGCCCGAGATGTTCGGAGAGCTGAGCACGAGCGCGCGCATAGGCGTCCAGGGCGAGGCCACGCTTTCCGGTCCGGTCAAGCGCGACCATGAGCTGAGCCCATCGGCGTTCGTCGAGCGGCGTGAGTTCGACGAACTCTTGCAACAAGGGCAGGGCGGCGTCGGGGTCGTCGGCTGCGAGGTGGGCTTCGACGAGTTCGGTGACGGCCTGCTCGCGAAGGAGGCCCAGCCGGTTCCGGTGCGCATGCAGCCCGGGGGTGTCCGGGAGTCCGGCCAGCGCTGGCCCTCGCCACAGTCCCAGCGCCTCCTCCATGGTCCGGACCGTCGATTCGGGATTGTTGGAGTCGGTCCCGGAGCGGAGCAGGTCCTCGAAACGGACGGCGTCCACCACGACCTCGCTGGCGTCGAGTTGATAGCCGTGAGCGGTGTGCTCGATCGGAAGCGTGGTCGTCCGACGAAGCCGTGAGACGTGCGACTGGAGGGCATGCAGCGGATCGTTGAGCGTGGTGTTCCACAGTTCGTCGATCAGCAGGTCTGCACTGACGGGCTCACCGCCGGCGAGAGACAGGTGAGCCATGATCAGCTGTTGCTTGTTGCTACCGATCGGTTTGTTGGCGCCTTGGGCCATCACTTCGACGGGGCCGAGCACGAGAACCGCTACCACAAGCGAGATGCTCCCCAGTCCGAGAACCATGCCGAAGGCCTTCAAGCCACGACGTTACACAGATTGGAGGCGTGACCCGTGTGGTTTGGCAGAAGTGACCCGGTCGCACGGAACTGCTGTGGCTGCTCGTCGTACGCGCGTCGGGCCTCCTCCGGGAGCGGGAGGCGGCCCGACGCGCAAGCCGGAAGTGATGCGTCAGCGGCGCACCACCTCGCAGTTGCGCGACACTCGATCCCCCTTCGCTCCGGTGACCTTGTCGCGGCCGCCGCCACAGTTGACCCGCTCGTTGCGTTGGCCCTTGGCGTTGATCACGTCCTTGCCGCCGCCAGCCTTGAACGCATCGTGTCCACCGCCGCCGCGCAGGTTGTCACGGCCGCCGTTGCCGATGAGGCGGTCATCTCCGCCGCCGCCGACCAACGTGTCGGAGCCACCGTTGCCCTTGAGCTCGTCGTTGCCAGCGCCGCCCTTCAGCAGGTCCGGCCCAGCGCCGCCGCCCATCACGTCATCGCCGCCCCGGCCGATCATCTTGTCCGGATGCCTTGAGCCGACGAAGGTCTCATTCGCCTTGGTGCCCTTCATGACATAGCCACCGGACGGATTCTTCGTGCAGGTCACCGAACTCGAGGTGCCGACGGGGCAGGGCACCGCACCGTCCGGGTCATGCACGAGCGCAGACCAGGTTTCGTTGCCCCACACATAGAGGGTGCCGTCGGCGGCGAGTGGGCCGAGGGTGCGCACAGGGGAGATCTGGTCTCCCTTGATGAATCCGATCAGGGCACCGCGCGATGAGTAGACCTCGACCTTGGTCTCGTGGCCAGCGGAGTTCTTGGAGACGTACGACTTGCCGGCTCCATCCACGAGGACGTGGCTGGTCTCACGGAATCCGACATGGGTGCTCCAGCGGAAGGCGCCGGTCTTCCAGTCGAATGACTCCAGGTCATTGCTGTCACTGGACAAGCCCACCACGCGGTCACCGGCGAGTTGCAGGCTGGCCGGAATCGACTTGAGAGCGCCGGTGCGCTGCTTGTCGCTGGTGATGGCCTGTTGCCAGTCGATGCTCAGCTGACTGCCGTCGTCGATGACTCGTTGCAGGTGGCCGCTGAACCTCGAGGCCGTCGTCGAGATCACGATGCCACCCTCCGGGTCCAGCACCGGGTTCGTCACGAAGCCCGTGCCCGGGAACGCGATCGAGTCCCTGAGGTCGCCGGTGGCCACGTCGAATGCACTGATGGTGGGCACGCTTCGGGCCCCGGTCGTGGGGTGCTCTGCATACCAGCCCAGGTAGATGGTGCCCTGGCCCGGGGTTCCGTCACGTGCGATCAGGTGCCAGCCCGCGGTGTCGACGATGTTGTGCTCCTCCTCGAGGTTCCTCTCCCACCGGGAGGTGCCGTCGGCGTTGATCACCCGGAGCCATGCGTCGAAACCGGCGCTGTCGTGGACCACAACCGCACTGTCGGAGGTGACGTTCATTGCGCCGACGCAGTTGTGGATCGCGTCTGCGCCCGGGGCGTGTACACCTTCGCCGCTGTAGCGGTGGACCACGGTGTCGGTGGCCGGGTCGATGCCGACGATCCAGGACGTCGCCTTGGGATGGTGCGCGATGTGGTCGGTGCGCGCATTGATGTCCTGGTAGGTCCAGATCGTCCCGTCCGGCGCGACCGCTGGGACGCAGTAACCGTCCTGTACGTCGGTGAGCACAACTTCCATTGCGCCGGTGTCGGGCGCCAGGGCCAGCAGGTCGTATCGATTCGGGACAGGGATGTCATCGAAGGCCTGGTTGCGGTTCTTGAACAGCAGGCGCCCCGAGGAGTCCAACACCCCGGGGATCGCCGTTCCCGTGCCACCGACCGAACCATCCGCGTCGTACGCCGGGTGGGCACTCCACGACCACTTCACGCTCGGGGTGGCCGGCCCGACCGCGTCGCCCTGGCGGCTGTGCTGGGGATCGCCGTTGACCGTGGGCCACGCGCTCTCCGCGGCGCCGGCGCCGGCGGCCCCGAGAGGGGCCAACACGAGGGCCAGTGCGGAGGCCACCGCAACTCGGCCTACTGCTGAAGTCATGATCATTGGTGGGTACCGCTTCCTCGACAGGGGAGTGGGGGTCTGCCCACGCAATCAGACATCGCTCACACATCGCTCACACCGGATCTGGTGGGGTGGGCCGAAATGGCCAGAGCCCCCACAGCCAAGCTGTGGGGGCTCTCGTGACTCTCTGCTCGAGCGTCAGCGGCTCTGCGGATGCGGTCAGAGACCGCTCTTCATCGCGGTGCGCAGGTCCTTGTTGAGCTGCGAGATCACATCGAGCGGGATCCCCTTCGGGCAGGAGGCGGTGCACTCGCCGATGTTGGTGCAGCCACCGAAGCCCTCGTGGTCGTGCTGGGTGACCATGTCGA
>JBEBTI010000048.1:0-16750 GCA_040393845.1 Nocardioides daejeonensis
CTGACCCGCGTCTTCGGCGGGACGTTCCTGCAGTTCGCCGACTACATGCGTCCGTCGGTCCGTCTCGCCGCGTTGATGCAGATCCCCACGATCTATGTGTGGACGCACGACTCGATCGGGCTCGGCGAGGACGGTCCGACCCACCAGCCGATCGAGCACCTCGCCGCGCTCCGGGCGATCCCGGGGCTCGACGTCGTACGCCCGGCAGACGCCAACGAGACTACGGCGGCGTGGCGGGCAGTGATCCAGCGCACCGACCGTCCGGCCGGGCTCTGCCTGACCCGCCAGAACGTGCCGACCTTCCCCCGAGGTGCGGACGGCTTCGCCGACACCGACGGCGTGGCCCGCGGCGGCTACGTGCTGCTCGACACCGAAGGCACGCCGGACGTGGTGCTGATCGGCACGGGTTCCGAGGTGCAGCTCGCGGTGGCCGCGCGTGAGCAGTTGGCCGCCGAGGGCATCTCCGCCCGTGTGGTGTCGATGCCGTGCCGGGAGTGGTTCGACGAGCAGGACGCGTCCTACCGCGACCAGGTGATCCCGCCGATCGTGAAGGCCCGGGTCTCGGTCGAAGCAGGCATCGGCCAAGGCTGGCGCGACCTGGTCGGCGACGCCGGACGGATCATCTCCATCGAGCAGTACGGCGCCTCGGCCGACTACGAGCGGATCTACACCGAGTACGGCGTGACTGCCGACGCGGTCGCGACCGCCGCCCGCGACAGCATCTCTGCTGCAAACGCCTGACCACCCGACACTCCCCGGAGGTTGCGATGCCCGAACCACTGAAGTCCCTGAGCGAGGCCGGTGTCTCGATCTGGCTGGACGACCTGTCACGTGAGCGCATCGAGACCGGGAACCTGGCCGACCTCGTCGCGCAGAAGTGCGTGGTCGGAGTGACGACCAACCCGACCATCTTCGCGACGGCGATCTCCGACGGTGAGCGTTACACGGAGCAGGTGCGCGCGCTGGCCGCCGACGGCGCAGACGTGGCCCGCACGATCACGGAGTTGACCACCGAGGACGTTCGTCGCGCGTGCGACGTGCTGGCGCCCGTGCATGCCGCGGACAACTTCGACGGCCGCGTCTCGATCGAGGTCGAGCCGGGCCTTGCGATGGACACCGCCGGGACGATCGCCCAGGCCAAGGAGTTGTGGTCAGCGGTCGATCGCCCCAACGCGATGATCAAGATTCCGGCCACCGCACCGGGGTTGCCGGCGATCACGGCGGCGATCGCCGAGGGGATCAGCGTGAATGTCACCCTGATCTTCAGCCTGGCTCGCTACCGCGAGGTGATGGACGCCTACCTGACCGGTCTCGAGCAGGCGGCAGCGAAGGGCATCGACCTGGCCGGCATCCACTCGGTCGCCTCCTTCTTCGTCTCGCGCGTCGACAGCGAGGTCGACAGGCGCCTGGATGCGATCGGGAGTGACGATGCCGCGGCGTTGCGCGGCAGGGCTGCGCTGGCCAATGCCCGACTCGCCCACGAGGCGTTCGGCGAGGTGTTCGGGTCGGAGCGCTTCGGGCGCCTGCCCGGGGCCAACGTGCAGCGGCCGTTGTGGGCCTCCACCGGTGTGAAGGATGCGGCGTACCCGGACACGCTCTATGTCTCCGAACTCGTTGTCGACGGGTGTGTGAACACGATGCCCGAGCAGACGATGGACGCCTTCGCCGACCACGGTGTGGTGAGCGGCGACACGGTCACCGGTCGGGCCGACGAGGCACGCGAGGTGCTGGCCGGCATTGCCGCGGTCGGCATCGACTTCGACGAGGTGCTCGACCTGCTCGAACGTGAGGGCGTCGACAAATTCGTGGTGTCGTGGAACGAACTCACTGCCACTGTTGCCCAGCAGTTGGACGTGGTCAGCCGGTGACGGCCTGGCACGTCACCGAAGGTGACGGCTTCGAGGTGCGGTTCGCGGCGCCCGACACGGCCCAGTACGCCGCGGTCGTCCAGCGACTCGTCGACGACCGGGTCGCGAGCCGACTCGCCGCCCACGACGCCAGCCTGTGGGGGCCGGCCGCCGAGGCCGAAGCTGCCAAGCGTCTGGGCTGGACCGACCTCCACGAGCGGACCCGGGCCCTCGTGCCGGAGATCCTCGCGCTCCGCGACGAGCAACGTGCCCAGGGACTGACCCGGATCGTGCTCTGCGGCATGGGAGGTTCGTCGCTTGCGCCCGAGGTGATCTGCGCGGCCGACGAGGCACCGCTGGAGATGCTCGACACCTCCTCACCTGACGTCGTACGGCGAGCCGTCGAGCACGGCCTCGACGCGACGGTGGTCGTGGTGTCCAGCAAGTCGGGCAGCACCGTCGAGACCGACAGCCAGCGCCGCATCTTCGAGGCGGCGTTCCGCGCAGCCGGCATCAATCCGGCTGCCCGAATCGTGGTGGTCACTGATCCTGACTCACCACTCGACCGCGAGGCGCAAGCGTCGGGCTACCGCGTCTTCCATGCCGATCCCACGGTCGGCGGACGGTACAGCGCCCTCAGCGCCTTCGGTCTGGTCCCGTGCGGTCTGGCCGGAGCTGACATCGCCAAGTTGCTCGACGAAGCCGCGCTGCTGCACCCGGCAACCGTTCCCGACGACGTCGACAACCCGGTGCTCCGCCTCGGCGCACTGCTCGGACTGGCCGTCACCCGCGGGGTCGACAAGGGCGTGCTCGCCAACGCGGGGTCGCGGGTGACGCTGTTGGGCAACTGGGCCGAGCAACTGATCGCCGAGTCGACGGGCAAGGACGGCACCGGACTGTTGCCGATCGCCGTACCCGGAACGCACGCCCCCAACTTCGTCGACAGCACCCGCGACTGTGCGTTGTTGACCTGGGGGCCCGACTCGTTGCTCGAGGAGGTCCCGCCGGCCTCTGGGTTCGGAGCGTCCGTGCGCGCCGATCTGGGCGCCCAGTTCCTGCTGTGGGAGGGCGCAGTGGCCGTCGCCGGGCGCGTGCTCGGGATCAACCCGTTCGACCAGCCCGACGTCGAGAGCGCCAAGGCAGCCGCCCGGGAGATGCTCTCCGGCGACGTGCCGGAGGCCCGTCCCGTGCTGGTCGACGACCGGGTGGCGATCTATGCCGGCGGCTGGCTCCCCGACACCGTCACCGACGCACGGTCCGCGTTGGCGGCGCTGGTCGCCACCCTCGACCCGGAGACCGGTTACCTGGCGGTGCACGCCTACCTGGACGCCGACCAGGACACCGAAGCGGCTCAGCTGCGCGAGATCCTCGCCCGGCACACCGGGCGACCGGTCACCTTCGGCTGGGCACCCCGGTTCCTGCACTCGACCGGCCAGTACCACAAGGGCGGACCGGCGACCGGCGTCTACCTGCAACTCACCAGTGACCCCGAACAGGACCTCGCCATTCCCGGACGCGACTTCACGCTGGGCCAGTTCCAGGCCGCCCAGGCGATCGGTGACGCCCGCGTGCTCAGCGATCGGGGCCGACCGGTGCTGCGTCTCCACCTACCCTCCCCCGACGGAGTTGCCGGATGGATCAGCAGCCTGTTGTGAGCCGGGTGCTCCCGGACGCCGATGCCCTCGCCGACGCGGTGGCGGAGGCGCTGTGCGAGCGGGTCGCGGCAGCTCAGGCTGCCGGCCGCGGGCCCGACGTCGCGCTGACCGGCGGCACCATCGCCGCCACGATGCACCGCGCGCTCGCCCGGGTCGGGCCGACCAGCGACGTGGCATGGGAGCGCGTGCACCTCTGGTGGGGCGACGAGCGGTTCGTGCCGGAGCAGAGCGAGGAACGCAACGCACGCGACGTCGTACCGTTGCTGGTTGCCCTCGGCGTGCCTCCAGCGCACATCCACACCGCGCCCGCTGCAGTCCGTGACACCACCGTCACCGAAGCCGCGGCGGCGTACGGCGAGGAGCTGCGCCAGCACGGTTCGGGAGAGTTCGAGCTGGTACTGCTCGGCATCGGGCCGGACGGCCACGTCGCCTCGCTCTTCCCCCACTCCGCCGAAGTGGCCGCGGTCGACGCGATCACCTTCGGGGTGACCGACTCCCCCAAGCCGCCGGCGCAACGGGTCACGCTCTCCCTCGAAGCACTCAACCGCAGTCGCGCCGTGTGGTTCATGGCCAGCGGGGCCGGCAAGGCTGCGGCGGTCGCGGCAGCGCACCGTCCAGGGCCTGTCTCCGAGATCCCCGCACGGGGTGTGCGGGGGCGGGTCGAGACCGTCTGGTGGCTCGACCGGGCAGCTGCCGGCCACTGACCGCGCGGCGCGCCGGGCACCGATCAGAAGATGATCTCTCCGGACTTGCGCCGCGAACGCAGCAGCTGGATCGCCTCGTCGAGCAGGTGTGCGGCCTCCTCGTCGGAACGCCGCTCCTTCACGTAGGCCAGGTGGGTCTTGTAGGGCTCGATGCGCGGTGCCGGAGGTGGGTTCTCGGAGTCGAGGCTCGCCGGCAGGCCACAGCGCGGGCAGTCCCAACTCTCCGGAGCCGCGACTCCGGCGGCGAAGGTGATCACCGAACGGTGCTCGCGCGAGCAGAAGTAGGTCACCTGCTGGCGGGGGGCGGCGTCACCGCGCTCAGCCTCGCCCATCGGACCGGAACCGATCCTGCTGCCACGAATCGCTCGTCCGCCACCGGCCACGAGTTGCCCCTCTCAGTACGTGTTCATGAAGGCTCGGCCGTCGCGAGCGTTGCATCCAGTATGTGCCCGGCACGGCCGAGGAGGGAGGTGTGGCGGAGCCACGACGACTGACGCTTGTCCGGGGTCCCCGCGGAAACGCGAGCGCAGCGAGTGCTTTTCGAGGGGTGACGAGTTCGCCGTCCGGGCGCGTGCTGGGGCGACGCGCAGCAGGCGATGGCCTTCATGAACACGAACTCAAGCTCCGCTGAAGGCGACCAGCAGCGCGAGCGCGAGGATGCAGGCGCCCCAGATCACGCCGATGCCCACGGTGAGCCGATCGAGGTTGCGTTCGGCCACCGACGAACCGCCGAGACCGCTGGAGACACCGCCACCGAACATGTCGGAAAGGCCGCCGCCCCGCCCCTTGTGCATCAGGACGAGAAGGATCAGCAGCAGGCTGGTGATCACCAAGATGATCGTGAAGAGAAGTTCCACAGTGAGAAACCCTAACTGACCATCGGCGCAGTCACAGCACCGGCATGTCGTAGAAGCGGCAGATGCCAGCGAACTCGTCGACCTCGAGGCTGGCGCCGCCGACCAACGCACCGTCCACGTCTGCCTGCTGCATCAGCGCAGCGACGTTCGCGGGCTTCACCGAGCCGCCGTACAGGATCCGGAGCGTTGCTGCGGCCTCGTCACCGTGCACCTCCGCGATCCGTGCCCGAATCGCTGCGCAGACCTCTTGGGCGTCCTCCGGCGTGGCCACCTCTCCGGTGCCGATCGCCCACACCGGCTCGTAGGCGATCACGAGGCCGGCCACGGTCTCGGCGTCCAGACCGGCGAGCGAGGCGTCGACCTGGGCGAGGGTGAACGCCACCTGCTCACCGGCCTTGCGCACCTCGAGACCCTCGCCGACACACACGATCGGGACGATGTCGGCAGCCAGCGCACGACGCGCCTTGGCGTTGACGACCTGATCGGTCTCGGCATGGTCGGCACGGCGTTCGGAGTGGCCGACCACCACATAGCTGCAGCCGAGCTTGGCCAGCATCCCGGCCGAGACCTCACCGGTGTGCGCACCGGACTCGTGCGCGGAGACATCCTGGGCGGCGTACCTGATCGACAGGCGGTCCCCGTCGACCAGCGTCTGCACCGAGCGCAGGTCGGTGAAGGGAGGTACGACGACCACCTCGGCGCGTTCGTGGTCGTGGCGCTTGTCCGACAAGGTCCACGCCAGCTTCTGGACGAAGACGACGGCTTCCTGGTGGTTCTTGTGCATCTTCCAGTTCCCCGCCATCAGGGGGAGCCGACCGGTGGCCTTCTTCGTCGCCATGCTCATGCCTCCAGGATCGAGATGCCGGGGAGTTCCTTGCCCTCGAGGAATTCGAGGCTCGCGCCACCGCCGGTGGAGACGTGGCCGAAGTCTGAGTCGGCAAAGCCGAGCGACCGCACGGCAGCAGCGGAGTCGCCGCCGCCGACGACCGAGAGTCCCGGCGCATCGGCCAACGCCCGGGCCACGGCACGCGTGCCCCCGGCGAACGCATCGACCTCGAACACACCCATCGGACCGTTCCAGAAGACGGTGCGGGCATCGGCCAGTGCGGCAGCAAAGGCGGTTGCGGAGTCCGGTCCGATGTCGAGACCGAGGGCATCGGCGGGGATCGCGTCGGCGGAGACCACACGCGGGCTGGGCGTGCGGTCCCCCGACGGGAAGGCGGTGTCGACGACGATGTCGGTCGGCAGCAGGATCTGCACGCCGGACTCGGCGGCCCTCGCGAGATAACTGCGGCAGGTCTCGAGCTGGTCCTCCTCGAGGAGGCTCTTGCCGACCTCGTGACCCTGCGCGGCCAGGAAGGTGAAGACCATCCCACCCCCGATCAGCAGCCGGTCGGCCTTGTCGAGCAGGTTGTCGATGACCCCGAGCTTGTCGGAGACCTTCGAGCCGCCGAGCACCACGGCGTACGGGCGCTCGGGGCTGTCGGTGAGGCGCCGCAGCACGTCGATCTCGGTGGCGACCAGGGTGCCCATCGCGTGTGGGAGGCGCCGCGCGACGTCGTACACCGAGGCCTGCTTGCGGTGCACCACGCCGAAACCGTCGCTGACGAAGCCATCGGCGAGTTCGGCCAACTGGTCGGCGAAGGTGCCGCGCTCGGCGTCGTCCTTGCTGGTCTCGCCTGCGTTGAACCGCACGTTCTCCAGCAGCGCCACCTCGCCATCAGCCAGCCCTGCGACGGTTTCACGAGCCGATGCACCGACGGTGTCGGTGGCGAAGTGGACCGGCTGGCCCAGCACCTGACCGAGTCGTTCGGCGACCGGCGCGAGGGAGAAGGCAGGGTCCGGGGTGCCCTTCGGCCGCCCCAGGTGGGCCACCACGATCACGCGCGCGCCTGCCTCGGCCAACGCTGCGATGGTGGGGGCACTGGCGCGCACCCGACCGTCGTCCGTGATCTGGCCGCCGTCGAGCGGGACGTTGAGGTCAGAGCGGACCAGGACGCGCTTGCCGCGCAGGGATCCCCCCAGAGCAGCGGTCAGCATTGCGTTGGCGGACATGTCTTCCTTGTTCTGCGAGATTGCCGGTGGGTCAGAGCGACGCGCCGACATGGGCGACGAGGTCGACCAGTCGGTTGGAGTAGCCCCATTCGTTGTCGTACCACCCGACGACCTTGACCTGGTCACCGATCACCTTGGTCAACGGCGCGTCGAAGATGCACGACGACGGATCCGTGACGATATCCGACGACACGATCGGGTCGGTCGAGTACCTGAGGTACGCCGCCAGCGCCCCCGTGTCTGCGGCCCGGCGGTAGAGGTCGTTCACCTCCTCGACGGAAGTTTCGCGGGCCACCGTGGCCGTCAGGTCGGTCACCGATCCGGTCGGCACCGGAACCCGGAGGGCGTAGCCGTCGAGGATGCCGGCGAGGTCGGGGATGACGAGTCCGATCGCCTTGGCTGCGCCGGTCGAGGTGGGGACGACGTTGACGGCGGCCGCGCGGGCCCGGCGCAGGTCCTTGTGGATGTTGTCCTGCAGGTTCTGGTCAGCGGTGTAGGCGTGCACCGTGGTCATCAGGCCGCGTCGGATGCCGAGGCCGTCGTGGAGCACCTTGGCCAGCGGGCCGAGACAGTTGGTGGTGCAGGAGGCATTGGAGATGACCGTGTGCCGCTCCGGGTCGTAGTCCTGGTGGTTGACGCCCATCACGACGGTGACATCCTCGTGCTTCGCCGGCGCCGAGATGATCACCTTGCGAGCCCCACCCGCGTCGACGTGCACGCGGGCCCGGTCCGCGTCGGTGAAGATGCCGGTTGACTCGATGACGATGTCGACGTCCTGGTCGGACCATGGGATCTGGGCCGGGTCACGCTGGTCGTGCGCGACGAAGCTGCTGTCGCCGACCACGATGCGGTGATCCTCCGCACGCACCTCGGCGTCGAGGACCCCGAGAGTGGTGTCGTACTTGAGCAGGTGGGCAAGGGTGCCCAGGTCGCTGAGGTCGTTGACGGCGACCACTTCGATGTCAGCCCGCGACGCGCGCACGGCACGATAGAAGTTGCGTCCGATCCGCCCGAAACCGTTGATCCCGACCTTCACCGTCATGCTCGGCCACCCCTCACGAGTAGTGCTGTCCGACGTGCGAGTTCCGCTCTCGACACTACTCGGCGCTGGGGCAATTCCCCGGTTGGCCGGGTTAACAGGACCATTGTGCTGGCAATTACCAGCACAATGCTTCCAAATACCCGGTCCACCGGGGAATTGGGACTCAGGCGTCGTCGACGAGCATCTCGGGAGTCAGGGACGCCTCGGTGTCGGGGATGTCGAGCTCCTCGGCGCGTTTGTCGGCCATTGCCAGGAGTCGACGGATGCGGCCGGCGATCGCGTCCTTGGTGAGCACCGGGTCGTGCAGTTGTCCCAACTCCTCGAGCGAGGCCTGCTTGTGCTCCAGACGGAGCGCGCCGGCCAACTTGAGGTGGTCGGGCACACCGTCGCCGAGGATCTCCAGGGCACGCTCGACGCGAGCACCCGCAGCCACGGCGGCGCGGGCCGACCGTCGGAGGTTGGCGTCGTCGAAGTTGGCCAGCCGGTTCGCGGTCGCCCGGACCTCGCGCCGCATGCGGCGTTCCTCCCAGGCCATCAGGGCTTCGTGCGCGCCGAGACGGGTGAGCAGTGCGCCGATCGCGTCGCCGTCACGGATCACCACGCGGTCGACGCCGCGGACCTCACGTGCCTTGGCCTGGATGCCGATGCGACGGGCCACGCCGACCAGTGCCAGTGCTGCCTCGGGCCCTGGGCAGGTGACCTCGAGTGACGAACTGCGACCGGGTTCGGTCAAGGAGCCGTGGGCAAGGAAGGCGCCACGCCAGGCAGCCACCGCATCGCAGCCACCTCCGGAGACCACCTGGGGCGGCAGACCGCGCACGGGTCGACCCCGCTGGTCGAGCAGGCCGGTCTGACGGGCCAACGCCTCACCGTCACGCACCACGCGCAGGACATAGCGGCTGCCCTTGCGCAGCCCGGCACCCTGGACGACGGCGACCTCGGACTGGTGGCCGAACACCTCAGCGATGTCGGTGCGCAGACGACGTGCCGCCGCACCGGTGTCGAGTTCGGCCTCGACCACGATCTTGCCGCTCACGATGTGAAGTCCGCCTGCGAAACGCAGGGTCGTCGACACCTCTGCCTTGCGGCAGCAGGTCTTCGTGGTCTGGGTGTTCGCCAGCTCCGACTTCACCTGAGCTGTCATCGCCATGGGCCCGATCCTTCCACATCGTCGATGATCCGCGCACAGGCGACCGCGAGCTTGACCGGGTCGTGACGTCCAGGGCCGTCGTCACTGGCCAGGTCGGCCAACCACAGCCGGCCACCGGCGCTGGCCACCGCGCCCTCCAACGCAGGGATGTCGGTGGGCTCGTGGTCCAACATGACGCTGTCGGCGAGGACCGCGTGGAGACGGAGACCGGGGGCCCGCTCGAAGAGCGCACCGAGGAGGTCGAGCGAGGTGTAGCCATCTGTCTCGGCATCGAGGCTCGGGTAGTTCACCACCACCACGACCTTGCCGGTGCCGTGGATGATCGCGTCGCGCAACTCCGGCAGCATCAGGTGCGGCAACACCGAGGTGTACCAGCTCCCCGGACCGAGGAAGACCCACTCGGCACGTCGTACGGACTCCAACGCGTGGGTGTTTGCCGGCGCGTCGGGAGGCACCAGGGAGATCGAGGTGACCGTGCCAGGGGTCTTCGCGACCGCCGCCTGCCCCCGCACCAGGTCGAGCGCCTCGGGCTCCTCGGTGCGCAGCCCGCGCACCCACGCCTCGATGTCGAGCGGTTGGTCAGCCATCGGCAGCACGCGGCCCTCTGCCGCCAACAGCCGCGCCACCCAGTCGAGACCAGCGGTCCGGTCGCCCAACAGTTCCCACAGGGCTGTGATCAGCACGTTGCCGACCGCGTGACCACCGAGCTCACCGTCGCCGCTGAACCGGTGCTGGAGAACACGCGCCCAGGTCTGCCCCCACTCGTCGTCACCGCACAGCGCAGCCAGCGCCATCCGCAGGTCGCCCGGAGGCAGTACGCCGAACTCCTCGCGGAGCCGGCCCGACGAACCGCCGTTGTCCGCCACTGTGACCACACCTGTGAGGTCCTCGCTGACGCGGCGCAGTGCCGACAGGGTCACCGACAACCCGTGTCCCCCGCCCAGTGCGACCACGGGGACCCGCCGAAGCGGTCCCAGCTGATCGATGGCGGACGAGCTGGACTCACTCACGTCCGAGGTCACGGTGGTTGGCCCTCGCGTCGTAACCCGACTCGATGAGGCGGGCAGTGATCTGCTCGCTCATCGCCACGCTGCGGTGCTTGCCTCCGGTGCAACCGATCGCCACGGTCAGGTGACGCTTGCCCTCCCGGAGATAGCCGGTCGCCACGATCTGTAGCACCGGGAGCCACGCATCGAGGAAGCGTTCGGCGTCAGGCTGGCCCAGCACGTAGTCGGAGACGCCGGTGTCGCGCCCGTTCTGGGCACGCAGCTCCGGAACCCAGTAGGGGTTGGGGAGGAATCGCATGTCGGCCACGAAGTCAGCGTCGACCGGGATGCCGTACTTGAAGCCGAAGCTGACCACGTTGATCGTCAGCTTCAACGCCTGCGGGGTGCCGAACAGTTGGGCCATCCGGGCGGTCAACTGGTGCACGTTGAAGTTGGTGGTGTCGATCACCACGTCGGCCTGACCACGCAAGGGCGCCAACACGACCCGTTCTCGCTGGAGGCCGTCGAGCAACCGCCCCTCCCCCTGGAGCGGATGGGGACGCCGCGCCGCGTCCTGACGTCGTACCAGGATGTTGTCGTCCGCCTCGAGGAAGACCAAGGTGCTTCGACGGCCGGTGGTGTCGTTGGCGAGGCTGTCGCGCAGCGCCTCGAAGAACTCGCCGGAGCGGACATCGACCACCACGGCCAACGGTTGGGCGGGACCGCCGCGCGACTTGTCGACGAGGGACACCACGTCACCGAGCAGAGCCGGCGGCAGGTTGTCGATCACGAAGTAGCCGAGGTCTTCGAGCTCCTTGGCTGCTGTGCTCCGCCCCGCACCGGTCATGCCGGTGACGACGACCAGCTCGCCCGGTTCGGTTGCCTGCTCGGGTGACGCCATCAGTGCTCCTCGATCTCTCCGGTGGCGGTGTTGACCCCCAGTGTCGACGATCCGGACTCGCCACGGTGCACCGCGTCGCTGATCGCGGCGGCCGTCGCGGGCCCGATGCCCGGCACCAGCGCCAGGTCCTCCGGGGTCGCCGCCCGCAGCTTGCGGAGCGAACCGAAGTGCTTCAGCAGGGTCTTGCGACGCACTTCGCCGAGACCGGGTACGTCGTCGAGCAGGCTCTCCACCATGGTCTTCGAACGACGGCCACGGTGGTGGGTGATGGCGAAGCGGTGTGCCTCGTCACGGATCCGCTGCAGGAGGTAGAGGCCTTCACTGCTCCGCGGCAGGATCACCGGGTCCTCCTCCGCAGGCAGCCACACCTCCTCGAGACGCTTGGCCAGACCACACACGGCGATGTCGTTGATCCCCAACTCCGCGAGCGCCTGCACGGCGGCGGCCACCTGCGGCGGGCCGCCGTCGACGACGACCAGACCCGGCACATAGGCGAACTTGCGGGGTCGACCGGTCTCCGGGTCGACCAGCATCGGGCCGTCGGCCGCATCGGTGGCCGTGCCGGATGCCTGCTCCTCGAGCAGCCGCTTGAACCGTCGGGTGATCACCTCGTGCATCGAGGCGACGTCGTTCTGCCCGTCGACCGAGCGGATCACGAAGCGGCGGTATTCGCTCTTGCGGGCAAGGCCGTCCTCGAAGACCACCATGCTGGCCACCACCTCGGTGCCCTGCAGGTTGGAGACGTCGTAACACTCGATGCGCAGGGGCACCTCGTCGAGCCCGAGCGCCTCCTGGATCTCCTCCAGCGCCCGGTTGCGGGTGGTCAGGTCGCTGGCCCGCTTGGTCTTGTGGAGTCCGAGTGCTTGCAGCGCGTTGCGTGCCACGGTCTCCTGGAGCGCCAGCTTGTTGCCGCGCTGCGGCACCTTGACCGCGACCTTCGCACCACGCAACTCGCCGAGCAACTGCTCGAGGGTGTGGGCGTCAGGCGGCATCGCCGGGACGAGGATCTCGCGCGGGATCGCCTCGCCGCTCTCACCGCCGTACAACTGGAGCAGGAAGTGCTCGACGAGGGTGCCGGTGTCGCCCTCGTCGACCCGGTCCGCGACCCAACCACGCTGGCCCCGGACCCGGCCGCCGCGGACGTAGAAGATCTGGACCGCCACTTCGAGTGGGTCCTCGGCCAGGGCGATCACGTCGACGTCGGTGTCGTCGCCGAGCACGACCGCCTGCTTTTCCAGTGCCTTCTCGAGCGCTCCGAGGTCGTCACGCAGTCGCGCGGCCCGTTCATACTCCATCGCCTCCGAGGCGGTGAGCATCTCGCTGCGGATCCGCTTCACCAGGGTGTTGGTGCGACCACCCATGAAGTCACAGAAGTCGTCGACGATCTGGCGGTGCTCGTCGGCGCTGACCTTGCCGACGCACGGAGCCGCACACTTGTCGATGTAGCCGAGCAGGCACGGACGACCGATCTGCTCCGACCGCTTGAAGACACCGTTGGAGCACGATCGCATCGGGAAGACCCGCAGCAGCAGGTCGACCGTCTCCCGGATTGCCCAGGCGTGGCTGTAGGGACCGAAGTAGCGGGTGCCCTTCTTCTTGCTGCCGCGCCCGACCATCACTCGCGGGAACTCGTCACCGACCGTCACCGCCAGCCACGGGTAGGACTTGTCGTCGCGGTACTTGACGTTGAAGCGCGGATCGAACTCCTTGATCCAGGAGTATTCGAGTTGCAGCGCCTCGACCTCGGTGTTGACCACGGTCCACTCCACGCTGGCCGCAGTGGTCACCATTGTCTGGGTGCGCGGGTGCAGGTTGGCGAGGTCCTGGAAGTAGGACGACAGCCGGGAGCGCAGGCTCTTCGCCTTGCCGACGTAGATCACCCGTCCGTGGCGGTCCCGGAAGCGGTAGACCCCGGGTTGGGTGGGAATGCTCCCCGGCTCGGGACGGTACGACGACGGGTCAGCCACGTGCCAAGCCTACGTTCGGTTCAGACAACTCGGATCTCGTCGCCGACGACTTCGACCTCGATCCGACGCAGTGGTGACGTGGCCGGCGCATGCACCACCGAGCCGTCCACCGCAGAGAACACCGAACCGTGCAGTGGGCAGTGGATGCCCTGCTCCGTCACGGACGACAAGGTCGCGGCCTGGTGGGTGCACACGGCCGAGAACGCGGCGTACTCCCCCGCAGTCGGCTGGGTGACGACGATCTTCTTGTCCGCAAGGATGATGCCGCCACCGACCGGGACCTCCTCGGTGCGCGTCAGGACCTCTCCCGCCACGGCGTCGGGGCCCTTGGTCTCGTCGCCGCCACATCCGGCCAGCACCAGCGCCGCACCGAGGGCCGCAAGGCCGGTGAAGGTGGTGCGCCGTCCGATCACCGGACCGGTCGGGTTCATCCGCGCACCACCGAGTCACCCTCGACCGTGACCGTCTCGGCAGGCAGGGGCGCGGTGGCCGGGCCGGCGACCGGGCTGCCGTCACCGAGGTCGAACTTGCTGCCGTGGCAGCTGCAGTCGATGGTGCTGGTGATCCCGGTGACCAGACAGCCCTGATGGGTGCAGTGGGCCGAGAAGGCACGGACATCACCGGCGGTCGGCTGGGTGAGCACCAACTCCTCGTCCGCGAGGATGATGCCCCCGCCGACCGGGACCTCGGACACCTTCGCCAGCACGGCGGCCGCGGGCGGATCCGTAGGCTGCGGGGTGCCGGTCGTGGACGCTGCGCTGGGCGCGGTGCTGGCCGATGAGGGCGCCGCGGACGGGTCCGACCCCGCGACGGAGCCGTCGTCGCCGCAGGCCGACAGCGCAGCAGCACCCAACCCGATTCCGGCACCGGTCAACAGGTGGCGTCGGTGGAGTTCACTCATGTCGGGGAGCCTACTGAGCGCCCTGTCACGCACTCGCTGCGTACGTCGTTCGCGACCGTCATGCCTTCTTCGCCGCCGTCTTCCTGGCGGGCGCCTTCGTTGCTGCGGCCTTCTTCGCCGGCGCCTTGGCGGCCCCGGTGGCGGTGGCCTTCTTCGCGGTGGCCTTCTTCGCAGTGGTCTTCTTGGCCGCCTTCTTGGCGGGTGCCTCGGAGACCGCCGGAGCGACCGGTCGGGGGGTGCTGCCGACCAGCGGCGCGAGGAAACGTCCGGTGTGGCTGTCGGGGTGGGCAGCCACCTCTTCGGGGGTGCCCGTGACGACCACGGTGCCGCCCCTGTTGCCACCCTCCGGGCCCATGTCGACGACCCAGTCGGCTGTCTTGATCACGTCGAGGTTGTGCTCGATCACCAGCACCGAGTTGCCCTGGTCGACGAGCCGCCCCAGGACCGTGAGCAACTTGCGGATGTCTTCGAAGTGCAGTCCGGTGGTCGGCTCGTCGAGGACATAGACGGTGCGTCCGGTCGACCGCTTCTGCAACTCGCTGGCCAGCTTCACCCGCTGCGCCTCGCCGCCGGAGAGGGTGGTCGCGGGTTGACCCAGCCGGACATAGCCGAGACCCACCTCGTTGAGGGTCTTCATGTGGCGCGCGATCGCGGGCACGGCAGCGAAGAACTCGGCCGCCTCCTCGATCGGCATGTCGAGCACCTCCGCGATCGACTTGCCCTTGTAGCGCACCTCAAGCGTCTCCCGGTTGTAGCGCGCGCCGTGGCAGACCTCGCACGGCACGTAGACGTCGGGGAGGAAGTTCATCTCGATCTTGATCGTGCCGTCACCGGTGCACGCCTCGCAGCGGCCGCCCTTGACGTTGAACGAGAACCGACCCTGGAGGTAACCGCGCATCTTGGCCTCCGGGGTGGAGGCGAAGAGCTTGCGGACGTGGTCGAACACGCCGGTGTAGGTCGCCGGGTTGCTGCGCGGCGTGCGCCCGATCGGCGACTGGTCGACGTGGATCACCTTGTCGACGTGCTCGAACCCGGTGATCTTGCGGTGGCGACCGGGGACGGCGCGGGCGCGCTGCAACTCCTTGGCCAGCGCGGTGTAGAGGATGTCGTTGACCAACGTGGACTTGCCGGACCCGGAGACCCCGGTGACCGCGACGAAGAGCCCGAGCGGGAAGTCAACGGTGACGTCCTTGAGGTTGTGCTCCTTGGCACCGTGGACGGTGAGGTCGCGCCCCTTGGTGCGCGGTCGGCGTACCTCCGGAACGGGGATCGACAACCGTCCGGACAGATAGCCACCAGTCGCCGAGTCGGGTGAGGCCAGCAACTCCTCGACGGTGCCCGAGAGCACCACCTGGCCACCGTGCTCACCGGCGCCCGGACCGATGTCGACCACCCAGTCGGCGGTGCGGATGGTGTCTTCGTCGTGTTCCACGACGATCAGGGTGTTGCCGAGGTTCTTGAGCCGGATCAGCGTCTCGATGAGGCGCTGGTTGTCGCGCTGGTGGAGGCCGATCGACGGTTCGTCGAGGACGTAGAGGACACCGACCAGGCCGGCACCGATCTGGGTCGCGAGCCGGATCCGCTGCGCCTCACCTCCGGAGAGCGACCCGGACGGACGGTCGAGCGAGAGGTAGTCGAGGCCGACGTCGAGCAGGAAGTTGAGCCGCTCCTGGATCTCCTTGAGGACCCGCTCGCCGATCTGCTTCTCCCGCACGGACAACTCGAGGCGGCGCAGGCGGTCGGAGGTCTCGTTGATCGGCAGGGCACAGAGTTCGGCGATGTTGAGTCCGCCTGCCTCGCGCGCACCGAGGGTGACCCCGACGGAGACCGGCTTGAGCCGGCTGCCGCCGCAGGTCGGGCAGGCCACTTCACGCATGTAGCCCTCGTAGCGCTCCCTGCTGGTGTCGCTCTCGGCCTCGCGGTGTCGCCGCTCGATGTAGGGACGGACCCCCTCGAACGCGGCGTGGTAGGACCGGACCCGGCCGTAGCGGTTCTTGGTGCGGACGTGCACCTTGGTGGAATGGCCCTCGAGGACGATCCTCTGGATCTTGGCCGGCAACTGCTCCCACGGGGTGTTGAGGTCGAAGCCCAACTCGTCGCCGAGTCCGCCGAGCAGGCGGAGGAAGTAGTCGGCGATGTGGGCACCGCTCCACGGCTGGATCGCTCCCTCACCGAGGCTCGCGCCCGGGTCGGGCACGACCAGTTCGGGATCGACCTCCATCCGGGTGCCCAGACCCGTGCAGTCGGGGCAGGCGCCGAACGGTGAGTTGAAGGAGAACGACCGTGGTTCGAGCTCGTCGGTGTCGAGCACGTGCTCATTGGGGCACGCCATCTTCTCGGAGAACCGCAGCTCGCGGTCAGGGTCGTCCTCGGGCCGGTCGACGAAGTCGACGAGCACCAGTCCACCGGCCAGGTTGAGCGCAGTCTCGACCGAGTCGGTGAGCCGACGCTTGGCCGACTCCTTGACCGCCAGTCGGTCGACGACGACCTCGATGGTGTGCTTCTGCTGCTTGTTCATCACCGGGCCGGCAATCACGGTGTCGAGGGTCTTGGTCTCTCCGTCGACCCGGACCCGCGAGAAACCCTGACTCTGCAGCGAACGGAACAACTCGACGTACTCGCCCTTGCGACCGCGGATCACCGGCGCGAGCACCTGGAAACGGGTGCCCTCGTCGAACGACATCA
>JBEBTI010000049.1:0-16637 GCA_040393845.1 Nocardioides daejeonensis
CGCGCCGCCCTGTCACGGCGGAGGTCGCGAGTTCGAGTCTCGTCAGGGTCGCAGAAGAAGCGCTCCGGATCATCAGATCCGGAGCGCTTCGTCGTTGAGCCTGTCGAGGCCTCGCGCTCAGGCTGGGAGCCGCTGCACCAGCACCACGCCGTCCTTCATGGTGGCACGCTGCCGGCCGTCCGGACCCGTTGCTTCACGTGTTCGGATCTCGCTGCGCACCATCCGCCACGAGGACGGGTCGAGCCGGAGCTCAGCCAGGTCTTCGTCCGGTGTCGGCAGCACAGGCCCGTGTCCATGTCCGTGCCCGTGGTCGGCCTCGTCGTGACGGTGCGCCCACGGCGGGATGTCGGCGTCGGACTCGAACACGTGGGAGACGAGCAGCAGATGCCCGCCGGGGCTGACCTGCTGGGCGGCACGCCGCACGATCTCGGTGCGCGCCAACTCCACCTCGGAGTGGAAGAAGGCCGCAGTGACGAGGTCGAAGTGCTCCTCGGTGGTCCAGGTCGACAGGTCGTGGCTGATCCAACTGATCCGGTCTGCCACGCCGCGTCCGGCAGCGGCTCCGGCGCCACGGGCGATTGCGGTGCTGGAGATGTCCACTGCAGTCACCTGCCAACCCTGTTCGGCCAGCCACACCGCGTCGCCGCCCTCGCCGCAGCCGAGCTCGAGTGCCTGACCGACAGGAAGTTCGCGGACCACGTCGGCGACCGTGGCATTCACCCGACCTGACCAGCGAGGTGCGTCGCCGGCGTACTCGCTCTCCCAGTGCTCGACCACGTCGGAGCCCGTGCCGGCGACGGCCAGGTCGAACTCCTCGGTGACCAGCGCCATGTTGACCATGGCGCCGGCCATTGCGCCCGCGCCGAGCGACATCGCGACGTTGGCTCCGGGGTTGGTCACGTTGCCGATCGCCCAGACGCGGGGATGGCTGGTCTGCCCGGTCGGGTCGACGGCGATGAAGTTGCCCATCGGGTTGTCGGCGCGGTCCAGGTCGAGGCCCGCGAGGAACTCTTCGTGCGGCCGCGGGGTCGGAGCGCAGAAGATCGCGTCCAGAGCGACCTCGCTGTCGTCGGCAAGGCGGACGCCGGTGATCGCATCGGCGTCGCCCAGCACCTCGGCCACCGGTGTGTCGACGAGCGTGACGCCACGGGCCTCCAGTCGTCCTCGCACTGCCGGGTCGAGCGTTCCGGCTCCGGCGGTGAAGAAGGTCAGGCGGTCGGTCCACTGGCGGAGCAACTCCGCCTGGTGGGTGGACAGCGGGGAGGTCCCGAGCACGCCGATCCGTTGGTCGCGGACCTCCCATCCGTGGCAGTAGGGACAGTGCGCGACGCCGGATCCCCACCGCTCGGCCAGCCCGGGTACGGCGGGCAGCTCGTCGCGCAGACCGGTTGCGGCGACCACTGCTCGCGCAAGCAGGGTCCGGCCGTCGCGCAGGGTGACGGCCATGCCGTCGTCGGTCTCGACGACCTGCTGCACCTCGCCGGCCGCGACGGTGACGTCATAGGCGGCCACCTCCTCGCGACCTCGGCGCAGCAGCTCGGCGGGGTCGAGTCCGTCGTGGCCGAGCACGCCGTACATGTGTGCCGCGAAGCGGTTGCGCGGTTCGCCGGCGTCGACGACCAGCACGCGCCTTCGTGCCCGGCCCAAGGTCAACGCTGCGGAAAGGCCGGCGACTCCGGCGCCGGCAATGATCACGTCCCAGTTCTTCTCCATGTGACCAGTTGACTGACACAATGCTGAGAACGCAAACAATCTTGCAAGAATGGCAAGGAGCTTCCATGGGTGACGATCTCGAGCAGGTGGGCCCTCGGCTCCGGGCGTTCCGGCACAGCCGCGGCTGGACCCTGGACGAACTCGCTGCGAGGGCCAGCATGTCGCCGAGCACGCTGTCGCGCCTCGAGTCAGGCAAACGGCAGGCCAGCTTGGAGCTGCTGCTGCCGCTGACCCGCCAACTCGGTATCGGCATCGACGACCTGATCACCTCCTCCGTCCCGGACCCTCGAGTACGTCGCCCGGTGGTGCACCGCGACGGGTTGGTGATCGCACCGCTGACGCCCGAGGGGTCGCCGGTGAGCACCTACCGGATCACCTATCCGCCGGTGTCCGAGGTGCCGGAGCCGCGGGTGCACGACGGCTTCGAATGGCTCTATGTGCTCTCCGGGCGGTTACGACTGATCCTGGGTGACCAGGACCTGGTCCTGGCTCGCGGCGAGGCGGCCGAGTTCGACACCCGCATTCCGCACTGCATGTCTGCCGTCGGGTCGCGTCCGGCGCAGGTGCTCAGCATCTTCAACGACGCCGGAGTGCGGATGCACACGCACACCGCGACGGACGACGGGTAGGTTGCGGGCGTGGTCGAGATCGGGCGTGACGAGTTCGAAGCACTGGTCGACCGAGCACTCGACGAGGTCCCCGACGAGCTGGCGGCGCTGGTGCGCAACGTGGTGGTGCTGGTCGAGGACGAGGCGCCGGCCGATGACCCCGACCTGCTCGGGTTGTACGACGGGGTGGCCCTCACCGAGCGCACGGCGAACCACGACGGTCTCCCGGACCGGATCTTCGTCTTCCGGTTGCCGTTGCAGCGTTTTGCTCTCGACGTCGACGATCTGGTGGAGCAGGTGCACATCACGGTCGTGCACGAGATCGCCCATCACTTCGGCATCGACGACGCGCGTCTCCACGAGCTCGGCTACGAGTAGGGGAGTGGCTCCCGGCCCTCGGGTTGCCAGATGAACTCTCCGAGCAGCCAACGCTGGAAGGACAGCAACTCGTCACCGATCGGCGGGGTCAGCATCCGCTCGGCGCGACAGAACGCGTCCGCGAGTTCCAGCACGTCGGTCATCTTCGCCATCAGCACCGGCGCATCGGGCGGAATCCGCACTTCGATGTCAACGGTGTCGGAGTTCGCGTGGCGTACGTCGGCGAGACCCCGGATCCGGCGTACCTGGGTGGCGAACTGGGTGAACAGTTCGGACAACTCGCGCGCCATCGGGTACGCCGACTCGTGTGCGAGGGAGAGCAGCCGCAACTCGCGTTGCAGGTCGCTCACGTGGACGTGCCACGCCAGATAACTGGAGACCGGCAGTCGACGCAGGAGTACGACGTGACCCTCGTCGTCGCGGACCGGTTCGTCGGGCTGCGAGGAGAGGTCCTCGAACTCGACGGCAGGTGGCGTCTCGACCGCCGCCGGTGTCGGCTCGAACCAGACCGTCTTGCCCTCGTCGTTGCGGTAGGAGCCCCAGGCGACCGAATGCATGGCGACCACCGCGAGTCCGCGCCCGACGGTCGTCAACAGCGACTCAGGGTCGAGTTCGGTGTGGTCGGCCGAGCGGGGATTGGGTACCGGAGCGACCGGTGAGCCGTCGGAGACCTCGAGGCGCGGGTGGTGTGCGGTGCCGCGCAGGCGCACTCGGATCGGCGGGGCGCCGTGCAGCAGCGCGTTGGTGACGAGTTCGGAGATGCCCAGCGCAGCGGAGTCGACCAAGTCGTCGCGGCCCAGTTCACGGCAGGCGAGAGTCGCCCAGCGGCGTGCATCCTTGACGGATTGCGGGCTGGTCTCCAGAGTCCTGACCGGTTCTGTCAGCGGCACTCCGAGTCTCCTGGCGGCTCGCCCCGAGAGGGTGAGTGGGGTATCTCACTCCGTTCTACCCGATCGGCACGTGCTTCAAACACCAACTTGTGGAGAACGTAGTGAGATCCGGGGTCACCTCCCGGGTCCGATTCGTCCCCAGCTCCGTCTGGTGGGACAATGCGAGAAGACGAACGACGTCAGAAAGGCCCTCAGGGGATGGCAGAAGTGAACAACGGCAAGCACCAAGTGGTGGTCATCGGCTCCGGCTTCGGAGGCCTGTTCACGACCAAGGCCCTGCGACGTTCCGACGTCGAGGTGACGATGGTCGCCAAGACGACACACCACCTCTTCCAGCCACTGCTCTACCAGGTGGCCACCGGCATCCTGTCTCAGGGCGAGATCGCGCCGCCGACGCGAGAGGTCCTGGCCAAGCAGAAGAACGCGCAGGTGCTGCTGGGCACGGTCACCGGCATCGACCTCGAGGCGCGCACGGTGACTCACCACGTGCTCGGTCGCGAGACGGTGACCACCTACGACAGCCTGGTTGTCGCGGCGGGCGCCAGCCAGTCCTACTTCGGCAACGACCACTTCGCCGAGTTCGCGCCGGGCATGAAGAGCATCGACGACGCGCTGGAACTGCGCGGTCGGATCTTCGGCGCCTTCGAGATGGCCGAGAACGCAGCGGCACGCGGCGAGTCCTACGACCACCTGCTGACCTTCGTGGTCGTGGGCGCCGGCCCCACCGGCGTGGAGATGGCCGGCCAGATCGCCGAACTGGCCCACAAGACCCTCAAACGCGACTTCCGAGCGATCGACAGCCGTCAGGCGCGAGTGATCCTGCTCGATGCAGCTCCGCAGGTGCTCCCGCCCTTCGGCGCGAAGCTCGGCGCGAAGGCGAAGAGCGAGTTGGAGAAGATCGGCGTCGAGGTCGAACTCGGCGCGATGGTGACTGCCGTCGACGAGCGCGGCCTCGAGGTCAAGTACAAGGACGGCAGCGTTCGCCGCATCGACTCGGTTGCCAAGATCTGGGCGGCCGGGGTCCAGGCCAACCCGCTCAGCAAGACCCTGTCCGACCAGACCGGCGCACCACTCGACCGCGCCGGCCGGATCGCGGTCAACCCCGATCTCACCCTCCCCGGACACCCCGAAGTGTTCGTGCTGGGCGACATGATCAGCCTCGATCACCTGCCGGGAGTCGCGCAGGTGGCGATCCAGGGTGGCAAGTTCGCTGCCAAGGAGATCGACGGCCGACTGCGGGGCAAGGCACCACAGGGGCCGTTCAAGTACTTCGACAAGGGCTCGATGGCCATCATCAGCAAGTTCCGCGCGGTCGCCAGCGTGGGCAAGCTGAAGATGAACGGCCTGGTGGCCTGGCTGATGTGGCTCGTGATCCACCTGATCTACCTGACCGGTTTCAAGAACCGGGTCGGTGCCCTGCTGTCGTGGGCGATCACCTTCGTCGGCAACGACCGCTCCGAACGCACCGTGACCGAGCAGCAGATCTTCGCCCGTCAGGCCCTCGAACGCCTCGAGGGAGGCACGAAGGGCTTGGTCAGCGAACCCGGCGAGATGGATGCCTGGATCGCCGCGCGCGACACCGAGCGCCGTGCCGAGCTCGAGGCCAAGGCGGCCGAGGAGTCCCGCCTCACCGATGCCGGTGAGCGCGGAGTGCACGCCGACGCCTGACCCGCAAGCACCCGGCGTACCCGCTCGGGCCGCTCGAGATCACTCGAAGCGGGCCGGGCGGTTCTCCATCTTCTCCCGGGCCCAGCGTGGCAACACGAAGATTCCCTCGGCCTCCACGGTGACACCTTCGGCGTCGGAGATCGTGCCCCGCACGATGCTCTTCCAACCCTCGACCCGCTCGATCTTGGCCTCCAGACGGAGGTCGCCCAGCGGCGTACCTCGGCGGTAGCGCAGCGTCAGCGTGCCGGTCATCCCCGGCGCGGCCCCCGCCGCAGCAGCCTCGCCCAACAGTTGGTCCAGGAGCAACGCGCTGACCCCGCCATGGACCAGGCCGGGAGGGCCCTCGTACGCCGCCCCCAGGCACACGTCGCTCCACACCCGGCCGTCGTCCTCGTAGCGGACCGTGAGGGGCGGGGCGACCGCGTTGCGCATGCCGACCACTGCGTTGCCGTGGCCACGCACGGTGCCGTCCTTGGTGTGGGAGACGCCGAACGCGCCCGGGATCTGGGAGACGCGTAGACGCTCGGTGAGACGGTCAATCTCGGCGCGCACCGCACGCATCTCGTCGTCGTCCACGGTGCTGCGGATCACGGCGTCGACCAGTCCGCGGGTGGCTTCGGCGAGCCCACCTGCGACCTCGCGCTCACGGTCGAGGTCGGCCCGGGTCATCTCCTGGATGCGCTCGTCGAACATGGTCGCACCCTAGCGACCCCGAGATGATCGGTTGCCACGCGACCGGCCACGTGGGCTCACCGACGGCTGCGGCGCTTCGACGCCTCGACCGCGTTGCGTTCGGCCTCTGCGCGGTAGTGCTCCAGGATCGGGTGGAACTCGTGGGGGTCGACCATGCTGGAGTCGACGACGTACGGCGGCATGCTGCGGCGCATGATCTGCACCTGCCAGTTCCGCTTGCCCGGTGCGCCCTTGACGGTCACTTCGGTGTAGGGGCTGGCCAGGTCGAAGCGATAGTGACTGTCCTTCGCGACGACGTCCAGGACGCCCCGCTCGATGCTGACCTGAGCGGGATCTGCCGTTGAGAAGGCGCTCCACAGGATCAGCGTCAGCAGTCCCATCGTGGCCGCCACCGCAATCTCGGCCGTGCCTTCGGTGTCCCAGGCGAGATAACCGGTGCCGATGGTGCCGACGAGTGCGAGGAAGAGAAGCACGCCGAGCAGTTGACGAGTCGATCGGCGCGGGGAGAACTTCACGAACTCGGGTACGTCGCCTCGGCGCGGTGCGGCGGTCGCGCGAGGTGTGGGGACTGCAACCGGCGCGGGCTCGCCGCCGGCGACCTCGGACACGATGGCAGCGCGGGCGGCCTCGGCTCGCCGCGCCTCGTCCTTCGCGCGGTCAGCCATCGTGCGGGGTCGGTGGCTGGGTTCGGGCCGGACCGCGCCGTCGAACTCGATGTCGACGACGCCCGGTGCCGACGGCGTGGACTCGGGTCGGGGCTCGGACTTGGCCGTGGGTTCGGCGCCGGCTCTGGCTGCCGGCTGCTGGGCTTCGGTGTCGTCGTGCTCCTGCGTGGCCGCTGACGTGGCACGCAGCAACACCGCCATTGGGTCGAGGGGCGCCGGCGGTGTCACGTCCTCCGCCGGAGCCGGGCGCGTGGGGGCGGACTCTGCGGGCTTGCGGTCCGCCTTGTCGCGCCGCGACGGGGTGGCCGGAGCGGTCGGCTCCTGCTGCAGGCCACGGGCCACCGCCGCGTCGAGGAGGAAGGCAGGGTCGTCCGTGTCCGGGACTTCGGTCGTCGCTGGCCGCAGATCGATCCCCGGTTCCGGCGCGGCCTGCTTGGCTGACCCCTTCCCTCGCCGGAACCGACTCTTCTTCGGCTGCTCCCGTTCTGCCGCCTCGACCGCACGCAGCACCGCCTGAAGAGCCGGCTCCATCACAGCGGTGTCCAGTTCGGCCTCGTCGCTCGGAGCGGCCGGGGTCTCCACCTCTGCCTTGTGCTTGCCGTTGCCGGCGCGCCGCGGCACCTCTGTTGCTGTCTCGGTCCGGGGGCCGTCCTGCTCGCCCGGGCGCTCGGCCTGCTCCCGGGCCTCTGCTGCCGGAACCTCTGGGGCGGGAGCCTCTGCTGCCGGAGTCTCTGCTGCCGGAACCTGTGGGGCAATCGGGTCGGGCGCCGGGGCCGGCTCGACCGCGGCGGGTGCGGATTCGGGTGCGGATGGCTGGATCGCCTCGGTCGTCTCGACTTCCGAGGCCACGTCAGCCGTCGGAACCCGGTCGGTGGCAGCCGGAGCCGAGGGGGCGACGTCATCGATCGGCGTACGACGCTGGCGCACCATTCGGGCCAGCCGTTCGCGTCGCTCGTCGGAGTCGGACAGTCCGGGACTCGGTGCGGCTGAGGGGGTCTCGTCGGTGGGGGCCGCAGCGGTTGCCCGCTCGACAGGTTCCGGAGCGACATCGTCGGCCGGGGTGTGGGTCGGCGATGTGCTCTCATGCACAACTGCAGGGGTCTCGGCCGTCGACAACGGCGGGTCGGTCTCGACGGGGAGCCGGTCCGCCGCGGGTGCTGCCGGTGCAGTCGTCGTCTCGACCGGCTCCGGGACGGCGTCAGCCGGGTTGACCGCGCCGAAGATCTCTGCCGCGAGGTTGCGCCGCGAGTCGGTCCCGCGTTTGCGCTGGGCTGCCAGGCGCTCACGGGCGGAACCCACCGGGGCTGGTTGCTCAGCGCCTTGCTGGGGCTCGCCCGACGCAGCTGGCGCCGGCGGCGCGACTGCAGGGTCCGGCTGGCGGATCGTGTCGGAATCAGGCACGGGACCAGCGGTCAGCGGGTCCGAGCCGGGAGCGTCTGGCTGCTCAGCAGCGGCTGCCTCCTCGGCGAGCCGGCCCTGCTCGCGCGCTGCGGCCAGGTCGAACCGACGGGGAGCCACCGGGGTGGGAGGCTCGCCGTCGCGGTCGGGGGCTGCGCCGCGGGAGCGCTGGTGGGAGGTCGTCGTACCGGTCGATTCTGCGTTCGCCCGGCGTGCTGCCGCGAGGCGGTCCTTCGCCGACGAGATCGGCTCCGGCGCAGCCGGCGGTTGCTCCGGGAGCTCTGGGGGAGCGGGCCGGCTCGGGGTCGCGACGGTCTCGGACGACGTTTCGTCGCCCGCAGCCTCCTCGGCCTCGGCGGCATCGTTGCGGCGTGCCAACCACTGGTCGATCAGACCGAGGCCGGGATCCTCCGGCCGACCGGTCGTGTCCTTCGCTCCCATACTGATCAAAACTACGCAACATTGGCCGCGTTATGGGCCCCTTCGCCAAATCGCTCACGCTGCAACGGCGTGGCGATGTGCAGATGCGCAAGAATCCGTCGACTCTGCTGTGGCCGACTGGGCGGACGGCGCCTTCCGGGAGTTCCGTGGCCACGATTGTGTTCGGCGTACAACTTTGTCGATTCACTGGTTCAGGCGTGGCAACGCATGGAGCGCCAGGGTCAGGTGACCACGGCGCTCGGTGAGGGAGTGGCCGAGCTGCTCCTCAGCCTGGGCGAGGCGATAGCGCACGGTGTTCTTGTGGATGAAGAGTTCGGCCGCGGTGCGTTCGACGCTGCCACCGTTGTCCAGATAGGAGAGGAGCGTCGCTCTGAGTCGTTCGTTGCCGCTGGCTTCGGTCGCCAGACTGCCCAACTCGCGGCGTACCAGTGCCCGCACCCCCTCCTCGTTGCCCGCCGTCAGGCAGGCCAGCTCGACGTCGCTGTACGCCGTGAATGCGTCACCCGAATCGGTGGCAAACGCATGCCGCTGTGCCTCCACGGCTTCGCGATGGCTGTCCCTGAAGCCCTCGAGGTCGACTCCCGGACAGCCCACTGCGACCCGATGGTCCGGCGGGCCGGTCGCCAGGAAGGCAACCTCGAGACGTGGGGTTGCAAGCGGTTGCGGAGCGGTGAGCCAGCACCAGAGGACGCCACGGCCAGCCGCGACGCTCAACTCTGCTGCGCCGGCAGACTGGGCCAGCGCCGCGATCGTCCGGTTCAAGGCGGTGAGGGAGTCGGACGTGTCGCGCTCAGACCACAACACCAAAGCCGTGTGGACGCCTCGCGCCGGGTGTTCGAGCAGTGTCGTTGCTTCGTCGGGCGGAACGTCATCACCCCGGATCAGGGCGTGGACGGTCTCGGTGCGCCGAGCCAGCGCCCCGCTGCGGAGAACATCGCGTTCGGTGTGGAAGACACCGATCAGTTGCTCCACGGCTCGATTGATCCAGGTGCCGCCGTGGTCCCACAGATAGGTGAGTACGTCGAACCGTGGTGGCCCGTTCGCGGGCACCTGCTCAGCCACGTCGCAGAAGAACTTCCAGACCTGGTCGGCTGCCACCCGATAGACCGTCAGCAACACCGGTAGTTCGAACTGACGGCGTGCGATCGAGAGGGCGAGGTCGACGGCCTGCGGCGGCAGCAACAGTTGCTGCTCGACGCGTTCCAGCAGACTGAGGAACACCACGAACTGGGCACGCGTGCTCGCATGCAGGTCGGCCACCAGTGCCGGATCCGCAGCGAGTTCTGGAAGCGCTGCGAGGATGGCGTCGTCGACGCGGTCGACGAATGCGTCGACCCGGTCGTCGCGCGAGGCTTCGGCCACGTACTCCTGGACCCATCTGGTGAGTTCCGTTGACATTGCACGTCCTTGTGAGGAAAGTCCAGTCGCTGGGCGCGATTCTGACAGCACGGCCCAAGGCAGGGGAAGTCCTCCTGTGGTGGACTCGTGCCACTGCAGCGATGTGGCTGTCGTCACACCCATCCACCTTGGAGGTAGGCGCAATGCCGGAGCGAGAAACCCACGACTACATCGTCGTCGGAGCAGGAAGCGCGGGTGCCGCACTGGCGTCCAGGCTGGCCGAGGATCCCGGGACGTCGGTGCTGCTGCTGGAGGCAGGTCCGGTCAACCAGGCCCGCGAGATCTCGATTCCGGCGGCCTTCACCAGCTTGTTCAAGACCAAGTGGGACTGGAACTACGAGACCACTCCGCAGTCAGCACTCGGTGGACAACGCGCCTACTGGCCGCGGATGAAGGCGCTCGGAGGCTGTTCCTCGATGAACGCGATGATGTACGTGCGGGGCGCTCGTGCCGACTTCGACGGCTGGCAACGGGACTTCGGTGCGGTCGGCTGGTCCTACGACGACGTCCTGCCCTACTTCTTGCGCTCCGAGAACAACTCGCGCGGAGCAAGCCGCTTCCACTCGGCCGACGGTCCGCTCCACGTCGAGGACCGCCGATGGACCTATCCCACCACCCGTGCGTGGGTCGACTCCGCCCTGGCGGCCGGGTTGCCGGCCAACGCGGACTTCAACGGCGAGACGCAGCTGGGCGCGGGCCACTACCAGGTGACGTGCCGCAAGGGGCGACGCTGGTCCACCGCCGAGGCGTTCCTCGGACCCGACTCACTGGCGCGCCCGAACCTGACGGTGCGCACCGGCGTACAGGTCACCCGCGTGGTCCTCGACGGGACCCGGGCGGTGGGGGTGGCGCACCGGAGCTCTGGCCAAGAACAGGTGGCCTGGGCGGATGCCGAGGTCGTGCTCAGTGGCGGCGCGATCAACTCGCCACAACTGCTGATGCTCTCCGGTATCGGGCCGGCTGACCACCTCCGAGACGTCGGCATCGACGTCGCCGTGGACCTGCCCGGTGTGGGTGCCAACCTTCAGGACCATCCGGTCACGCCGATGGTGTGGGACACACGCGGCAAGGACCTGGGTTGGCATCACGTCACGCCTGCCCGACTCATCCAGTGGCAGGCGACCGGAGGAGGTCCACTGTCGTCCAATGTCGGCGAGACCGGTGGTTTCGTCACCACGCGGGCCGGCCTCGAGGGTCCGGACATCCAATACATTGCAGCCCCCACGGGGTTCTACGACAACGGCTTGCGGGAGCCGACAGGTCCAAAATTCACCACCGGCGTCGTGCTCGTCGACGTCGCCAGCCGCGGTCGGCTCCGGCTGCGCGGACCGGACCCGCGCTGGAAGCCCGAACTGGATCCGGCCTACCTCAGTGAACCGACCGACCTGGCTGCACTCCGCGCCGGCTGCCGCCAAGCAGTCGAGATCGCCAACCAAGGGCCGTTGGCAGAGCTGTTGGACGGCCCCTTCCTGCGTGTCGACGACAGCGATGCGGCGATCGACCAACACATCGCGCAATGGACCCAGACCTTGTTCCACCCCGTCGGCACCTGCAGCATGGGCACCGGCGCCACCGCTGTCGTGGACGCCGACCTCCGGGTGTACGGCGTCGAAGGCCTCCGGGTGGCAGATGCGTCGGTCATGCCGAAGGTGACCAGGGGCAACACCAACGCGCCCTCGATCATGATCGGTGAGAAGGCCGCAGACCTGTTGCGTGGCGCCAATCTCGCGCGCACCACACCCGCCCGAACCACGGAGGTCGTTCGATGACCGTCCAAGAGACCACCGACGTCGTCACCTTCGACGTCTGCAACCCCGGCACCCGTGAGGTGGTCGGCACATGGCCGGTGCACTCGGCTGCCGAGGTCGAGGCGGCAGTCGCCCGGGCTCGCGTTGCGGGGGCCTGGTGGAGCGAGTTGGGACATGCCGAACGCCGTCGCCGCCTCGACGCGTTGCGCGGCCTGATCGCGCGACGGATGCACCAACTCGCCGGGGTCGTGCACGACGAGATGGGCAAGCCGCACAGCGACGCCTACCTCGAGGTCGCCCTGGTGCTCGACCACCTGGCCTGGGCCGGAAGGCACGCGCCGAGGGTGCTGCGCAGACGACGGGTCGCCACCGGCCCGGTCAATGTCCACCTCGGCGCCACCGTCGAATACAAGCCGTTGGGTGTCATCGGGGTGATCGGGCCGTGGAACTATCCGGTCTTCACACCGTTGGGCTCCATCGTCTATGCCTTGGCGGCCGGCAATGCGGTGGTGTTCAAGCCGAGTGAGTTCGCCCCGGGCGTGGGGGCCTGGCTGGTGGATGCGTTCAGTCAGGTGGTGCCCGAGCATCCGGTTCTCCAACTGGTGACCGGCGACGCCGCGACGGGAGCGGCACTGTGTCGTTCCGGGGTCGACAAGATCGCCTTCACCGGCTCGACGGCGACTGCCAAGAAGGTGATGGCCGCCTGTGCCGAGACCCTCACCCCGATCGTCGCCGAGTGTGGCGGCAAGGACGCTCTGATCGTCGACGAGGACGCCGACCTCGCCGCCGCCGTCACCTCGGCGCTGTGGGGTGGCGTCGCCAATGCTGGTCAAACCTGCATCGGGGTCGAGCGCGTGGTCGTTCACGAGGCGGTGTACGACGAGTTCGTCGCTCTGCTCTCGGAGCAGATGCGGGGTCTGCGAGCTGGAGCCGATGCGCAGGCCCCGGTCGGTCCCATCACGATGCCGTCACAGGTCGAGGTGATCACTCGCCACATCGAGGCGGCGATTGCCGACGGCGGACGAATCCTGGTCGGTGGATCGAGTCCTGACGGGCAGGTGGTGCAGCCGGCGCTGTTGGTCGACGTACCCGACTCTTCGATCGCCAATGTCGAGGAGACCTTCGGACCGACGCTGGTCGTGCGCAAGGTGGCCGACATGGACGAAGCGGTGCGGGTCGCCAACAACAGCCGCTATCACTTGGCTGCCTCGGTCTTCAGCAAACGACGCGGACAGGAGATCGCCGACCGGATCCGCTCCGGCATGGTCGCGGTCAACTCGGTGCTGAGCTTTGCCTTGGTGCCGTCCCTGCCCTTCGGCGGCGTCGGTGACTCCGGGTTCGGAAGGATCCACGGAGATGATGGACTGCGGGAGTTCTGCTACGCCCACTCGGTCGCGCGTCAGAGGTTCAGGTCCCCACTCCAGCTGATGACCTTTGCGCGCACTGCCGCAACGGAGGACAAGTTGGCCACCTTGATCGGCTTGTTGCACGGCGGCAAGAGATAGTTGCCGGGTTCGCTACCGGGACTCGGGTCCGCGCGAACGTAGGGTGCGAGCATGATCAAGTACCTGGGCTCCAAACGTGCCCTGGTCCCCGTGCTCGGCGAGATGGCGGTGGCGACCGGCGCGCTCACTGCCGTCGACCTCTTCACCGGTACGACGAGGGTCGCGCAGGAGTTCAAGCGGCGCGGCCTGCACGTCACCGCCGTCGACATCGCCAGCTACTCCGGGGTGCTGAGCGACTGCTACGTGGCGACTGATGCCACGGTGGTGGACCTCGAGGAGCTGGACGACGCGTTGGGCCGCCTTGCTGCGCTGCCCGGGCGGCGGGGGTACTTCACCGAGACCTTCTGCGAGCGTGCGCGCTTCTTCCAGCCCGTCAACGGCATGCGGGTCGACGCGATCCGCGACGCGCTCGAGCAGGACCACCGCAACTCGCCGCTCTTCCCGGTGCTGCTGACCAGCCTGATGCAGGCGGCCGACCGGGTCGACTCGACCACTGGCCAGCAGATGGCCTACCTGAAGCAGTGGGCGCCGCGGTCGTTCAACCAGCTGCAGTTGCGTCGTCCCGCGCTGCTTCCGGGGCCGGGCCGCACCGTGGTGGGGGACGCGATGACCGTGGTCGACGAGCTCCCGCCGGTCGACCTGATGTATCTCGACCCGCCGTACAACCAGCACCGCTACTTCACCAACTACCACGTCTGGGAGACCTTGGTCCGGTGGGACGCACCTGACCACTACGGCGTTGCGTGCAAGCGCGTCGACGCCCGGGACCCGCGCACCAAGAGCATCTTCAACCGCAAGCGAGAGATGCCGTTGGCGCTGGCCGACCTGGTGGCGAAGGCGCGCGCCGAGGTGGTGGTCGTCTCCTACAACGATGAGTCGTGGCTGTCCGGAGAGGCGATGACGAGGCTGCTCCGCGATGCCGGGTACGCCGACGTACAGCAGGTCGCCTTCGACTCACGTCGCTACGTCGGTGCGCGGATCGGCATCCACAGCCCGTCCGGCGAGCGCACCGGCACGGTCTCGCACCTGCGCAACACCGAGTTCCTCTTCGTCGCCGGACCGGCGGACCGGGTGGAGGCCGCGGTGGCGTCGGTGGCCGGCAGTCCCGCCCGGGTCGCCGGCGTTCATCTTCGGTCCTGAACCGCGGAAGCCCAGTCAGGCGTCGAGACGACGACTGGTGAGTGAGGACGACGACCTCGGAGGGATCCGCGCCGCTGCCGGTGCTCGCACACCACCGTAGATGCCACGACGCACCACGAAGCGCTGCAGCAGTGTCTCGACCGACCAGACGGGGAAGCGGAACCGTCGTCCGTTCGGGGCGAACACCACCAGTCCGTCACGCTGTGCCCCGAGGACCGAACCCCAACGACGACGGGGCGGGCGATAACTCTTGAGAGCGCGCCCTGACAGGTGTGCCCGGACGTTGTGCGCCACCAGTTTGTGTCCCTGGTTGCGGGCAGACGTGCGTAGCGGGTCGGTGGCTGCCACGTCACCGACGGCGAACACATTGCTGTGGCCGACAGCTTGCAGGGTCGGACCGACCCGGACGAAACCGCGTTCGTCCAGCAGGTCCTGCGGCAGCCAACTCGTGTTGGGCTCCACGCGTCCGACCGCCCAGACGACCACCTCGGCGTCAGCAGCTGGCTGGCCCGTCGACCAGGTCACCGGTCCCTCACCCAGTCGGCGGATGCCGTCACCGGGCGGAAGCACAGCTCGATGCCGCGGGTGCAGGACCACGCCCAGCGCTGCCAACCGTTGCGCGACGTCGGCCCAGACCCTTCCGTGGTGGTGCGGAAGACCCCGGTCGCCGGGGTAGTAGAGGTGCACCGACGTCGCCGGCCAGCGTTCGGCAAGTTGGGCTGCTGCGCTCATTGCCGCTGCGCCGCCACCCACCACTGCGATCGTGGAGGCCGCGGCGACGCGTTGGTGGGACGACAGGAGTTCTGCGGTGACAGCTGCTTCGTCCTGCAGCGCGGGGTGGCGCCAGAACCCGTTGGTGACCCCGGTCGCGATCACCAGTGCGTCGTAGGCGGCGCTGCCCGGCTTCCCGTCTGCCGCCGTGAAGGCCACGGTGCGACGCGCCAGGTCGAGACCCGTGGCACGGGCGTGCACCGTGCGCACCCGGTCGAGCCCACGGAAACGGTCGAGGTCGATCCGGTAGTCGCGCATCCAGGTGTCCGGACGGGCGAGGCGCAGGCCCAGTTCCTGTCCGCTGACCAGGCCGGGTTTGGTGGTGAGGGCCATCACCTCGGCGTGCCGAGCGAGCCGGATCGCAGTGAGCACGCCGGTGTCGCCCAACCCGACCACCACGACCCGGGGCTGGGTCATGCAGCGATCTTCCGTGGCGGCCGCGGCAGGAACCGGGACACACGGCGTACGACGTCTGCGTATTCGGGGCGTCGCTCCAAGCTGCGTTGCTCCATCATCGGGATGCTCGCGCCGAAGAACATCGCGAGCATCGCGATCACGCCGACGAACACCCACCATGCGCCGGGTGCGGCGGCCAGAGCGAAGAGGGCGAAGGCCAACCAGACACCGACTTCACCGACGTAGTTGGGATGGCGCGACCACGACCAGAGGCCACGGTCCATCACCTGGCCCGCAGTCCGGGTCGCGACGAAGCGTCGCATCTGCAGGTCGGCGACTGTCTCGAGCAACAGTGCGGCAAGGCCGACCACGCATGCGACAGCGTCGAGCCATCCGAGCGGTTCGTCGGCACGGGTTGCCACGACGTACACCGGCACAAGTCCGGCGAAGACCTGGAGCGTCGGGATGACGTGAACGGCGAACAGGTCGGCGGCGAGTGCGAACCGGCCAGCGCGGTCACGCACCAGTGCATAGCGCCAGTCCTCGTGGTGGAGTCCGGGGAAGCCGATCACCCAGTTGGCAGTGAGGCGGACCGACCACAGGAGCATCACGGTCATCAGCAGCCACCATCGGCCGTCGGAGACGCCTGCGTCGGCCTCCACCCACCAGTAGAAGGCGAGCAGCGGCGGACCGACACTCCACCAGGCGTCGTAGAAGCTGGAGTTGTGGTGCCAGCGACTGGCGCCGAAGATGACCAAGGTGGCGATCAGGTCGGCGATCAGGCCGTCGAGCCACAGCCGTCCGGTGTCAGCGCCCCAGACCAGCCAGATCAGCCCGGCGGCAGCGGCGATGACGTAGACGACCGCGACCCGACCCAGTGCTTCCGCTCTGCTCATCTCGGCACAGTAGCCACGATGCACCCGCCGTGACAGTTGTTTCGACCAACTGTTTCTGTCCAGCCCACCGTGCCTCCGCCGCGAGCTGTCACCGTCTGCCCAGAGCCCTGGCGGTGTCGCACCCCATCGAGCAGAGCTCCAGGCGTCGTGCAGGGTGAATCGGCTCGACAGGCACCACCTTCGGGACTCGCTACTCTTGGGGGCAAGCGAGTTGGTGCCCCCGTTTTTCCGGGGGTTGTGTCTCGCGATTCATCCAGACATGTTTCGATGTCCTGGGCCGTTAGCTCAGTTGGTAGAGCACTGGACTTTTAATCCATCGGTCGTCGGTT
>JBEBTI010000050.1:0-16556 GCA_040393845.1 Nocardioides daejeonensis
CACGGCGACTGAGGAGAAGGTGCTCAGGTGCGTGCTGGGGCGGCGGCCGGCCGACGTTCGCCCTATCCGCGGAATCTCTAAGCACCTATTCAGAGTGACCTTGCCAGCTCGCGAAGTCTCGAGTCGAGGTCGCGACGGTTGTCACGGCGTACCCGTGCCTCGATCACCTCGATGCCACCGTTGGGTGAGGCCAGCGCCTGCTCGAGTTCCGGGACCGAGCGCACCGTCAGGTGAGGGGTACGGGTCGCCGCGCAGAGTGAGGCGAGGTCGACGCCGTGCGGGGTGCCGAAGAGGCGGTCGAACCGGTCGGCATGGGCCGGCGCACCCTGCTCCAACATCGAGAAGATCGAGCCGCCGTCGTCGTTGACGACGACCACGGTCAGGTCGGGTCGAGGTTCGTCGGGGCCGAGAACCAGGCCATTGGCATCGTGCAGGAAGGTGACGTCACCCATCAACGCGATGCTGCGGGTGGAGTGGGCGCGACCGAGCGCAGCGCCCACCGCGGTCGAGACCGTGCCGTCGATGCCGGCCAGGCCCCGGTTGGAGATCACCAGCCGACGCTCGCCCACCGGGTAGGGACGTGCGACCAGGTCGAGGTCGCGGATCGGGCTCGAAGCGCCGAGGAGGAGCAGGCCGCCCGGCGGCAGCGCACCGTGCACCGTCGCGGCCACGTGGTGGGGGGTCAGCTCCCCTTCGGCGGCGAGCAGTGCGGCGATCTCGCGCGAGAGTTGACGGTCGGCCGTGAGCCAGGAGTCCAGCCAGCCCGGCGCATCCGGCTCGGCCGCCTCGGCTGCCGACAGATGTTGGTCGACGGGGAAGGGTCGCTCCGCCCACCGCCCGCGGGGGGCCACCGAGACGACCTCGACGTCGTCCCGGTTGAGCAACGAGAAGACGGGTCGGGACAGCGTCGGGTGGCCGGCCACGACGACCCGCTGCACAGCGGCTCCGAGCCGGCCCTCCAGCAGCAGGCGATAACTGCGGATCACGTTGGCACCGTTACGCGCACCGCTGCTTGGTTCGGCCAACAGTGGCCAGCCCGCGCGTTCGGCGAGGATCCGTGCCGAGGCGCCGGCATCGTCCCCGGCCACCACCACGGTGCGGGGGCCGGCCACGAGCGGGACCGGCTCCAGCCATTCCCGTTCCGGACGCGACACCGGCGCGGGCGCCACGCGGTTCTCCCACGGCGCATCCGGGACCAGCGGCACCTCGAACTGGACGTTCAGGTGCAGCGGCAGACCTGCGTCCATCAGCGCCGCCCGCGCCTGCGTCCGGTCCGCGTCGGCGTCGAGGTCGAAGCACCGCGCGGCCCCGCCGAAGATCTCCACCTGGTCGGTGGTCTGGCTGGCCCCGGTGCCCCGGAGTCGGGCCGGTCGGTCGGCCGTCACGAGCACCAGCGGTACGGCGGAGTGCGCGGCCTCGAGCACAGCCGGGAGGAGGTTCGCCACCGCCGTACCGGAGGTGCAGACCACCGCGGCTGGGTGGCCGACCTTGCCGAGACCGAGGGCCAGGAACCCGGCGCTCCGCTCGTCGATGCGGGTGTGCAGCCGCAACCAACCGCGTTGGTCGGCCTCCCAGACGGCGAACGCCAACGGCGCGTTGCGCGAGCCCGGGGCGAGCACCACCTCACGGATTCCGGCGTCGACGAGCTCCTCGACCAGCTCTCGGGCCAGTCGGGTGGACGGGTTGGCAGGCGGGCGGTTCATCGTCGCAGATCATCTCCCACCGGGTGCGCTCCCCCGCCAGCGGCGCGGTACGCCGCCACGTCGGCCAGTCGCTCCGCCCACCATTGCTGGCGCTGCGGCGAAGGCGCCAACTGTGCCATCTGCTCCTCGTCCACCGTGATCTCGCCCGGTCGAGGGACTGCCAGCACGCCGGCGACGGGCAGCAACCGCGGTGTCGCCACGTCGCCGGTGAACAGTTGCGCAGTGCCCAGCCCACACGCGTGCGGAAGGTCGGGGAGTGCGCCGGCCAGCGCGACACCGGCGGCGAGTCCGAGGCTGGACTCCAACGCGCTCGACACCACCACGGGGAGGCCGATCTCCTCGGCGATCCGCAGGCACGCCCGCACGCCACCGAGCGGCTGCACCTTGAGCACCGCGATGTCCGCAGCTTCCAGGTCACGCACCCGATAGGGATCCGCGGCCCGACGGATCGATTCGTCTGCCGCGATCGGCACCTCCACCCGACGGCGTACGACGGCCAGGTCCTCGACGTCGGTGACCGGCTGCTCGACGTACTCCAGACCGCCAGCGGCCCGGTCGAGCACCCTGATCGCGGTGACCGCGGTGGCGACATCCCAACCACCGTTGGCGTCCACGCGGATGATCCCGTCGGCGCCGAGCGCGTCACGCACCGCTTCGAGGCGGGCGATGTCGTCGGCGAGCACCTGCCCTCGCTCGGCGACCTTGACCTTGGCCGTCCGACACCCCCCGGCGGTGACGATCGCGTGTGCACGGCCGGGGTCGGTCGCCGGGACCGTCACGTTGACCGGCACCTCGTCGCGCAGTGGCGCGGGCCAGTCACCGGCCGCGGCCTCCTCCGCACACCGCAGCCACGGCTCGATCTCGGCGGTGTCGTATTCGACGAACGGGCTCCACTCCCCCCAACCGCCCGGCCCTCCGACGAGCGCGCCTTCGCGCACGTCGAGTCCCCGGAAGCGGGTCCGCAGCGGCACCTGCCAGGCCCTGATCTCGACGCCCTCCATCACGCCACCCCCGCGCGTCGTCGCAACTCCATGCGGTCGAGTTTTCCGTTGTCCAGCAGGGGAAACTCGTCGACTGACACCACCTGACGTGGCGCCCATCCGCGGTCGAGGGTGGCGCCGACCCAGTCGCGCAGCTCGTCGAGCGACGGGACCGGACCGACCACGAATGCGACGACCCGGTGGCCCCACTCCTCGTCCGGGACCCCGAGCACCTCGACCGCTGCGAGTGCGGGATGTTCCCGCAACCGCCGGGCCACGGCAGGGGCCGGCACGTTGACCCCGCCGCTGATCACCACGTCGTCGATGCGACCGAGCAGTTGCAGTCGGCCGTCGACGATCCGACCGAGGTCGCTGGTGACCAACCAGCCGTCGACCAAGGTCTCGGCGGTCAGTTCGGCGTCGTCGAGGTAGCCCTCGAAGAGGACCGGGCCGGCGATCCGGACCCGGCCGGTGGTGTCGAACGCCAGTTGTACGCCGTCGAGCGGCACACCGTCGTACACGCAGCCGCCTGCGGTCTCGCTGGAACCGTAGGTCGCCACCACGGTGATCCCGGCGGACTCCGCACGTGCCCGCAGGGCCGCGTCGATCGGGCCCCCGCCGAGCAGCACCGCGTCGATCCGGGCCAGCGCCTCGGCATCCGCGGGGTCGTCGAGCAGTCGGTGCAGTTGGGTCGGCACCAGCGAGGTGTAGGTCGGCCCGCACGCGGCAGCGACGGCGCGCGGCCAGTCGTCCACCTCGATCGGGCGGTGCCCGGCACGCAACGAGCGCACCGCGACCTGCAGTCCTGCGACGTAGGTGATCGGCAGGGTGAGCAGCCACTGTCCGGGACCGGAGAGACGGGCGTGGGTGGCGTCGGCCGAGGCCAGCAGTGCGCGGCGCGACAACAGCACCCGCTTGGGGCGACCGGTCGATCCGGAGGTCTCGATGACCAGGGCTTCGGGTTCGTCGGGCGCAGCCAGCCACGCCTCGAGGGCGTCGACGACCGACTCGGTCGAACCGCTCACCGGTCGCAGGGAATTCACCGCGCCAGCGTATCTGGGAGCGCTGCGTGCGAGTCTTCGTCGGGTGCGGGTTGAATGCAGGGATGCCGACCTGGTCCGACCTCGCCGCCGACGCCCTCACCGCGGGGCAACTCCACGACGTACTGCACCTGCGCAGTCTGGTCTTCGTCGTGGAGCAGGAGTGTGTCTACCTCGACATCGACGGCCTCGACCTGCAGCCCGCCACCCGGCACGTGCTCGCCACCGAGGGCCGCGCGGTGGTGGCCGTGAGTCGGCTGCTGCCCGGCGCGGGCGTGGTGCGGATCGGGCGTGTCGTGGTCGCACCGTCGCACCGTGGCACCGGACTGGGTCGCGACGTGATGCGACACAGCCTCGCTGCCTGCGCGACCCACTGGCCCGGACAGCCGGTGCTGATCGCCGCACAGGCGCATCTGCAGCAGTTCTACGGCGAGTTCGGCTTCGAGGTGGTCGGTGCGCCGTACGACGAGGACGGCATCGCGCACGTCGACATGCGACGTGCTTGAATCGTCGGCCATGGCCTCCCCCGCACACTGGATCGCCGGTGCCCGCCCCCGCACCCTTCCCGCAGCGTTCGCCCCCGTCCTCGCCGGCACCGGCGTCGCGGCCCACCACGACGCGGCGGTGTGGTGGAAGGCAGCCCTGGCGCTGGTGGTCTCGGTCGCGTTGCAGGTCGGGGTCAACTACGCCAACGACTACTCCGACGGCGTACGCGGCACCGACGCCGATCGGGTCGGCCCGCTTCGTCTGGTCGGCTCAGGACTGGTGCCGGCCGAAGCGGTCAAGCGCGCTGCTTTCCTGAGTTTCGGGGTGGCTGCACTCGCCGGGCTGGTGCTGGCCGCGACGACCGCATGGTGGCTGGTTGCCGTCGGCGTCGTCTGCGTGGTCGCGGCCTGGTTCTACACCGGCGGCGACAGGCCCTACGGCTACCTCGGACTGGGCGAGGTGATGGTCTTCGTGTTCTTCGGTCTGGTCGCAGTGATGGGCACCACCTTTGTGCAGACCGCGTCGACCGCCTCCGGTCCGGTGGTGGAGTCGTTGTGGGCCGCGATCGCGATCGGTGCGTTGGCCTGCGCGATCCTGGTGGTCAACAACCTCCGCGACATCCCGACCGACCGTGAGTCCGGCAAGCTGACCCTCGCCGTACGCATGGGCGATGCCCGCACTCGCACCTTCTTCGCGGCGATCGTTGCGCTGGCGGCGGTCGGCGTGATCGGGCTGGCCGCCACCTCGACCTGGTGGGCGCTCGCCGCGCTGGTGCTGGTGCCGATGTGTGGCCGCCCGTTGCGCCGGGTGCTGAGCGGCAGGCACGGTGCCGAACTGGTGCCCGCGATCCAGCAGATCGGCATCGCCCAACTTGCCTGCTCGGTCGCCGTCTTCATGTCATTGTTGCTGACCGCCTGAGACCCGGAACCGGTTGCCGGTGCACCGTGACCGGGTGGGTACGACGGCGAGCCGCCTGCGACAATCGGTGTGTCGTGCAATGAATTGAGGAGTCACATGGAACTGGCGTTCTTCCGGGCCGAAGCCGATCAACTGGTGCCGACCGAGGTCGCACAGAGCCTGTGGGCGACCGACCAGATGCACGGCGTGGCGATCAGCGGCGCCCTCGGCCGCACCGCCGACAAGGCGATCCGCGACCTCGGCCGCGCCGACCTGATCCCGGCCCGCCACACCGTCGACCTGTTCCGCCCCGCCAAGATGCAGCCGTGCGACATGCGGGCCACCGTGGTGCGCGACGGCAACCGTCTGGTCCTGATCGACGTCGCGATGGAGCAGGAGGGCGCGCTGATGGCCCGCGCCTCGGTGCTGTTCCTCAAGGCCACCGAGGAGCCGCCCGGCGAGGTGTGGAAGCCCAGCGCCCGGCCCCCGGTCCCGCCGCTCGACGTGGCGCCGCCGGCCACCGAACCGCGACCGCCGCTCTTCCTGAGCGAGCAGGGCTGGTCGGCCGACTTCCTCGCCCACCAGAACGCCTCGCACAAGACCGTGTGGAACACCGTGCCGTGGATCGTCGCCGGTGAACAGCCCAGCGGGTACGTCGCGGCCGCCGCAGTCGCCGACTCCACCACCCTGGTCACCAACTGGGGCACCAAGGGCGTCAACTACATCAACGCCGACGTCACCCTGACCCTCTCCCGCCAGCCGGTGAGCGGTGAGATCGGGCTCAGCGCACTCGACCACACGTCGTACGACGGGGTGTCGGTCGGCAGCGCGCTCGTGTTCGACCGCGAGGGCCCGCTCGGCACGTCGATCGTGACCGCGCTGTCCAACGCCAAGCGCACCGTCGACTTCGGCAACGCGTTCCGTCGCGAGGGCGCTACCAGCGATCCGACCAGCCGCGTCTGAGGCGCAGCGCGTCTTCGGCGAAACCCCCAGCCCCCGGGCCGACGTGGGTAGATTGTCCCCATGTTCTTCTGGATCCTGCTGGCCGTGATCGCCCTCGGCTTCGCCGCCTACAAGCTGCGCGCCCCCATCCTCGCCAAGGTGCTCGGCCAGTCTCGCTCGCGCATCGACCGCCACCTGAAGTGACCGCTCTGCCCCTGCACTGTTTCCCCGCCTGAGCGGGGAGTTCGTCACTTTGTGGGGGAAGGTTCCCCCTCACAGTGACGAATTCCCCCTCCAAGTCTGCCCTCAGGAGCCCCCTCATGACCGACGCCCGCAAGTTTCTGCTCGATGACTCCGAGATGCCGACACACTGGTACAACGTCGTCGCCGACCTTCCGACTCCGCCGCCTCCGCCGCTGCACCCCGGCACCCATCAGCCGGTCGGTCCTGACGACCTCGCAGCACTGTTCCCGCCGGAGCTGATCGCCCAAGAGGTCAGCACCGAGCGTTACATCGAGATCCCCGAGGCGGTGCGCGAGGTCTATGCGCAGTACCGTCCCTCGCCGCTGGTGCGTGCGGTCAACCTGGAGAAGAAGCTCGGCACGCCAGCCCGCATCTACTACAAGTACGAGGGCGTCTCCCCTGCCGGCTCGCACAAGGTCAACACCTCGGTGCCGCAGGCCTACTACAACAAGATCAATGGCATCAACCGACTCACCACCGAGACCGGCGCCGGCCAGTGGGGCACCGCACTCTCCTACGCCTGCTCGCTGTTCGACATGACCTGCGAGGTGTGGCAGGTCGGGGCGTCGTACGACACGAAGCCCCAGCGGCGCACCCTGATCGAGGTGTTCGGCGGCACGGTGCACCGCTCGCCGAGCCGGATGACCGAGTCCGGCAAGGCGTTCCCCGAGGACCACCCGGGCTCGCTCGGCATCGCCATCTCCGAGGCCGTCGAGCTGGCGGCGCAGGACCCTGAGGCGAAGTACGCACTCGGGTCAGTGCTCAATCACGTGCTCCTGCACCAGACCATCTCGGGGGAGGAAACCCTCAAGCAGTTGGCCAAGGCCGGCGAGACCGGCGCCGATCTGGTGGTCGGCTGCGCCGGTGGCGGTTCCAACTTTGCGGGCATTGCGTTCCCGTTCCTGCGCGAGAAGTTGGCCGGCAACCAGTCGCCGCGCATCCTGGCCGTCGAGCCCACCTCCTGCCCGACGTTGACGCGTGGCGAATACCGCTACGACTTCGGCGACACCGCTGGACTGACGCCGTTGATGAAGATGTACACCCTCGGTCACGACTTCGTGCCGTCCCCGATCCACGCCGGCGGCCTGCGCTACCACGGCATGGCACCTCTGGTTTCGCACGCCGTCCACGAGGGACTGATCGAGGCGACTGCGCTGCACCAGAGCGAGTGCTTCGAGGCCGCGGTCGAGTTCGCCCGCACCGAGGGCATCGTGCCGGCGCCGGAGTCCTCCCACGCCCTTGCCCAGGTACGCCGTGAAGCCCTGGCAGCCAAGGAGTCGGGCGAGGAGAAGGTCATCGTCGTCCTGCTCTCCGGCCACGGACTCCTCGAGTTGGGCGCCTACGACTCGTTCCTCAGCGGCCGCCTCGAGGACGACCCGCTCTCCGACGCCGACCTCGCCGCTGCCCTCGCCGCCGTACCGGTGATCGCGGACTGACTCACGCCCATCCTGACCGGGTGGTCCCTGACCTTCGGCACCTCGACAGTGCCGAACGTCAGGGACCACGTCGATTTCAGGCGAGTACGCCGGTGTGCGAGAACCGCTCGAGCATGTCGGCGTACGGCGTCAGGTCGATGCCTTGCGCGCTCAGCCAAGTGTCGTCGTAGTAGGTGTGGCCATAACGCTCGCCGCCGTCGCAGATCAGCGTGACCACGGATCCGGTCCGACCGGCAGCCCGCATCTCCGCGACCTTCCCGAGCGCACCCCACAACGCCGTGCCCGTCGATCCGCCGACGGAGCGACCCGTGACAGTGGTGCACCATCGGGCTGCCGCGATCGAGGCGGCGTCCGGGACCTCGACCATGTCGTCGACCACTTTCGGCAGGAACGACGGTTCGACCCGCATCCGTCCGATGCCTTCGATCCGCGACGGCACCTGCGTCGTACAGGTCAGGTCACCTGACTTCCAGGCCGGCAGGAAAGCCGAGTTCTCCGGATCGGTGACGCACAAGGACGTGGCCAACTGGCGATAACGGATGTAGCGGCCGATGGTGGCCGAGGTGCCACCGGTGCCTGCGCCCACGACCACCCACTCAGGGACAGGGTGTCGCTCGAGCGCCAGTTGACTGAAGATCGACTCCGCGATGTTGTTGTTGCCTCGCCAGTCGGTGGCGCGTTCGGCATGGGTGAACTGGTCCATGTAGTGCCCGCCGGTCTCCTCGGCCAGCCGCCGCGCCTCGTCGTACATCGACTGGTCCGGATCGACGAAGTGGCACTGTCCGCCGTGGAACTCGATCAGCGCGATCTTCTCCGGAGAGGTCGTCCGCGGCATCACCGCGACGAACGGCAGCCCGAGCAGACGCGCGAAGTAGGCCTCCGAGACCGCCGTCGAACCCGACGACGCCTCGATGACGGTGGTGCCTTCGGAGATCCAGCCGTTGCACAGCGAGTAGAGGAACAGCGAGCGAGCCAGTCGGTGCTTCAGCGAGCCGGTCGGGTGGACCGATTCGTCCTTGAGGTAGAGGTCGATGCCCCACGACGCCGGCAACGGGAAGACGTGCAGATGGGTGTCAGCCGAGCGGTTCGCGTCGGCCTCGACCGAACGCAACGCATCGTCGTGCCACAGCCGGCCGGTGTGGTTCACCCCTGTGACTCCTCCTCGTCGTCGTCCTCCTTGGACCGGCGGGCCTCGAACGCGGCGGTCGCCTTCGCGGCCCGCGCTTCGACGCGTGAGGCGAACCGTTCACGCTGAGGATCGAGTACGACGAACGAGGCAGCACCGCTGACCAGGAACGCCAACACGACCGCCCAGATCCAGAGCACGTCGCCAAAAAGGCTCCACACACCGGCGACCACGACGAGCGCGAGACCGAACAGGGCGAACCGCATCAGGGTGTAAATCGCGAATTCCTTCACCCACCCAGCGTAGCCGTGTGGTCTCGACGCCTATCCTTGTGGTGTGGGGAAGTTCCTGTTGCTTGCGCTGGCCATCGCCGTGGTGGTCTACCTCGTGGTGCGCACCATCGAGACCCGAGGTCATCCGTTCCGCCGTCGCCCGCGGAGCGGACCGTCGACGTTCCCGCGTCGGCGGCCGCCGAGCCGTCCGGTCGCACCCGACGACGACGTGGACTTCCTGCGTGACCTCAACCGTCGCCGGCCCAAGAAAGCCGATCCCGACAGCCCTGAGTAGGCGATTCCGCGCCTGACTTCGTGGGGGAAATCGTCACGTCGTTACTGAAGCTTCCCCCACACAGTGACGAGTTCCCCGCCTGTGCGGGGAAACGGTCGGGGGGTCATCAGGAGCCCCAGTTGGCGACAAACCGGCGGAGCCGGTTGAACAGCCCGAGCCCGGAGACGAGGACGAACAGGCCGCCGAGACCGACCATCACCCAGCGGGAGCGGTTGGTGGCCTTCTCGTCGCCGATCACGGCCTCCGAGTCGAGGCGGGGTGCCCAGGGCCGGGCGGCGGCGTACATCACCGTGACCCGGTCGCCGACCTCGAGGCGGTCGCAGTCGGCGCGCTCGACGAACGTGCGGCGTTCGCCGTCGAGCCGGAAGGCGATCTCGGGGCACCTCACGGTGTACTCCTCGGTGCGGCGGCTCCGCCGCCCTCCGGTACGGCGGGTGCGTTCGACCTCCTGCACGGCCACCACTTCGCCGGCGACCTTCACCCCGTCAGCATGCAGTTCCTGGACGGTGTTGACCGACCCGGTGTCCCAGTTGAAGGCATACCAGAGCAGTGCCACGCCGAAGACGATCCCGATGATGCTGCGCACGCCGCAGATGCTCGCAGACCTTCGGCGTGGGTCAGCCGACGAGGTCGGCCAGCACGTCGAGCTGCGTCGGGTCGGAGGACGTCGGCACCAGCTGCACCTCGTCGGTCCCCAACTCGGCGATCCGGTCGAGCACCTCACGCAGCTCGTCGCGGGTCCCGGCGAACCCGGCCACCGGCGCCAACACGTCGACGGTGCCGTCGGGCATCCAGTTCATGTAGCGGGTCAGGTGCTCGTGGATCTGCCGTCGCGGGTCGTCGCTGCACCGGCCCTGCCAACCCCACACCTCCGTGTACTGCCGGGGCGTGGGTGGGCGGCCCGCTCCCCCCGCCGCCCGCGCCCCGCCCTACCACGACTCCATCTGGGCCAGGTCGAGGTCGAGGCTCATCCCGGCCAGCCCGTCGGCCCAGGCTGCGGCCGCGCTCATGGTCTTGGGTCCGAGCGTGCCCACCAGCAGTTCAGGCCCACCTGGCTGCACCGGCGGCGGTCCGACCGGCAGCAACGCACCGGTGACGTTCTCCCCCGCCCACACGCGGCGCATCACCTCGACCCGCTCGGCCATTCCCCGAATCGTCTGGCTGGCGACGTCGGCACCGACAGCGCGATAGTCCTCGTGCCGACCGCCCACGCCGAAGCCGACGGTCAGGCGTCCGTCACACAGCAGGTCACCGGTCGCCAGCGCCTTGGCGAGCATCACCGGGTCGTGCAGTTGGGGTACGACGACCGTCGTGACCACGCGCACCCGTCGGGTCCACGCCGCGACGGCGCCGAGCAGGGTCAGCGTCTCCGGGTTGTCGAAGTTGATCCGCTCACCGAAGCAGATCGACGACCAGCCGTCGTCGTCGATCTGGCGGGTCCACCGCTCCAGCACGGCACGGTCGAGGTCCGGCTCCATCACCGGCAGGGTCATTCCCAGGCGCATGCCGGACATGCTTGCAGATCACACGCATCTCGCGCAGCAGGTGCGCCCGACTCACTCCAGGATGCGTACGACGGCCGGCGGGTTGTCGGCGTACGAGTGCTGCGAGCTGCCACCGAAGAAGTAGTTGATGCCGATGAAGTTGAACAGCAGCGTGGCGACACCGACCAGCGCCAGGATCGCGGCGTTGCGGCCCTTCCAGCCGGCGGTGGCACGGGCGTGCAGGTAAGCCGCGTAGACGACCCAGGTGATGAAGGCCCAGACCTCCTTGGCGTCCCATCCCCAGTAGCGCGACCACGCGTAGTGCGCCCAGATCGGGCCGGAGATCAACACCGCGAAGGTCCAGATCGGGAAGGCGAAGGCGTGCAACCGGTAGGCCAGGCGGTCGAGGTCGTCGGTGGCCGGCACGCGGGCCAGCAGGCCGGTGCGCGGAGCCGGTGCGGACGAGGCGTCGCCGCCGCCAGCGGTGACCAGGGTGCGCTCCTCGACGACCGCACGCCGCTCGGCACGGGCCTTGACGAGGTAGAGCACCGAGACGACGCCGGCAAGGGAGAAGATGCCGGTGGCGAAGACCGCCGAGACGACGTGGATGACCAGCCACGGTGAACTGAGCGACTCGGTCAGCGGGGCGACCCGCTCGTAGAGCCAGATCACCGCGATCATCAGGGTCACGAAGACCAGGCCGACGACCCACAGCGACAACCACGACAGCGAATACTTGCGATAGAGCAGCAGGAAGACCAGCGTGACCATGAAGGTCGCCGAGAGCGTGAACTCATACATGTTCCCCCACGGCACCCGGTTGGGGTCGGCGGCCATACCGCGCGCGACCAGCGCCACCGCGTGCACGGCCGCGGCGAAGACGGTGAGCAGCACGCCGAACCGACCGAAGGTGGCCACCTGCCCCTCGGTGGGGGTCTCGTCGGCGGGCAGCCTGCGCAGCGAGGCCCACTGCGCCGAGAGCGCCAACAGCGCCAGGAAGTAGAGGATCCCGGCACCAGTCACCGACTGGTTGCTGAGGGTCTCCCATGCGTCATTGCTCATGACTCAGTCTCCTTCGTGTCGCGCCCTCGGAGGGCTGCGACGACTTCCACGATCTCATCCGCGGCCTCGCCGCCGTTGCTGCGTTCGAGGCCGGCCACCTCGACGACTGTCTCGTCGCCCTCGCGCCGGACCCGGACCCATATCCGGCGCGGCCGGATGAACAGCGAACCGAGCAGGCCGAGCAGCGCCGCGATCACGCCGCCGAGCGCCAACGAGGTGCCGGGCGTCTTGCTGATCTGGATCCGCACCCACGGCCGGATCCCGTCGAAGGTCACCGACCCGGCACCGTCGGGCAGTTCGACCGTCTCACCGACGAAGAGGTCGAGACGGAACTGCTCGCCGTCCTCGCCGGTGACCAGCTCCATCTTGTCCTTGTCGAGCACATAGACCGACTGGCCACCCTCGGGCAGGCTGAGGTCACCGGTGTAGGCGAGCAGGGACAGGCGCGGATTGCGGTCGTCGCCCAGCACCGACATCGGGTCGCCGTTGACCAGCGCGAAGGTGGGATAGAGATACCCCTCGAGGCCGATTCCCCGTGGCTCCGCCCCGGACGCCTTGACGACGCCGAAGGACCGGAAGGTGGCCTGGTCCTCCGGCAGGAAGATCGCCGGCCCCGACGCCGCGACGTCACCGTTCGCGTCCCGGACGGTGATCGAGGGCGCATAGCCGTGACCGATCAGGAAGATGTCGCTGCCGCCGATGCTCAGCGGGTGGTTGACCCGCAGCGGATAGGTCTTCTCCTCGGCGCCGGGCTCCTCGCGGTAGCGGAGGTTGGCGACGAACTTCTGCGCCATTCCCTTGCGCGGGCCGGACATCAGCCACTCGATGTCGAACTTCTCGAGAGTGAGGGAGAACGGTTCGAGGTCGTCGATCTCGAGCATCGACCCGGGCACGAAGTCGTCGTACTGGGTGAGGCTGTTGGAGAAGCCGCCCTCCTCCCAGACGATCACGCCGCCCTTGTAGCCCCACAGCGAACCGATCGCGAAGCCGGCCATCACCACCAGGATCGCCAGATGGAAGACCAGGTTGCCGGCTTCACGCAGATAGCCGCGTTCGGCGGAGACCGCGCCGGTCGTCTCGTCGACAACCACCCGATAACGCCGACCGCGCAGAACGCCGCGAGCGTCGGCCAGCACGTCGTCGGCACTCCGCGCGGTCGTGTACGACGAGTGCTCCGGCAGGCGGCCCAGGTTGCGGGGTGCTGCGGGCGGGGCGGCCCGCATCGCCTGCCAGTAGACCTTCGTGCGCGGCAGGATGCAGCCGACCAGCGAGACCACCAGGAGCAGGTAGATCGCCGAGAACCAGACCGAGTCGAAGACCGAGAAGAGTCCGAGCCATTCATAGACCGGGGTCAACCTGGGGTGCTCGTCCTGCCAACGCTGGACGGCGAAGGCGTCGGTGTCGGTCTGCGGGATGACCGAGCCGGGGATCGCGGCGAGCGCCAACATCAGCAGCAGGACCAGCGCGGTCCGCATCGAGGTCAGTTGCCGCCACGACCAGCGCAGCAACTCGCGGAAGCCGAGTTCGGGGGCCGCCATCACACACTCACCGTGAATCCGCCGATCAGGTTGCTCTGCAACCAGGTGACGATCCAGGCCCACCAGCCGGTGACCAGGAGCACGCCGACGGCGACCAGCATCAGCCCGCCGAAGCGGGCGACGGCAACCTGGTGCCGACGGAAGAAGGCGAAGGCGCCGAGCGCGCGGCGGTAGGCGAGGCCGGCGAAGATGAACGGCAGCCCGAGGCCGATCGCATAGACGCCGGCGAGCACCGCACTACGGGGCACGGTCGCCTCGTTGACGCCCAACAACATGATCGCGCCGAGCGTGGGGCCGACGCACGGCGTCCATCCGAGACCGAAGAGGAAACCGATCAGCGGCGCGGCGGCCAGACCGACCTTGGGCACCTTGTGGATCCGGAACTCGCGCTGCATGAACGGGAGGAACCCGGCAAAGAGCAACCCGAGCAGGATCACCAGGATGCCCATCACCAACTGCAGCTCTTCGCGTCGGGTCACCATGAACGAGCCGAAATAGCCGGTCAGGGCACCCAGCGTGACGAAGACGAAGCCGAAGCCCATCACGAAGAGCACCGAGCCGGCCAGCATCCGACCGCGCTTGGCGTCGGCGAGGTCGGCGCCCGAGAGCCCGGTCGCATAGGAGAGGTAGCCCGGCAGCAGCGGGATCACGCAGGGCGAGAAGAACGACACCAGCCCGGCCAGCAGCGCGATCGGCAGCGCCACGACCAATGAGCCGGAGAGCACCGATTCACGGAAGAAGTCATCCATCCTCGGCGACGACCTTCTCGATCATCGACACCAGCGTCTGTTGGCTGGGCAGCACACCGAGCACGCTGCCGGCCACGCGCCCCTGCCGGTCCAGGACCACCGTGGCCGGAGTGGACAGTGCGGTCAATGTGCCGTGGAACTCCAGCAGGCTCTCGCCACTCTGGTCGTAGAGCGAACGAAACGGCACGTCGTACTGGCGGACGAACGACATCGCGGTCTCGGGCGAAGGGTCGCGCACGTTGATGCCGACGAACACCACGTCGTCGTTCTGGGTCTGCTCGGCCGCGCCGACCACGTCGCCGGCCTCGGCGTGGCACTCTCCGCACCAGTCGCCCCACACGTTGAGTACGACGACCTGTCCGCGGTGGTCCTCGGTCGAGAGCGGGTTGCCGTCGAGATCGGTGCCACTGATCGACTTCGCCTCACCGCGATCGGACGGATCGAGTTCGCGCACCACGCCATCGGCAGTGACGTAGCCCTTGTCGCCGGCGCCTTCCAGGCCGGTGCACCCGGTCAACAACACGGCGGCGATCACCGCCGAGAGGGCGCGCAGCAGTGGCGCAGTGTGGATGGTCATGGTCAGGGCCGGTGCTCCTCGGGTGCGCCGCCTGCCGAGAAGGGGGCGGCCTTGTCACGTTCGGGGATCAGGTGCCCGGCCGGCTCGGAGTAGGACAGCGAGGTCAGCCGGTCGTCCTCGAAGTGCAGTGAGGTCAGCGAGCACAGGCTGCACTGGCGGCGACGCGGGTCGTGGAGATAGGAACGCTTCTCGACGAAGAGGCGCGTGGTCCAGATCGGCAGCTGGTGGGACACGATCACCGCCTCGTGGCCGAGGGCGGCGTCGCGAGCGTCGTACACCGCCGCCATCATCCGCGCGGCGACCTCCTTGTAGGGCTCGCCCCACGACGGCGTGAACGGGTTCCACAGGTGCCGCCAGGTCTTCGGGTTGCGCAGCGCGCCGTCACCGACGCCGAACTGCTTGCCCTCGAACCAGTTGTCGGACTCGATCACCCGGTCGTCGGTGGTGATGTCGAGACCGAAGACCTTCGCCAGCGGTGCGGCGGTCTCCTGGGCACGCTCGAGCGGCGAGACCCGCAGGTGCGTGACGTCGCGCCCGGCGATCGTCTCGGCGACCACCTCGGCCATCGCCCGACCACGCTCGGAGAGGTGGTAGCCGGGCAGACGGCCGTAGAGCACGCCCTTCGGGTTGTGCACCTCGCCGTGGCGGAGCAGGTGCACGGTGGTTCGTTCAGTCATGCCGGGTTCTCCTGTCCCGCGGCACGCGCGGCAGCCGCCGCGGCACCCGGGAGGGCGTCGAGCACGGTCTGCACCGCGCGGTCGTCGTGGGCTGCAGAGAGGAACCACGCCTCGTACGCCGACGGGGGCAGGTGCACCCCGGCGTCGAGCATGGCGTGGAAGAAGGCGGCGTACGCCGGAAGGTCCTGCCGGTTGGCGCCGTCGAAGTCGCGCACCTCGCCGGCGCCGAAGAAGACCGAGAACATCGTCCCCGCGGTCTGCACCCGGTGCGGTACGCCGACCGCGGTGAGCGCCTCGGCGGTGGCGGTCTTGATCGTGTCGCCGGCGGCGCTGATGTGGGCGTAGACGTCGTCGGTGGCCAGCCGCAGGGTGGTCAGGCCGGCGGTGGTGGCGATCGGGTTCCCGGACAACGTGCCGGCCTGGTAGACGCCGCCCTCGGGGGCGAGCTGACTCATCACGTCGGCGCGACCGCCGAAGGCCGCGGCCGGGAAGCCGCCGCCCATCACCTTGCCGAAGGTGGTCAGGTCGGGCGCCCAGCCCTCGACGGCGCCGTCGAGACCCCACTGACCCCGGCGCGAGGCGCGGAACCCGGTCATCACCTCGTCGGAGACGAACAGCGCGCCGTGCGCGGCGCAGGTCTCGGCGAGGAACTTGTTGAAGCCGGGCTCCGGCGGGACCACGCCCATGTTGCCCGGGGCGGCCTCGGTGATCAGACAGGCGATCCGGTCGCCGTGCTCGGCGAACGCTGCGGTCACCGCGGCCCGGTCGTTGTAGGGCAGAACCAGGGTCAGGGCGGTCGCCGACTCGGGCACGCCGGGGGTGCCGGGCACGCCGAGGGTGACCAGACCGGAGCCGGCCGAGGCGAGCAGCGCGTCGACGTGGCCGTGGTAGCAACCGACGAACTTGACCACCAGGTCGCGGCCGGTGAATCCCCGCGCAAGGCGGATCGCCGACATCGTGGCCTCGGTGCCGGAGGAGACGAACCGGACCCGCTCGACCGGCGTACGGCTGACGATCTCCTCGGCCAACTCGACCTCGGGCACGGTCGG
>JBEBTI010000051.1:0-16504 GCA_040393845.1 Nocardioides daejeonensis
GCAGCTCGGCGTACGCAACTTGCAGCTCGGCGTACGCAACTTGCAGCTCGGCGTACGCAACTTGCAGCTCGGCGTATGCAGCTTGCAGCTCGGGGAAGGGGGACGGGTGAAGGTGCTGGTGGTCGACGACGAGCGGCCGACGCTGGACGAGATCTCCTGGCTGCTGCGGCAGGATCCGCGGGTGGGGGAGGTGCTGACCTGTGATTCGGCGACGGAAGCCTTGCGACTGTTGCAGGAGACACAGGTCGATGCGATCTTCCTCGACGTGCAGATGCCGGGTCTGACCGGGCTCGAGCTCGCCCAGGTGCTGACCCGGTTCAAGGTGCCGCCACCGATCGTCTTCGTCACCGCCCATGAACAGCACGCGGTGGAGGCGTTCGATTTGCACGCGGCCGACTACGTGTTGAAGCCCGTGCGGGCCGAACGGCTGGCAGAGGCGGTACGGCGGGTGGTCGAGGGCGCGACCCGACCAGCGCCCAGCGGCGACGAGCAGATCGCGGTCGAGCGCGGCGGCGTGACCCGCTTCATCAGTCGTGCCGACATCCGCTACGTCGAAGCCCAGGGCGACTACGCGCGCCTGCACACCGCACACGACTCCCACCTGCTGCGTGCCCCGCTGACCCAACTCGAGGAGCAGTGGCGAACCGCTGGCTTCCTTCGCATCCACAGGTCGTTGCTGGTGGCACTCGCCCACATCACCGAGGTGCGCATGGAGTCCGGACGCTGCACCGTGCGGGTCGGTGACACTGACCTGCAGGTCAGTCGCCGGCACACTCCACAACTGCGTGAGGTCCTGGGACGTGGTCGTCCATGACCAGCCAACCTCCTGAGCGCGTCCGCGTCACCGGTCCCCCACGACATCCGACCCGACGTCGCGCACGTACCCGCGAGATCGACGACCAGACTGCCCTGGGTGGCGTCCTGATGGCCTCGTTGCTCAGAGCCCAACTCCGCTTGGCGATCGGACTGCTGCTACCGGTCGGCGCGGTGGCCGTCGGGCTGCCGCTGGCCTTCCACCTGTGGCCGTCGTTCGCCGAGACAGAGGTGTTGCGGGTCCCGATCGCCTGGTTGGTCCTGGGCTTCGCGGTCTATCCGAGTCTGGCCGCGCTGGGCTGGCTCTATGTCCGCCGGGCCGAGCGCAACGAACGCGACTTCGCCGAGTTGCTCGAGATCGCGGAGGGCCCGTGAACTCTGCCCCCAGCGTCGTCGCAGTGGTGGTGGTTGCCGTTGCCACGCTGGCGATCGGCACATGGGGGCTGCGGTTCTCGCGCACCACCAGCGACTTCTTCGTGGCGTCCCGGTCGGTGCGTCCCGGGTTGAACGCCTCAGCGATCGGAGGCGAATACCTTTCGGCCGCGTCATTCCTCGGCATCGCCGGTCTGGTGCTCACCTTCGGCGCCGACATGCTCTGGTATCCGGTCGGCTGGACAGCCGGCTACCTCGTGCTCCTGGTCCTGGTTGCCGCTCCGCTGCGGCGCTCAGGCGCATACACGCTTCCCGACTTTGCCGAAGCCCGTTTGGGATCTGGGCGAGTTCGGGCGGCATGTTCGGTTCTGGTGGTCGCGATCGGATGGCTCTATCTGCTGCCCCAGTTCCAAGGTGCCGGGCTGACGCTGAATGCAGCAATCGGCGCGCCCAGTTGGATCGGTGCACCCGTGGTTGCGGGCGTCGTACTGGTCAATGTGCTGGCCGGCGGGATGCGGAGCGTCACGTTCGTCCAGGCCTTCCAGTACTGGCTGAAACTCACCGCGCTGCTGGTCCCGGCCGTCGTCCTGCTGATGGTGTGGGTGGGTGACGGAGCCACCGCGCCGACGCGGGTCGGCGCGGACGCTGCCGCCTGGTCACTGCCCGTCGCCGACGGAGGTGGTTCCGGGCTCTACCTCACCTATTCGCTGATCACCGCGACGTTCCTCGGCACCATGGGGCTGCCGCACGTCGTGGTGCGCTTCTACACCAACCCGGACGGCCGGGCCGCACGGCGTACGACGGTCGCGGTGCTCGGACTGCTCGGCGCCTTCTATCTGCTGCCGCCGGTCTATGCCGCGCTCGGTCGGGTGTATGCCGAGGACCGGATGTCCGACGTGCTGGTGCTCGAACTTCCGCGACTGATGGTCGGCGGCACCGCCGGCGACATGTTGAGCGCCCTGGTCACCGCAGGCGCCTTTGCCGCGTTCCTCTCCACCTCCTCCGGCCTCTCGATCGCGGTGGCCGGCGTGCTCGGGCAGGACGCATTGGGCCGCAGTCGACTGAGCGGCGTCAGCGCCTTCCGGGTCGGTGCCGCAGTGGCCGTGGTGGTGCCGTGTGTCGTCGCGATCGCCGCACCCGACCTCGGCATCGCGCGAGCAGTCGGTCTCGCGTTCACGGTGGCCGCCTCGACCTTCTGCCCGCTGCTCGTGCTCGGCATCTGGTGGCGCGGCCTGACCGATGTGGGTGCGATCAGCGGGCTGGTGGTCGGCCTGCTCGGATCGTCAGTCGGGGTCGGTCACGCCTTCGCCCGCACCGAGGGCACCGGCTGGTGGCACGCCCTGCTCAGCCAACCCGCTGCCTGGTGCGTGCCCCTCGCCTTCCTCACCATGATCACCGTCTCGCTCCTCACCCGCGACCGCATCGCCCCCGACGTCAACCGCTTCATGGTGCGCCTGCACACCCCCGAGGCCGTCGCCCTCGACCGCGGCTGACATCTCCGGCGCCCCCGCCCCGCCGAGCCGTCAGTTCCAGTCAGGCGCGCCAGCGGGTGGGCAGCGCACGGAACTGACCTCTCGGCCACTGCACGTGACACCTCGGCTACTGGCGGGGAGGGGTGAGCTGGGCGGTGGCGGCGTTGTTGGAGAGATCGGGGTCGCCGGGAGCGGAAAGGGTGGCGCGCAGGTCGCCTCCTTCGGGCGCGCGGACGCCCACGGTGAGGGAAGACCCGCCGGCAGTGGTGGCTTCACAGGCCACCGTCGTACCCTGCGCGACGGTGCAACTCCAGCCGGAGCCGACCACCGAGGTGATCGCGACGTCCGGGCCGCGCGCGATCAGGTGGACCGTGGCGCCCACCGGGACGTCGGCGAACCTGAAGCCGGCCGAATAGCCGCCCGTCGCGGTGGGTTGTGCACCACCGGAGGCCACTCTGGGGTTGCCCACCGGGGGCTCGGGCCGCGGGCTCGACGTGGTCGGCTCGGGGTCGCCCTCGGTCGGGGTCGCCGAACCGGACGGCGTCTCCGAAACGCTCGGCTCAGGTCGGCTGCTCCGGGTCGGCGCTGAGGTCGGGCTCGGCGTGGTGGAGGTCGGCGTGGCGGTCGGCGACGCAGACGGAGACTCGCTCACCGACGGCGACTCCGTGGGTGACTCGCTCAGCGACTCCGAGGGGGATTCGCTCGGTGCGGCAGAGTCCGACGCACTCGGCTCCCCAGGTGTCGACTCCGTCGGAGGCGCCGCGGTGGGGAAGGTGGTCTGGGAACCGTCCGGCGCCACGACCACCGGGACCGCGTCGGCGGCAACGGCTGCCTCGTTGTCGACAGCCCGCAGCAGGAACGACGCAAAGACCGTGCATCCCAGTCCCACCACGGAGGCGGCGACCACGCCCTGACTGGGCCGGAACCGCCCGAACCGCCCGACAGGCGCGGCCGGCGGCGCGGCCGGCAGCGGGTCCCCCGACCGGGCGCCACCGGACACCCCGATGCCGAGCGCCGCCGGCGGCAACAAGGGCAACAGGAACGCCCGCAGTTGCGACTCGAGTGCCTGCAGTTCGGCCAACGCCAGCGCACACCGGACACAGTCGGCGACGTGCTGCTCCACTCGAGCAGTGCGGCGCGGCGTCTGCGATCCACGGACATATGCCGGCAGGAAGTCCGCCACCTCCTGACACTCCGGCCGCACGACGGCCCCCAGATGCCCAGCCAGATAGCCCTGACGGAGGGACTCACGCGCCCGGAAGGCCAACTGGGCAACGGCATTGGGCGTCAGGTCGAGAAGTTCTGCGATCTCGGCAGGAGGTACGTCGTCGACTTCGCTCAGCCACAACACCGTCTGTGCCCTCGACCCCAGGGAGGAGAACGCCTTGGTGACCAAGGATGCTTCGACTCGCTCGTCGGTCGGGTCGACCATCGCCACGTCCGGCAGGTCTGCGGCATCGCCGTGCAGCTCGAGGCGCGCGTCTCGCCGCACGTGATCGACGTACACACTGCGCAGAGTCACCTTGAGATAGGCACCGAAGGTCCGCTGCGGACCTTTGCCAGCCTTGAGCAGTGCGAGGATCCGGACGAAGGCTTCCGCGACGAGATCATCAGCGAGATCGGCCCCGCCGATGCCGGTTGCGACGCGCAACGCGAGGGCGTGGTGGCGGGCAAAGAGAGTGGCGTAGGCGTCGGGGTCACCGGCACGGGTGCGCGTGATCAGTTGGAGGTCACTGGCTTCGGTGACCCCTGCGCGTGCTTCCTCGTGTCCCGTGGACATCAGCCTTCCGTTCGATCTCGGCGGACCACATGCTCCGGCGCGGGCAGTGGGGCCCAGAGCCTCGCCACCCGACACACGACTTCAGCATTGTCACCTGCGCCGGCCGCCGCTGTCTCGAGATCAGCAGCAGCGACCAGCGCCGCGAACGGGTCGGCGTACGGCCCGTGACAACTGACCCGGCCTGATCGGAGTTCCCGGGAGACCACGATGTGTGCCTGGTCGAGCGCATCCGTCTCGTGCCTGATCAACGAATCGAGCAGCCGCGCGACGGGGTCGTCGTGCTCGTCGCGCATCGGCTCTCCTGTCGTCGTCACGTGTCGCGCCGGGGGTGGGGTCCGGTCGGGGCCGTCCCCAGAAAGGACCCGACCGGCCGCTGGTTCACCCTGCCCCGGCACAGATGGACGAGGGAGCCAGTGATCGATTACGCGACTTTCTTCGCATTTCCCGACAATCTTTCGAGCCGGGGGTACGCCGGCACTCAGGCGGGCGCGACGGTCCGGCTGGTGGTGACGCGGCTGGCCACCCTCTGGCCCGCCGGGAGGAACGACCCGGTCCCGAACTCGGTGCCGAAGCCCGGCGCGAACTCGCCGTCCTCCCAGACCACCTGACCGGCGATCAGAGTGGCCGCGACCGCGGCGTCGTTGCGGTTCACCATCCGGCTGATTCCGGCGAACTCGTCCAACGGTGCTTCGTGGTAGCCGTTGACCGAGCCGTCGAGGCCGACCGGATCGATGACCACCACATCGGCGCGGTCACCCTCGCGGATCCGGCCGGCGTCGAGGCGGTAGAAGTCGGCGAGTTCGCCGGTCAACTTGTGCACCGCCTTCTCGAGCGGGAGGAACGCGCCGTCGGCACGGTGCACGCGGTCCAACAGACACACGGCGTAGTTGTAGAAGGCCATGTTGCGCAGGTGCGCACCGGCGTCGGAGAAGCCGATCGTGACGCCCGGGGTGTTGACGAGTCGATTGGCAACCTTCTCGCGGTCGTTGGCGATCACCGTGGTCCACCGGAACGCGGTGCCGTGCTCGACGACGAGGTCGAGGAAGCAGTCGACCGGATGCACTCCGCGTTCACGAGCGACTTCGCCGACCGAGTGGCCGACGAGAGCCGGCTCCGGGCACTCGGTGATCCGCGCATCGTCGAAGTCGCGATGCCACACCCGCGGGCTGAACCGCTTCTCGAAGTCTTCACGGAACCAACGTCGGTAGGCCTCGTCGCCGAGCAGGTCGTTGCGACCCATCTCCTCCTTGAGGTGGATCGCCTCGCGGCCCGAGCCGAACTCCTCGAAGACCACCAGGTCGATGCCGTCGGCCCACACCTGGAAGGTGGTCGGCAGGTGTTGCCACACGAACTTCCCGCGACCGAGCCGGTTCGCGATCCAGGCGAGCGGGCCGAAGATCCGGTGCACCCATGGCTCGGCACGCGTGTCGGCGGCAGCGAGCAGGGAGACGCGCAGCGGTTTGCGGAACAGCCCCATTGACGTCGTCAGATAGAACGCCACGTCGTACTTGGTGTTCAGATTGGGCACACCTTGGAGTACGCCGTCCCGCTTGCGGAGGAGTCGCGAGATCCGTCGGAACTCCTTCCAGCTCGCGTGGGTGGAGGGCAGCGTCCGGGAACGGTAGCGGTCACCGTCGAGCTTGTCCCACGGGTTCGTCATGGTGGAGACGCCGAGGAAGCCGACGTCGAGGGCGGCGCTGATCCGTCGCTCGATCTCCTTCATCTCCTTGCGACTGGCCCTGTGTGCCGGGTCGGTGGCACGCCCCAGTCCCATCACGGATGCACGTACGTCGGAGTGGCCGAGGAACGACGCCACGTTGGGTCCGAGCGCGAGCCGGTCGAGTGCTTGCGCCCAGTCCGCTGGGGTGGACCACGTCTTGTGGTCCCGCATCGCGGCGAGCACCGCTTCACGGGGCAGCGCCTCGACCCTGCTGAACAGGTCGGCAACGTCGAGAGCATCGCTGTAGACCGCGGAGATCGAGCAGTTGCCCACGAGCACGGTGGTGACGCCGTGGCGCACCGACTCTCCGAGGCGCGGTGCGACGACCAGTTCGGCGTCGTAATGGGTGTGGGTGTCGACGAAGCCGGGCATCACCCAGCGTCCTTCGGCCTCGACGACCCGGGTGTCGACCCCGACCGGCAGGGACGCGTCACTGACTGCGGCAATCTCGCCGGCCAGGATCCCCACGTCTGCTCGGCGTCCGGGTGCACCGGTGCCGTCGAAGTAGGTGCCGCCTCGGATGACGACGTCGAACTCTGCCATGGGATTCTCCTCGTGAGCGGCTCACCCCGGAATGTAGTCCACATCACATGGTCGTTGAAAGCATGTCACTGCCAACTGACTGACGGCGGTCGCACGCCCTGCTCAGCCGCCAAGGTCCATGTGGCTACGCTGCGCAGATGACCTCGCTGCCACGGACCACGGCCCGGATCGTGCTCGGCTCGCTGATGGTGGGTGCGGGCGTCCTCCATCTCACCGTGCAGCGGGAGGAGTTCACCGCGCAGGTTCCCGGGTGGTTCCCGATCGACGACGACGTCACCGTCCTCGGTTCGGGCGTGGTCGAGATCGCTCTCGGCGCAGGACTTGCTGCGCTGCCCGGGCACCGTCGTACGTTCGGCGCCCTTCTGGCTGCATTCTTCGTGGTGATCTTCCCCGGCAACATCGCCCAGTACGTCGAGGGCACCGACGCCTTCGGCCTCGACACCGACGCCAAGCGGCTCGGCCGCCTGTTCTTCCAACCCGTCTTGGTGCTCTGGGCCCTGTGGGTGGGGGATTGGTTGCGCCGCAAGCGCTGAACCGACGAACCAGGAGAGCCTCAGGCCGAGCACGACAGGACGGGGCCAGACCTGGGTCAGGCGACCCCCGAGGTCACGCCGCCCAGTTGGGGGCCGGACGGCGAGCGCAGTCCGTCGGCACGGATGGGGCGATCAGATCGGGGTACCGCGTGCGAGCCCGGCCCATTCGTCCGATCCGTCCGGTTCGAGCGCGAGCGGAGGGCCTGCGCCGACGATCAGGAGGCTCTCGATGGCGGACACCGGAACCCAGCAGGTGGAACTCACCCGGAGCATCACCGGGCGCCTGCTCTTCTTCTACGTGCTGGGAGATGTGCTCGGGTCGGGCATCTATGTGTTGATCGGATCCGTCGCCGGCGAGGTGGGCGGCGCCTTCTGGATCGCCTTCGCCGCGGGTGTCTCGGTCGCTGCGATCACCGGCCTCGCATACGCCGAGCTCGCCACGAAGTACCCGCGCGCGGCAGGAGCCGCGCTCTATGTGCACAAGGCGTTCGGCAGCCGGCCGCTGGCCTTCCTTGTCACCGTCGCCTTCCTCTCCGCCAGTTTTGCTGCGGCTGGTTCGCTGGCCGTCGGGTTCGCGAGCTACTTCCTCGAACTGTGGGACGTGCCCCCGGCACTTCTGGTCGCGCTGCTCTTCCTCGCCCTGCTGACGATCATCAACTTCATCGGCATCACCGAGTCGGTGGTGCTCAACATGCTGATGACCTTCGTCGAGATCTTCGGCCTTCTGATCGTGATGTTCATCGGCGTCTGGTACGTCGCCCAGGGCGATGCCGACTTCGGTCGCCTCGTCGAGTTCGAGACCACGAAGACCCCGATCTTCGCGGTTGTCGCCGGTGTCGCGCTGGCCTTCTTCGCCATGACCGGCTTCGAGAACGTCGCCAATGTGGCCGAGGAGACGATCGACCCGCACCGCAACTTCCCCCGCGCACTGATCGGCGGCATGATCGCTGCCGGCATCATCTATGTGCTCGTCGCGATGACCGCATCGCTGGTGGTCGGGAGCAGCACACTCGCCACCTCCGACGCCGCCCTGCTCGAGGTGGTGAAGGCCGACGTGATCCCGGTGCCGCTCGGCTTCCTGACCACGCTGTTTGCGGTGATCGCCTGCATCGCGATCACCAACACCACCTTGGTGGCAGTGGTCACGCAGCCTCGCATCCTCTACGGCATGGCTCGTGAGGACGTCGTACCCGGCGTGTTCGCGAAGCTGCACCCCAGCCGACGCAGCCCATGGGTCGGATTGATCTTCTCCTCGCTGGTCGTCGCGACGCTGTTGATCATCGGCACCCTGGTCGTGGAGGCCGGCGGCGGCATCGACCTGATCGCCCGACTGGCCACGGTCACTGTCGTGCTGTTGCTGTTCATCTATGTGCTGGTGATTGCCGCGGCGATCAAGCTCACCGGCCACGAGGAGACCGAAGAGACCTTCAAGGCACCCCGGTGGCTGCTCGGGATCGGGGTGGTCGGCAACTTCATGCTGCTCGGCTACGTCGTGGTGGACGACCCCACGTCGGTGATCTGGTGCGCGGGCCTCGTGGCCGTCGGTGGAGTGCTCTTCGTGGCCGAATACTTCTTCGGTCGTCGCAACCGACCGAAGACCCTCGAACGCGGCGACCCGAAGGCCGCCACCGACCCCGACAGGAGCAACTGACATGCACGTGATCGTGGCGACCGACGGCTCGCGACAGTCCCTGACCGCGGCGCGCACCTTCAAGGGTTTCGCCGATCCCGACAAGATCACCGACGTCTCGGTGATCGCTGTGGTCCGCCCACTCTCCTCTGTCCCGTTTGCCGACGAGATCTCCGGCGGGCAGTCCTGGACCGTCTCGCAGGATGCGTCCTTCCGGGCTGAAGCCGACCGCGCGGTGGCCACCCTCGCCGCCGAGTTCGAGGGCTGGGGGCCCAAGGTGCACCAAAGGATCCGCAGCGGGTCGGCCGCCAATGAACTCGTCAAGGCAGCCAGACAACTCAACGCCGGCCTGGTTGTCGTCGCTGCCGGCGGGCGTGGGGTCGGCGGGGCGGTGCTGATGGGAAGCACCGCCCAGCGGGTCCAGCACTACGCACCCTGCCCCGTGCTGGTGGTCCGCCCGCAGCAGCGGCCGCGACGCAAGAAGACCTGACCGACCTCCCTGGATGTCAAGCTCGCTTGACATCCAGGGAACAGGTGGGCACCCGCTCCTGATGCTCGTCGTGACCGGCGCCTTCGTGCTGCTGCGCACCCGCAGCGAGACCGTGCAAGTGGTGCCAGGACGTCCGGAGGAGCGGGTGGCAAACCGTTCCGACTCGTGGCACGAATGTGGAGATCGGTGGGCACTCGTGGGGACCCGCTGTGGAGCTCGACTTGGAATCGTTGTCCTCGTCACCGCAACACCACAGACCAGGAGCGCAGAGCCGTGCAGAACACCAAGAAGATCCTCATCCCCCTCGCCACCCTCGCCGCTGCCGGCGCAATCGTCGTCGGCTCGAGTGCCACCTTCTCGTCCGAGACCGGCAACACGATCAGCGCCGTCACCTCCGGCACGTTGTCGCACACCAACTCGAAGGACAACCAGGCGATCTTCGACCTGACCAACCTGAAGCCCGGCGACACCCTGACCGGTTCGCTCACGCTGACCAACACCGGCTCCCTGCCGGCCGGCTTCAGCCTCACCGAGAAGTCCTCCACCAACGCCTTCACCGGTGAGAACCTGACGCTGACGATCGCCAACACCACCACGGGCGCCCAGATCTACGACGGCACCTTCGGCGGGCTCGAGGACGGCGTGAAGCAGACCCTCGGCACCATTGCCCCCGACGTCGCCAACACCTTCACCTTCACCGTGAAGCTCGACGAAGCGACCGGCAACAACGACCAGGGCAAGTCCGCCGGCGCGGTCTACACCTGGAACTCGGTGCAGTTGGACGCCACGTCCACCCAGCAGTGACCCGACTCCACGGCCCGCGTTGACCCGCCTGGCGGCCACCAGCACCCCATCCCCTGAGAGGACCTCACATGCGCAAGGAGCAGCCCCGAAGCGGCGTCAGCCGCTTGCTCGGCGCAATCGTGAACCTCGTGCTGGTGGCCGCCACGCTCCTGGCGGTGGCGTTTCTGACTCCCTCCCTGCTCGGCTTCGAGCGCTATGTGATCACGGGCGGTTCGATGTCGGGAACCATCGAGAAGGGTTCGGTCGTCTTCGAACGAGCCGTGCCGGTCGACGAGCTTGCCGTGGGTGACGTGATCACCTATCTCCCACCTGCCGACAGCGGCGTGGCGACCTTGGTCACCCACCGGATCGTCAGCCTCACCGTGGGCGAGACCGGGCAGATCGTCCTGCGCACGCAGGGCGACGCCAACGCCGCTCCCGACCCATGGGAGTTCTCCCTCGTCAGTGCAGACCAACCCGTCGTGGAACACGTCGTCCCCCACGTCGGTCACGCCCTGATCGCCCTGGCCGACCCCGACATACGCCAGTTCGTGATCGGTGTCCCCGCTGGCATGGTCGCCCTGATCGCGCTCGGCCAGCTGGTCGCCGCGCTGCGCCCGCAGCCCAAGGATGTTCCGAACCGTGGAGGTTCCGTGGAACTCGTGGGGGCCGCCGGAGGCGCTGCCAGCACTAGCGTTGACCATGACGAGAACGCGTCGAGACCGCAGGTGAATCCGCCCCGCGTCCGCCACCTCGTAGCCACCCACCACCCCTGATCGAGGAGCACGATGAACCGCAGGATCCTCACCCTCCTCGCCCTGGTCCTCGTGGCCGGTGCAGGCCTGGTGGGACTCACCGGTTCCTCATCTGCGACCTGGGTCGCCACCTCCTCCACCACCAGCTCCGTCAGGGCCGCCGCCGACTGGACTCCTCCGACCGTGCGCGTCGAGCAGCCGGCCGACCCGGTGCGGGGCACCGTCTCGGTGACGGTCGCAGCGAGCGACACCTCAGGCATCGCCTCGGTCGCCCTCCAGGTCCGCCCTGTCGGCGCCCCCTCGTGGCGCGCCTTGTGCACCACGGCATCGGCACCCCACACCTGCATCTGGAACACCGCAGGTGAGCCCGACGCCACCTACGAGTTGCGGGCCCGGGCCACGGACACGGCGGGGTACGCCGCGACCTCTGCGGTGGTGCGGACCACCGTCGTCAACTCGGCCGGCGTCGTGCTCGCGCACCCCGGCGCCCTGCTGCGTGCCACTGTCCCCCTGCAGGCAAACCTCAACGCGGCGGCAGACGCGACATGGACAGTCCGGATCGAGCGCACCGCCGCCGGTGGCACCAACTGGCAGCCGCTGTGCACCGGCCTCACCACGCCGTACACCTGCTCATGGGACACCACCACTGCCGCCAACTCCACCTACGACCTGCGCGCGGTCGCCACGTCGGGCACCGTCTCGATCACCTCCGCGGTCGTCTCCGGCGTGCTGGTCGACAACGTGGCACCGACCGTCTCCCTGACCGTCCCCGCAGGCACCCTCAGGGGTGAGGTCGCGTTGACGAGCACCGCCAGCGATGCCCATTCGGGCCTGGCCTCGGTCGTCGTCCAGGCCGCCGCCTCGGCGACCGGACCGTGGACCGACCTGTGCACCACCTCCGCGGCAGCCAACGTGTGCCGCTACGACACGACGAAGTCGGTCTACGGCCCACACCACTTCCGCGCCGTCGCCACCGACAAGGCCGGCAACCGCACCATCTCTGCCGTCGTCGGTCCGCGCCTGGTCGACAACACCACGCGCTCCGTCACGTTGGCCGACCCGGGCAGCTGGCTGGAAGGCACCGTCACTCTCACTGCGACCGCTTCCTCGACGGCTGCGATCACCTCGGTGAAGTTCCAGCGTGCCGCCAAGGGCAGCAGCACCTGGGCCGACCTGTGCACCGACACCGGCGCGCCCTGGACCTGTGACTGGAACACCCGCGAGGTCTCGGACGGCTCCTACGACCTGCGCGCGGTGCTCACCGACGCCAATGGCAACCAGGCGACCTCCAACGTGGTCGGCTCGCGAAGCGTCGACAACACCACGACCGCATTCCGGGGAGTGGACGTGCAGGCGCTCAACGGCGGCGGCACCGTCGGAAGGGTCGATGCCGGCGACACCATGGTCTTCACCTTCAGCCGCAGGGTCGACCTCTCCACGGTCACGCCCGGCTGGACCGGCAATGCCCTCGACGTACAACTCGAGGTCCGCGACGCTGGTGCCTTCTCGGAGGAGATCATGGTGACCCGACCGGGATCGTCGTTGAACCTCGGCTCGGTCCGGTCCACCGCCAGCATGATTGCCGCGTTCCAGACCCACGCCGCCTTCAAGGCGCGACTGGTGGCGAGCACCGAGCTGGTCGGGGGCATCCCACGCACGGTGGTGACCGTCGAGGTCGGCGACCTGGTCTCCGGTGGAGTGCGCACCATGCTCCTGTTCAACTCCGACCTGACGTGGAACCCCACGGCACAGGTGAAGGCCATCAGCGGGCAGACCCTGTCGACCGTCGGAGTCGAGGAGTCCGGCGCGAGGGACAGGGACTTCTGATGGGCACGCCGCACAGCTGGGCGTCCCAGCTCGCCACCCTCGCCGCGGCCCCACTCGCCGTACTCGAACTGCACTGGGCCACCCAGAGCTCCCATGTCGCCCTTGCCGCCACCGGCTGCGTCCTCGTGGTGATCACCGTGGCGTGCTTGGGTCGTCTGCTGAAGGACAACCAGTTCGAAGCAAGGCTTGCGCTCGCCGTGCTGAGCCTCCTGCAGCTCGGCCTCGGGTTGCTCACGGCCACCATCGGCCTGCCCGGGCAGGCTGCGCAACGGGGCGATGCAGCAGTGACCTCGACGATCGCAGTGGCCACCGTCGTCCTGGTCGCACTGGCACTGGACGGCTGGCTGCGGCAACCCGGTCGCCCCGGCGAGCACCCACCTGCGACCTATGCTCGATGACATGTCCGCCCGGCTCTTGATCGTCGAGGACGACGACGCCATTGCCGCACCCCTCAGCCGTGCCCTGACCCGCGAGGGGTACGACGTGCAACGGGTGGCCCGTGGGGACGAAGCGCTCGCGGCGGTCGCCGGAGCACCGATCGATCTGGTGCTGCTCGACCTCGGCCTGCCCGACATGGACGGGCTCGATGTGTGCCGTCGAGTGCGGGCGGACGGATTCGACGGCGCGATCATGATCCTCACGGCCCGTGACGGTGAACTCGACCGCGTGGTCGGGCTCGATGTCGGCGCCGACGACTATCTGGCCAAGCCGTTCAGTCTCTCCGAACTGCTGGCCCGCAGTCGGGCCCTGCTGCGTCGCACCGCACGGGAGTCTTCCGTCCCCCGTCAGACGTCAGGTCCCGCGGCATCGGACACCTCCCGACTCCGGGTCGATGCCGAAGCACGTCGTGCCTGGGTCGGCGGCGTCGAACTGGGCCTGACCGCGAAGGAGTTCGACGTGTTGGTGCAGCTCGATGCCAGACGCGGCACCGTCGTCACCCGGGAGACCCTCATGGCTGAGGTCTGGGACGAGAACTGGTTCGGCTCGACCAAGACTCTCGACACCACGATCGGACGGCTGCGCCAGAAGTTGCACGAACACGGTGCGCCGGTGGTGCTCGACACGGTCCGCGGCGTCGGCTTCCGGCTCGAGGACTCCGTCGCCGATGCGTGAACGTTTCGTCGCCATCCTGGTCGGCCTGACCCTGGGGGTGTTGGTGTTGTACGGCGTCCCGCGTGCCTACATCATCGCCGACACGGTCGAGGACCAGGAGACGCACGAGATCTCCAGATCTGCTGACTTCACCTCAAGTCGCATCGAGTCCCGGATGAAGTCCGGCACCCCCATGGACGAGACCGCGCTGGCGTCCGCATTGGACGACACCGACGGTGCCGCATATCTGGCCGCGGACGGCACCCGCATGGAGGTCGGTCGCTTCGATCCCGACCCCGACGAATCGATCGTGGTGACGCGGGAGATCGCCGGGGGCGGTGAGCTCGTGCTCACCCGGGACCGCGCGGTGGTCGGCAAACGCACGCAGGAATCCATGCTGCCGCTGGTGGTGCTCGGTGTTGGGCTGGCTGGCGTGGCGGCACTGATCGCCTGGCTGATCGCCGGTCGCGCCACGGCCGCGTTCCGGAAGCTCGCGGCCGCTGCCGATGAGTTGGGCCGCGGCAACTTCGACCTCGACGTACCCAAGCGTGGCGTCCCCGAAGCAGTCGCCATCGGCACCGCCCTCGAGACGACCGCGCGTCGGCTCGAGGACGTCGTACGACGCGAACGCGAGTTCGCCGTGAATGCTTCACACCAACTGCGTACGCCGATCACTGCCCTACGACTCGAGCTGGAGGACCTCACCTACTGGGAGGAGACCCATCCGGTGGTGGCCGAGCAACTGCGCAGTTCGGTCAACGAGTTGACCCGACTCAACGCGGCGATCGATGACCTGCTCGACCTGGCGAAACGCCAGCGACACGAGCAGCCGCTGACGGTGGACCTCACCGCATTCGCCGCAGACGTCATCTCGCGCTGGCAGCCTCGCATGGCCGGCGACGGGCGGCGGGTGGTGCTGGCCACCGACGAGCCGGTGCACGCCGAGATCTCGCCCGGCCCGACTGCTCAGGTGCTCGACGTCCTCCTGGAGAACGCACGCCTGCACGGATCCGGCGTGATCACCGTCGACACCCGCCACGAGGGCAGTCACGCTGCGGTGCGGATTGCCGACGAAGGCGAGCGAACCTTCGGCAGCGAGGTCTTCGGGCGAGGCGTGAGCTCCCGCCTCGGCGACGGCGCCGGCAATGGGGTGGGTCTTGCCGTCGCTTCGGAACTCGCCGAGGCTTCCGGGGGGCGCCTCACCCTCGACGAGTCCAGGTCGACCACCACCTTCGTGCTGATGGTCCCGAGCGCGTCCCGGGCCTGAGCGTCGACGCAGCGCCTTTCATCGGATCGACGTCGCCGGGTACTGGACGATGCCCGGCTGCAGGCGACGCGCCACGTCCAACGGTGCCGAGCCGCGGGCGACAACTCACGAAAGGAACGCCCCGTGTACATCGGTTTCGGCATCTTTCTGCTGGTGATCGGCCTCATCCTCGCGCTCGACGTGATCACCATCGATCTCGACTACGTCAACGACGGTCTGCTCGGAGTCATCCTGATCGCAGGCGGCCTGCTGGCGATCCTGCTCTCGTTCGCGCTGTCCAGTCGGCGCAACCGAACCGTCGTCGAGGACGGACCTGTCGTGGAGGACCGCAGGCGGTTGCGGTGAGTCGCGGCGCCGCGGTGGATGCTGATCCGTCGCCGCTCCCACACCCGCCCGCGCAGTTCCCGACACGACCGCGTCTGGCCGTCGTACCCCCTGCGCCGTCCCATGACCACACTTGGTCGTTGCGGGAGGTGGAGTACGACGACACCGGCCTGTCCGTCCACCGCTTCGAGTGCCTGTGCGGTGACGTGTCATACCGGTAAAACCGGAACCGCACCGCATCAGAGCATGTCACGCCGGGTACCGGGTGATCACACCGCAACAGTGCGGTGTCGAAGGACAGGAGAACTGCAATGGGCACCATCTTGTGGCTGATCTCAGTCGTGCTGGTCATCTTCGGAATCGTCCAGCTCATCCAAGGCGCCATCCTGTGGGGCGTTGTCCTCATCGTGGTGGGACTGCTGGTGGGACCCGGCGGTGTCTCCATCTTCAACAGGCGCACAGCTTGACCGTTTGCTGACGCGCCATCTGGACCCAACCCGGAAGGAGACAATGTGAGCACCATCGAAAAGACCATCGAGGTCGACGTGCCCGTGCGCACCGTCTACGACCAGTGGACCCAGTTCGAATCCTTCCCCCGCTTCATGGAAGGGGTCGAGTCGGTGCAACAGCTCGACGACAAGCGCCTGCACTGGAAGGCCGAGATCGCTGGCGTCGCCCGCGAGTGGGACGCCGAGATCGTCGACCAGACCCCCGATGAGCGGGTGACCTGGCGTTCGACAGACGGCGCGACCAACGTCGGCACCGTCGCGTTCGCCCCGGCCGAGGCCGGCACTCGGGTGACACTCCGTCTGGAGTATGAACCCGAAGGCATGGTCGAGAAGGCAGGCGACATCCTCAAGATCGTCGATCGGCGCGCCCAGGGTGACTTGGAACGCTTCAAGGAGTTCATCGAGGCCCGCGGCACCGAGACCGGCGCGTGGCGCGGTGAGATCAAGCCGGGCGACGTGTGACCTGCTGACTCACGCACTGCGGCCGCGGCACGGATGATTCCGGGGGCCGGCCGCGGGGGGGGTCTCGACACCCCCCCCGCCCGCGGCGCCACGACCCCCCCCCCCGCGAGGGGGGGCCCGCGCCCCCACCAA
>JBEBTI010000052.1:0-16212 GCA_040393845.1 Nocardioides daejeonensis
GAGCTTTGGCTTGGGTACGCCGAACTGCAAGTTGTGTACGCCGAGCTTGGAGTTGCGTGACGCGAGGACCTGGCCCGCTGGTCATTGCCGGTCCAGAGATGCGCGGAGCATCGCCTGAGGCGGCCCTCTGCTCCGTCACTGCATTCGTCCTGAGCCTCCAGTTCGGCGTACGCGACTTGCAGTTCGGCGTACGCGACTTGCAGTTCGGGGTCCCTGACTTGCAGTTCGGCGTACGCAGCTTGCAGTTCGGGCTCAGGTGGGGGCGCGGGGTGCCGATCTCTTGAGTAGTCAGAAGGAGGTGGCCGTGGACGAGGACGCCGAGATCATTGCCGAGTTCCTCGTGGAGAGCCACGAGAACCTGGATCAACTGGACCGTGACCTGGTGGCTCTGGAGAAGGAGCCGGGGTCGCGTGAGTTGTTGTCGAGCATCTTCCGCACCATCCACACGATCAAAGGCACGAGTGGATTCCTCGGATTCGGGCAGCTGGAGCGGCTCACCCACGTGGGGGAGAACCTGCTCTCGAAGCTCCGCGACGGCGAACTGCCGCTGACCGTTGAGCTCACCGGCACGCTGCTGCGGATGGTCGACACCGTCCGCCATGTGCTCGCCGTGATCGAGTTGTCGTCCACCGACGAGCAGGCCGACGTCGAGGCAATCACCGCCACGGTCGTGCTGCTGCAGGCAGCTCTCACTCCGACTGACGCCGCCCTCGAACCGGCCGAGCCCACCCCGGAGGCGATCCCTGCATCTGAGCAGGAGGTGGCGGCGCCCGTGGCTGACCTGCCCGCGCCGGCACCTGAACCCGTGGTGCCACCTGCACCCGTGCCGACCCCCACCCCCGTGCAGTACGACGCCCCGAAGGTTCCCGAGCCCGTGGCGGTTGAGCAGCACCACGAGCAGCACGGCGAGCCACATCGAGGAATCGTCGATTCCTCGGTGCGGGTCGACGTCGACCTGCTTGACAACCTGGTGCAACTGGTCGGCGAGTTGGTGCTCACCCGCAACCAGATCCTGCAGCGTGCCGATTCGCAGACCGGGCCGCTGGCCGATGCCGACCTGGTCCGGGCCGCGCAACGTCTCGACCTGGTGGCAAGTGAGTTGCAGGAGTCGGTCATGCAGACTCGGATGCAGCCGATCGGGCAGGTTTGGGCCAAGATGCCGCGCATCGTGCGGGACCTGGCGCTCCAACTCGGCGTCGAGGTCGAACTCGACATGTCGGGACACGAGACCGAACTCGACCGGTCGTTGCTCGAAGCAGTGCGTGACCCGTTGACCCACTTGGTCCGCAACGCGCTCGACCACGGCATCGAAACCCCCGAGGTGCGGGCCGCACGCGGCAAGCCCACCAAGGGAAGCCTCGCGCTGCGGGCACGACACGAGAGCGGCCAGGTCGTCATCGAAATCTCCGACGACGGTGCCGGGATCGATCCCGCGAAGGTCGCCGAGGCAGCGATCGCCCGAGGCGTGATCACCCAGGAGCAGGCTGCGCGGATGGAGCCGCGCGACCTGGTCCAGTTGGTCTTCCGCCCGGGGTTCTCCACCGCCGCCCAGGTCACGAACGTCTCCGGACGCGGCGTCGGCATGGACGTGGTGCGCACCAACATCGAGCGCATCGGCGGCAGCGTCGACCTCTCCGGCCAGGTCGGTCTCGGCACGATGTGTCGGGTGCGGATCCCGCTGACCCTTGCCATCATCCCGGCCCTGGTGGTCGGCGAAGGCGGCGAGCGCTACGCGATCCCGCAGGCCAATCTGGTCGAACTGGTCCGGCTCGAGGGCGATGAGCGCGACACCTCGGTCGAGACCCTCGCCGGCGCCGAGGTGATGAGGCTGCGTGGACACCTGCTGCCGCTCGTGCACCTCGCCGACGTGCTCGGCACCGAGCGTCTCGCCGACAGTGCGCTGACGGTGATCGTGGTGCAGGCCGACGACCTCCGCTTCGGCATCTGCGTCGACGAGGTGCACGACACCCAGGAGATCGTGGTCAAGCCGATCGGTCGCCAACTCAAGGGCCTCGCGACGTACGCCGGCGCGACGATCATGGGCGACGGTCGCGTCGCGTTGATCCTCGACGTCCCGGGCATCGCGCAGGTGGAGAACATCGGTGCCGTCGATGACCTCGACGACCGCTCCGCCACCAACGAGTCCCACGAGCTCGACTCGCTGTTGGTGCTCGAAGTGGGCGGAGGACGCAGGGCGGCACTGCCGCTGCAGGCGGTCTCCCGACTCGAGGAGTTCGACATCGCCCAGATCGAACTCTCCGGGAGCACCGAGGTCGTGCAGTACCGCGAAGGCATCCTTCCGCTGCTCAGGCTCGCACCGGCGATCGGTCTGGTCGAGCCGGTCTGCGAACGCACCCAGCTCTCGGTCGTCGTCTACGAGGACGGCGGTGCGCGCATCGGCATCGTGATCGACAGGGTGCTGGACGTCGTGGAGGCGGCGGTGGTGCGCAGTGACGTCGGTCGGCGTCCCGGCGTGCTGGGTTCGGCCGTGATCGAGGACCGGGTCACCGACCTGGTCGACCTGGGTGCCGTCACCGGCGCGACCAACCGGGCCATGGCAGGTGTGGGATGAGCACGCAGTACTGCACGTTCTGGGCCGACGGCCTGCAGTTCGCAATCGCCGTCGAACACGTCCAGGAGGTGCTGCGCACCCAGGCGATGACACCGGTTCCGCGAGCTCCCGAAGCGGTCCTGGGCCTGCTCAACCTGCGCGGTCAGATCGTCACCGCCGTGGACTTCCGCACTCGACTCGCGCTGACCCCGGCACCGGACTCGGACGCCCGGATGAACGTGATCGTGCGCAGCGGCGGTGACGTGGTCAGCCTGGTCGTCGACCAGATCGGTGACGTGATCGACACCGAAGAGCTGCGTCTGCAGCCGGTACCGAGCAACCTTCCGGGTGCGGTGCGGTCGGCGCTCACCGGCGTGCTGACCCTGTCCGGAGCGATCCTGCTCGTGGTCGATCCGCACCGGGCGGTCGAGTTGCCGACCGAGGTGGCAGTCAGCAGCTGACGAGGGGGCCCGCGCTACTTGCCGCGGTGCTTCGACGCCATCAGGGCTGCCTGTGTGCGGCGCTCGACGCCCAACTTGGCCAAGATGCTGGTGACGTGGTTCTTCACCGTCTTCTCGGCCAGATGCAGCGTTTCGCCGATCTGGCGGTTGGTCAGCCCGTTGGCGATCTCGGCGAGCACCTTGTGCTCCTGCGGCGTCAGGCTCTCGAACGGCCCCTCAACCGCTGCTGCCGAGGACCGCTGCACGAGTCGCAGCGCCGCCGCCGGGTCGATCAGGGAGTGTCCACTGGCGACCAGCCGGATGCCGCTGAGCAGCGAGGATCCCTCGATCTGTTTGAGCACATATCCCGCAGCTCCGGCCAGGATCGCGGAATACATCGCCTCGTCGTCGTCATAGCTGGTGAGGATCAGCCCGTGCACGGCCGGGTTGACCGCGCGAACCTGACGGCAGACCTCGATTCCGGTGCCGTCGGGCAGACGGGCGTCGAGCACCGCGACGTCCGGGGCGAGCGCGATGATCGCGTCGGCGGCCCCGGCCACAGTGCCGGCCTCACCGACCACGACGATGTCGCCCTCGCTCTCGAGCAGGGCGCGCAGTCCACGCCTCACGATCTCGTGGTCGTCGAGAAGGAACACGCGGATCGGTTCAGGCATGGGGACAGTCTCCCATCCTCGTCATCACCGCATCGGGAAATGGGACGACCCGCAGGTGTGTGGCGCGGCGCGCCACGCCTCCGGGGGACTGATTGCCGGAGCACCTGCGGGTCGGGTGGCTGTCTGGAATTCGCCAGCGGCTTCAACACTGCGACGGATCCCAGCGGCGCCTACCGGCTGACAGCCACCTCACGAGCCCCAAAAGCATGCATTCTTCGGACCACCTCCTTCCTCGTGTGCCCCCACGGTACGACTCCGCGTGGCACCCGACAAGAGATTTTTCCCACCGGTTCAGTCCCGCAGCCAGACCGCCGCATCCGGGACGAGCAGGCCGTCGACGACCGGGCTGCTGGCCAGCAGGGTGGTGCCGGCGCCGACAGCCACCGGGACACTCCCGCAGTTCACCAGACACCGCACCGGTCCGCGGCGCATCTGCAACACATCGCCCTCGGCGCTGACCTCGACGTGGTCACCGGCCGTTGCCGCGAAGCTCCGCCGTACGTCGAGCATCTGACGATAGAACGCCAACGTGGACTGGGGATCGGCCTCTTGGGCGGACACGCTCAGACCCGCCCAGTCGGTCGGCTGCGGGATCCACGGCTGGCCGCTGCCGGGACCGAACCCGTACGGCGGCGCCTCACCTGACCACGGCAAGGGCACTCGGCATCCGTCGCGGCCCGGGTTGCCGGTGCGTACGGCGAGTGGGTCCTGCCAGTGCTCCGGCGCCACCTCGACCTCGGGGAGACCGAGCTCCTCGCCCTGGTAGAGATACGCCGACCCCGGCAGCGCCAACATCGCCATCGTCGCCGCGCGGGCACGGGCTGACCCGGCCGGCCCGTCGCCGTACCGCGTCACATGCCGTACGACGTCATGGTTGCTGAGCACCCATGTGGCGCCGCCGCCCAACGCAGCAAGGCTGTCACGGATCGTGGCGGCGAACGCGTCGGCCGACCACGGGGTGCCCAGCCAGTGGAAGTTGAACGCCTGGTGCAGTTCGTCGGGGCGGAGGTAGCGGGCCAGCGCGTCGGCGTCGAAGACCCAGGCTTCGCCGACCGCCATCCGGTCACCGTCGTAGGAGTCGAGGACGCGCCGCCAGGACCGGTGCACGTCGTGCACCTCGGGCCGGTCCCACTGCGGCTGGTCGGGGTCGCCGGGGATCTCGTCGGGAAGCCCCGGCACCTTGTGCAGCGCGTGGGCGACGTCGATGCGGAAGCCGTCGACGCCGCGGTCGAGCCAGAACCGCAGCACCTGCTCGAAGTACGCCGGCACGTCAGGGTTCTCCCAGTTGAGGTCAGGCTGGGTGGAGTCGAACAGGTGGAGGTACCACTCACCGTCCTCGACCTGGGTCCACGCCGGACCACCGAACATCGCATTCCAGTTGTTGAACGGAGCGGTGCCGGGGCGGAAGTGGAACCGGTCCCGCTCGGGGCTGCCGGGTCCGGCCGCGAGCGCGGCGCGGAACCACTCGTGGTCCACCGAGACGTGGTTGGGCACCACGTCGACCAACACCTTCAGACCCGTCCGGTGGGCCTGCTCGACGAGGGCGTCGAACGCGGCCAGGTCGCCGAAGAGCGGGTCAACGGCAAAGGGGTCGGCGACGTCGTACCCGTGGTCGTGCTGGGGCGACCGGTAGAAGGGGGTGAGCCAGACCGCGTCCACGCCCAGCCGGACCAGGTGGTCGAGCCGCGAGGCGATGCCGGCCAGGTCGCCGATGCCGTCACCGTCGCCGTCGGCGAAGCTCCGGACATAGATCTGATAGCAGACGGCGTGGCGCCACCACGGTGTCTCCATGTCAGGCGAACGTCTCGGGGTCGATCTCGATCCAGGTGTGCTCGGCCTGGGCGACCACCCGACCGTCGTCGTCGTGGATGGTGGCTGCGGTGAACCACTTGCGCCCGTCGTTGCCGCGCAGGTCGCCCACCACGACGTGCGGCTCGCCGACCAGGGGGAGCGCGTCGACGCTCGCGGTGATCCGGCCCAGTACGACGGCCCGGTCGGCGAGGTCGATCGTCCAGGCTCCCGGACAGTCGAGTGCTGCCCACACCACGGGCAGCGCCACGCGCGTCGGATCGTCGGGGTCGGCCTGGGACGGATCGGGGGTCCAGTCGCAGGCAACCCGGTGGTCGTCGGTGCCGGCCGCGACCGGCCCAGTGAACAACCGCAGTCCGTCGCCCTCGGTGCGGTCGAGGCCGCAGGTGAAGCACTCCGGGAACGGACTGACCGCACCGGCGTACGACGATCGCGCAGCCTGCGCCGTTGCCGTCGAGACCGCCGCCACCGGGACCGGCCGGGTGGCGTGGTCGAGCAGTCGCGCGCTCGCAACGAGGGAGTCGCCGTCGCTCAGGGAGGCGACCCCCTCGTGCAGCGTGGCGGTGAGTTCCCGCTCCAACGGCGGCGGTGTTCGGAGGGTCACCTCGACCGGCGGCAGCGGCAGGGCAGCGTCGGCGACGAGGAACGCCGCGAGCCGCCCGGCGGTCCAGCCGCCGTTGCCCGAAGAGGTGGGACCGCGGAAGCGACGGGGTATCGACACGTGATGCATGCCACCATCCTCACCCGCGGTGTCCAGACCAGCATCAGCCGAGGCGCGCCGAACGTGTCCCACGGGTAGCCTTGAGCCCGTGAGCGACCTCATCGATACCACCGAGATGTACCTCCGCACGATCTATGAACTCGTGGAGGAGGGGATCGTCCCGTTGCGGGCGCGGATCGCCGAGCGGCTCCACCAGAGCGGACCCACCGTGTCGCAGACGGTGGCCCGGATGGAGCGCGACGGGCTGCTGACCGTGGAAGGGGACCGCCACCTCCAACTCACCGACGAGGGCCAGCGGCTCGCCACCCGGGTGATGCGCAAGCACCGGCTCGCCGAACGCCTGCTCACCGATGTGATCGGCCTCGAGTGGGAGCTCGTGCACGCCGAAGCCTGCCGTTGGGAGCACGTGATCTCCGAGAACGTCGAGCGGCGCCTGCTGAAGCTGCTCGACAACCCCACCGAGTCGCCCTACGGCAACCCGATCCCCGGCCTCGAGGAACTAGGCCAGGAGGAGAACGGCGAGGAGTTCATGGAGGGTCTCGTCTCGCTCTCCGAGGCAGCCACCGGCGAGGAGCGCCGGGTGCTGGTGCGCCGGATCGCCGAGGAGATGCAGAAGGACGCCGTGTTGATGGGAGCCCTGCGGCGGGTCGGCGCACTGCCCGACCACAACGTCTCCGTGGTCGCCACCCAGGACGGCGTCCTGCTCGGTTCCGGTGGCGAGACCGCCGAGATCGTCCTCGAGGCGGCCGACCACATCTTCGTGCGGGTCAACTGAGAGATTCCTTCTGAGCCAGCGCGGCGTACCGTGGTGGCATGTGCCGCAACATCCGCCCGCTGAACAACTTCGAGCCGCCTGCCTCGCCTGACGAGGTGGTCGCGGCGGCGCTGCAGTACGTCCGCAAGGTCAGTGGCACCACCAAACCGTCGCAGGCCAACCAGGCCGCCGTCGACGAGGCGGTCGCCGAGATTGCGCGCACCACGCAACGACTGCTCGACCGGTTGGTCACCACTGCGCCGCCCAAGGACCGTGAGGTCGAGGCGGCCAAGGCGCGTGCCCGGGCGGCCGTGCGCTACGCGCAGTGAGCACTCCGACCGCGACCACGTCGTACGACGTCGCGCTCGACCTGCTCTCGACGCGTCCGTTCGTGGTGCTCACCGGGGCGGGGCTGTCGACCGACTCCGGCATCCCTGACTACCGCGGTCCGGGAGCGCCGGTGCGGATGCCGATGACCTATCAGGAGTTCGTCTCCGGGCCCGGGGCCCGGCAGCGATACTGGGCGCGCAGCCATCTCGGCTGGTCGCGCATGCGTCGTGCCGAGCCCAACGGCGGACACCACGCCTTGGCGCGGATCGGCGCGGCGGGTGCGAGCACCCTGCTGATCACGCAGAACGTCGACGGGCTGCACGAGCGGGCCGGGTCAGACACCCTCGCCCTGCACGGCCGCATTGCCGAGGTGGTCTGCCTGACCTGTGGCGCGATCAGCGCGCGGCACGCCCTGCAGGAACGGCTCGAGTTGCTCAACCAGGGGTACGCCGAGGCGCACCGGTCGGTGGAGATGCGCCCGGACGGTGACGTCGCCCTCGAGGACACTCACGGCTTCGTGGTGGCGGACTGTGTGTGCGGGGGAGTCCTCAAGCCGCACGTCGTCTTCTTCGGCGAGAACGTGCCGAAGTCGCGCGTGCAGAGGTGCTTCGACGCAGTCGATTCCCTGCCTGCACAGGGCGGAGCTCTCCTGGTGGCCGGCTCGTCACTGACGGTGATGTCCGGGCTGCGGTTCGTGAAGCGGGCCGCACGACTCGGCGTACCGGTCGTGCTCGTCAACCGCGGTGCCACCCGCGGTGACGACCTTGCGACTCACCGGGTGGAGGCCGGCACCACGGAGTTCCTCGCCGATCTGGCCGGTCGGTGATCCCCCTCAACTCTCACCAGGTGAGGAAGTCGGTGCCTGCGCTGCTCGTCGCCACCACCCGACCGTCCGGCAACGGCAGCGTGCGCAGTGAGGACTCGGCGCGCCAACCACCGGCGACCGGAACCGTGGTGTCGGAGAGTGATCCGCGCTCGTCGACCGCCAGCACCGAGATCGCCAACCGCGGCCCCTTGACGTAACGGGTCAGCACCGTCAGGGCGGTGCGGCTCTCGGGCAGCCAGGTGAACTGCCGTGGCTCCCACGCAACCCGCAGCGTGGCGCGACGGCCGTAGGTGACCTTGTCCAGCTGCGCCGGACGGGTCGGGTCACTGATGTCGAAGGTCGATGCCTGCGCCCCGAGGGAGCGACCGCGCAGCGTGGCGTCCTCGCCGAGCCCGATCAGGCGGTCGTCGCCGATCGGGTGCAGGTAGGCCGAGAAGCCCGGGATCTTCAGCTCACCGAGCAGGGTGAGGTCGGCGGCGTTGCTGACGTCGATCGCATAGAGCGGATCGACCTGACGGAAGGTGACCACGATCGCGAGGTCGTCGAACCAGCGCACCGACTGGATGTTCTCGTCCACGCCGAGGTCGCCCACCCGGTCGAGTTCCACCAGCGCGCCGTCCTCCTCGGCCACGGTCGCCACCGCATTGGCGTTCTTCCAGCGGTTCTTGCCCTTCTGCTCCGAGGTGGCGACGGCGACCCGGAGTACGCCGTCTACCGAGTCCATCGACCAGCGGTCGGCGATCCGTCCGTCGATCCGGCCGGAGGCCGAGTAGGTGGCGGAGGTGGCGTCGAGCGCGAAGGAGTGCAGGTCGGTGGTGCCGTCGTCGGGGCGGCCGCGGCGCGGGCCGTCGGCGATGATGGGGTCCCAGCCCCAACCCCAGTTCCAGCCGCCGGTGGCGAGATAGAGCCGGTCCGTTGCGGTGTAGACGATCTGGGAGCTGGTCACCACGGCGGTGGAGTCGATCTGGGTGGGCTCGGTGACCGGGAAGCCGATCACGCTGACCACGCCCACCCCATCGTTGTCGGCGGGCATCCGCACGTCGGCGCAGTCGAGGTACGGCGCCGACCTCTCACCCTCGCGCACGGACGGCAGCCAGTCGTCGATGCTGCTCTCCTCGACGATCCGGCGGTTCTCCCGGCGGGCCTGGCGGCGGGTGCGGTTGCGGTTCGGCTCCACGAAGTCGAAGGCCGGCAGGTCGGTCGCGGTGACCAGACGGGCCACGGTGCCGGTGAGCCGCGCCGACAACAATTCGCCGTCATAGTTCCGTGCGTCGACGACCTCCGGGGCGTTCGGGTCGCCGACGTCGATGCTGGTCACCCGGGTGCTGGTGACCCCGCGCTCGTCCCAGGTGGCGGACAGCACGAGCACCCGGTCTCCGGAGAGCAACAACTCCGGCTCCGCGACCCGACCCGACAGCCTCAGGGAGCCGAGCTTTCGCACCGTGTCGCCGGTGACGTCGTACGTCGTGAGCATGCGGCGGTCGATGCGCACCAGCAGCGATCCGTCGGTCTTGGCGACATCGGGTTCGTCGATGCCGACTTCTTGGACGTTGGTGCCGGTCGCGCTCGATGACTGCGCGGTGGACGAGTCCGTCGCGCCGTAGGTCGCGACTTCCGCCATGGGCGCCGCCATGGCGAGGCGGCCGTCGCGGTACAGGGTCAGGAATCGCTCCCAGCCCCACGGCCCGACCTGGTCGATGCTCTCGGCGACCAGATGGTCCAGAAGGTCTTGGCAGGAGGTGGCCGGCGTCAGCGCGGCCGGTCCGCTCGGCGTACCGGAGGCGCCGGTGGTGCCCGGAGCGCTCGCGGAGTCGACGCGGTCGGTCGAGTCGTCGGAGAGGGCCACGCCGGTGGTCAGGCCGACCACGAGCAGGGCGACCGAGAGGAGGGCGACCCGGAACGGCGCCTGGTGGGAGGTCAGCATGGAGGTCTGACGATTTCCTGCCGTGGTCGGTTCCATCGGGCTCGGACGGTGGTGCAGAGTGTGCGGCATGGCTGATCGTGATCTCGACATCGTGCTGTTCGGCGCCACCGGCTTCACCGGCGGGCTGACGGCTGAATACCTGGCCCGCCACGCACCCGCGCACCTGCGCTGGGCGCTGGCCGGGCGCAATCTCGCCAAACTCGAGGAGGTGCGTTTGCGACTGGCGGGCATCGACCCGCGGCTCGAGGTGATGGAGTTGCTGGTCGTTGACGCCACGGACGCTGCCGCACTCCGCGCGGTCGCGGAGCGCACCAAGGTTGTCATCACCACCGTCGGTCCCTACGTGCAGCACGGCGAGCCGCTGGTCGGAGCCTGTGCGGCGGCCGGCACCGACTACGTCGACCTGACTGGTGAGCCGGAGTTCGTCGACCGGATGTGGCTGACCCACCACGAGACCGCGGTCGCCTCCGGTGCGCGGCTGGTGCACGCCTGCGGCTTCGACTCGATCCCGCACGACCTCGGTGTGTTCCACGCGATGCAGCAGGTCGACACCTCCGGTCCGGTCACGGTGCGCGGAGTGGTGCGCTCCAACGCCACCTTCTCCGGGGGCACCTTCCACTCGGCGATGGGTGCGATGGAGCGTGCCCGGCAGATGAAGGCCGCCTTCGACGAGCGCCGCCGCCGCGAGTCTCGTCCCGAAGGCCGTTCCTCACGTGCGGTGGCCGGCAAACCGCAGCGCGACAAGCTGCTCGGCTACTGGCTGCTTCCGCTGCCCACCATCGACCCCCAGGTGATCCAGCGCAGCGGCGCCGCCCTGGCGTCGTACGGCCCCAAGTTCCGCTACTCCCACTTCGCCGGCACCAAGACCCTGCGTTATGCCGCGGGCGGCGCGGTCGGCATCGGCGCGATCGCCCTCGGCGCCCAAGTGGGGCCGATCCGCAACCTGATGAAGAGCCGCGTCAAGCAGGGCACCGGCCCGTCCGAGGAGCGCCGCCGCAAGTCGTGGTTCACCGTCGACTTCGTCACCGAGGCCGCCGGCCACACGGTCCACACCCGCGTCTCCGGCGGCGACCCCGGCTACACCGAGACCGCCAAGATGCTCGCCGAGTCCGCCCTCTGCCTCGCCTTCGACGACAACCCCACCACCTCCGGCCAGGTCACCACCGCCACCGCCATGGGCACCCACCTGCTCACTCGCCTCCAGAGCGCTGGGCTCAAATTCGACGTCATTTGAAGGCGGGGCAATTCCCCGGTTGACCGGGTTTTTAGCCCCTGCGTGCCGGTAATTTCCAGCACGAAGGGGTCAGTTACCCGGCCAACCGGGGAATTGCCCCCTGCTCAACGCGCCGCGTTGGCGGCGTCAAGCAGGGCCTGGATGTCAGCGAGGCTGACGGCGCCACCCACCATCCGGACCACGCGACCGATCGGGAAACTCATCATCATCTGGGCGGAGCCCTCGACGTCGTCGACACCGTCGGGCGCCTGCGCGGCGAGGCCGGCGGCGATCAGTGGTCCGGCGACGGGGTCGGCGAGCACCTCCTCGATCGTGGACTCGAGGTGCAGCAGCGGCCGCAGGTCGGCGCCGGCGACGGACACATGGGTGCCGAGGCGCAGGTCGCGACTCGAGGCACCGACCTCGAAGTGGTGTTCGCCCTCTTCGACCGCCCATCCGTGCCCGACGAACCACTTCTCCAGCTCGCGCAACGGCACCGGCACCTCGACGACCTGTGACTCCCCGGCGGCCAGCGCGACCACGCGGACGCCGACCAGTTCTCGTGGCGGCCGGGCCAGTTCGGAGGCGGGCTTGCCGGCGTACACCTGCACCACTTCGCGACCGGCGACCGGACCGGTGTTGGTCACCGTGACCCGCACGACGAACCCGCTGGGGGAGCCGGAGACGACCAGGTCGGCATAGCCGAACGTCGTGTAGGACAGACCGTGCCCGAAGGGGAACGCCACCGGCAGGTCGCGGGCGTCGTACCACCGCATCCCGACGAACACCCCCTCGCCATGACGCACCCGGCCGCGCTCACCGGGGAAGTCGAGGTACGCCGGGGAGTCGGCGAGGCGCATCGGGATCGTCTCGGCCAATCGGCCAGACGGGTTCACCTGCCCGGTGAGCACGTCGGCGATCGCGCCGCCGCCGGCCTGCCCGAGCAGCCACCCCTCGACGATCGCCGGCACCCGCTCGGCGAACGGCAACGTGACGACGCCACCGTTGGACAGCACCACCACGGTGCGCGGCTGCGCTTCGAGTACGACGTCCAACAGCGCGAGCTGCTCAGGCGGCAGGTCGAGGGTGCTGCGGTCGAAGCCCTCCGATTCGGCCTCGGCGGGCAGTCCCAGGAAGACCACCGCGACATCGGCAGCGGCAGCAGCCGTGGCGGCCTCGTCAGGTTCGGCGAAGGTGACGTCGCCGTGCAGGGCCCGGAGCTCGTCGAGGGCGTTGTCCAGCCGCGTCGGGTTGATCCGCGAACTTCCCGCCCCTTGGTGACGCGGGGTGCGGGCGAACTCGCCGATCACCGCCACCCGGGCATCAGGAGCCAATGGCAGCAAGGGGATGGCGTCCACGGGTTCGTTGCGCAACAGCACCACGCAGCGTGCTGCCAGGGCTCGCGCCGCGGCGTGATTGTCGGTGTGGATGGCGGCCAGATCACCGGCCTGCGGAGTTGCGCGTCGCGCCAGCTCCACGACCCGTGCCGCGGCGCGGTCGACCGCCTGCTCGTCCACGGCGCCGGCCCGGACCGCGGCAACCACCTCGGCATCGGTGACCCCGCCGTCACCCGGCATCGACAGGTCGAGGCCCGCGGCCAGCGCAGCCACCCGGTCGCGCACCGCACCCCAGTCGGAGACGACCAACCCGTCGTACCCCCACTCCTCGCGCAGCACCTCGGTGAGCAGCCACGGGTTCTCGGATGCCAGCACGCCGTTGATCCGGTTGTAGGAACACATCACCGTCCACGGCTGCGCCTCGCGCACCACGCGTTCGAAGGCGCGCAGGTAGAGCTCGCGCAGTGGTCGTTCGTCCACCTCAGCACTCACCCGCAGCCGGTCGTGCTCCTGGTTGTTGACCGCGAAGTGCTTCAGCGATGCACCGACGCCGGTGGACTGGAGTCCGTCGACCCAGGCTGTGCCCAAGAGCCCGGAGAGGTGGGGGTCCTCGGAGTAGTACTCGAAGTTGCGGCCGCACAACGGTGAACGTTTCAGGTTGATGCCCGGTCCGAGGACGACGGCCACGCCCTCAGCGCGTGCCTCCGCGCCGATCCGGGCGCCCACCTCACGCACCACCTCGACGTCGAACGACGACCCGAGCGCCACGGCCGGAGGAAAGCAGGTCGCCGGGTTGCTGTCGCCCAGGCCGAGATGGTCACCGGCTCCGGCCAGCTTGCGCCGGCCGGGTGGGCCGTCGGTGATCATAAACTAAGGGACTTAGCCGAGAGGGTGGGAGGGCCACAAGTCGGACCCGGACAACAGCGACGCCTTCTCCTCGAGTGTGAGTCGGGCGACGAATTCGGCTGGGTTCACGCGTTCCTCCTGGCGGCGCGGGTGTGCTCAGGAGGCTAGGGCATGCGAGACGGCCCCCCACCCCGTCAGGGGGCGGGGCCGGCGGCGGCGAAGGTCAGGCCTCGATCGCTTCGGTCTGCTGGGCAGTCGGTACGCCGGCCACCTGGATCTTGCGCGGCTTCGCCTTCTCAGCCACGGGTACGACGACGCGCAGCACGCCGTTGTCGTAGCCGGCCTCGATGCGTTCGAGGTCGAGGTTGTCGCCGAGCACGAGCTGGCGGGTGAACTGGCCGTGCACGCGTTCGGCGGCGAGCTGCTGCCAGTCGCCGTTGCGGGCCACCCTCTCGGCCTTGACGGTGAGCACGTTGCGCTCGACGTCGAGGTCGATGCTCTCCGGGCTCACCCCCGGCAGGTCGAACTCGAGCACGAAGCGGTCGCCTTCGCGCCAGGCGTCGAGCGCCATCGCGGCGGGCCGGTTGGTGGTGCCGCCCAGCAACTGGTTGGTGAGGCGGTCGAAGTCACGGAACGGGTCTGCGGTGCGCAGCAACATGGGTTTCCTCCTCTGGAGTGGATCGGTCACTACCTGCAACAACTGTTATAGATCATCTGTTCCCGGTGTTTCAAGTAGAGTGGTCCTGAATCGAGGAGGTCGGTCGTGGTGTCGGAGCGAGGGGTGTATGCGATCTCGGTGGCCGCCGAGATGGTGTCGATGGAGATCCAGAACCTGCGGGTCTACGAACGCCGTGGTCTGGTCGCCCCTGATCGCACCGCTGGCGGCACGCGCCGTTACAGCGCCGGCGACATCGAGCGGCTGCACCGCATCCGCGACCTGCTGGCCGAGGGTCTCAACCTGGTCGGCGTCGCCCGGGTGCTCGATCTCGAGGCAGAGGTGACCCGCCTGCAGGCCGACAACCGACGGCTGCGCCGCCTCCGCGGTGGTCCCTGACTTCGGTTGCGGGCAACCGCGCGGGTCCGGACAGCGGCGAACTCAGGGAGTTGTCCGGGCGGACGGAGTCAACGGAAGTCGCGCGACCGGTGCCGGGAGGCCAGCGCCCGATCGGCGTCGGGACTGATCTCGGCGAGGGTGAGCAGTTGGTCGGCGACCAGGTTGGTGACGCCGTCCTCGCGTTCGAGGATGCCGCGGATCACCATGCTGGTCGCGTTCCTGGCCACCTGACGGTGTCGTTCCCAGACGCCGATCGAACAGACCACGTTGAGCATTCCGGTCTCGTCCTCGAGGTTGAGGAAAGTGACTCCGCCGGCGGTGCCGGGACGTTGTCGATGGGTGATCAGACCGGCGACCCGCACCCGGCGGCCCGACTCGGCCGAGGCCAGGTCGGCGACCGAGAAGACCGCCGCAGCTGACAACTGGGTGCGCAGGTGGCTGAACGGGTGGACCTCCGGGGTGATCGAGGTCGCCCACAGGTCGGCCAAGGTCTCCTCGGCGGGGGTCATCGCTGGCAGGTCGGGGGCCGAGGGGGCCGGGCCGGTGCCGGGCAGATGGCCCTCGTGTTCGACGTACCCGGCCTGCCACAACGCCTGACGACGGTCCAGACCGAAGCCCGACAGGGCGTCGGCGGTCGCGAGCGCCTCGAGTTGGCGGGTGTCGAGACCGGCGCGTCGGGAGAGGTCCACCATGTCGGCAAAGGGCCTCTCGGCACGCGCCGCCACGATCCGCGTCGCCACCTCCCGCCCGATGCCGCGCACCGAGTCCAGACCCAACCGCACGGCGTACGACGTGTCGCGGCGGTGCGTCGGGGTCGGGTCGGGGGTGCCCTCGACGAACTCGGTGCGCTCGAGGTGGTCGACCAGACACGCCTCCTGCCCGGTGGCGCCCGGCGACCCGACGAGTTCGAGGTCGGCGGTGGCGGCCGAGGAGAAGAGGTCTGGTCCGCGCACCTCGACGCCGTGACGGCGGGCGTCGTGCACCAGCGACTGGGGGGAGTAGAACCCCATCGGCTGGGCGCGCAGCAATGCGGCCAGGAACGCGGCCGGGTAGTGCAGACGACACCACGAGCTGGCATAGACCAACTTGGCGAAGGAGAGGGCATGGCTCTCGGCAAAACCGAAGTTGGCGAAGGAGATGATCTTGGCGTAGATCGCATCCGCCCGGTCGCCGACCAGCTGGCGCGACTTCATCCCGACGTACAACTTGTCCCTGATGCTCTCGATGCGTTCCACGCCCCGCTTGGATCCCATGGCCCGGCGTAGCAGGTCGGCCTCGTCCTCCGTGCAGTCACCGAGGGTGCGGGCCATGTCCATCAGCTGTTCCTGGAAGAGGGGCACGCCCAGGGTGCGACGCAGCACCGGTTTGAGGTCGGGATGGTCGTAGGTGATCGGCTCGCGCCCGGTGGCCCGACGGATGTAGGGATGCACGGCGCCGCCCTGGATCGGGCCGGGGCGGATCAGGGCGATCTCGACGGCGAGGTCATAGAACTCACGTGGTCGAAGTCGTGGCAGGGTGCCGATCTGGGCCCGACTCTCCACTTGGAAGACCCCGACCGAGTCGCCGCGGCAGAGCATGTCGTAGACGGCCGGCTCCTCCTTCGGCAGCGTCGCCAGCGTCCACTTCTCCCCGAGGTGGGTGGCGACGATCGTCATCATGTGGTCGAGCGCGGAGAGCATCCCCAGCCCGAGCAGGTCGAACTTGACCAGCCCCATCCACTCGCAGGCGTCCTT
>JBEBTI010000053.1:0-16113 GCA_040393845.1 Nocardioides daejeonensis
GGAGTGCAGGAACGGCGAGACGAAGCCGACGAAGAAGGCGATCAACAACGCGATGCCACCACCGAGCCCCTGGCCGGAGTGGCGCTTCATCTCCTCGTGCGTCTGGTAGTACCAGACCAAGGAGTAGATCCCGAGGGTGACGATGCACAGCAGGATGCAGATCCCGGTGCCGCGGACCTTGCCGAGTTCACCCGTGCCCGGCATCTGGTAGGGCATCGGCGGTGGCGCACTCGGGTCAACCGGGTAGGCCTGGAACCCCGGCGGAGGCGGCGGTTGCTGCTGCTGCCAACCCTGGGGCGGCTGGTTCGGGTCGGTCACGTGACTTCCTTCGGTTGATCGTTGGATGCGGCGGCCCGAGGCCACTGAGCATGCCCCACCCTGTCCTCGAGCGCCACCGATCAAGGCGACCAACACGCGATCGGACACACTTTCCCCATGCAGTTCACCGAGCATGAGATGACGGTCGCGGTCGACGCGGCTGCCCGCCACCTCTTCGTGGGCCGGAGTGTGCCGTGGAAGCGCAAGCGCGCGACACAGACCTGGGAGGAGCTTCCGGCGTTCGAGAAGTACCGGCATCGAGCTGCCGCCGGGGAGATCGTCTTGCCGACCTTGACAGCACTGCCCGAGCGGGCCGTGCCCGGCGGCCGACCGTCCTTCTCGCTGGAGGAACTGGTCTCGGCCGGGAGCAGTGGAGCGCAGTCGTTGACCGATCACCGCTCCCCCGGCGCGTGGGACCGTCTCTCCGAACGCAAGCGCAAGCACGTGGCTCGTGCCGCGGCGCTGCTCACCCGGCTGGCGTTGGACGCGATGCCGGTTCGCCCACCGGAGGTGCAGACGCCGTGAGCGCATCGTCGGGTCGCGAGGCAAACAGCGGCGGGAGGTAGCGCAACATGAGAGTTGACCAGGTGACATGGGTCAGCAGTGGAGCCTGTATGCCGCCGGACGCGCGCCGCTGCCACCCGAACAGAGTGCCCATCACGGCTGCTGCGGCCACCAGGGCCGGGTTGCGAGTGGTCGCCGTCGCGCAGGTGTAGACGGCCGTCGTCACCAGCACTGGCCGGTGCTCTCCCAGAGCCGCGTAGAGCGCCCCACGGAAGAAGATCTCCTCACCCACGCCATTGGCCAGAGTCGTTGCCAGCACCAGTCGGTCATCGCCGCCGTCCGCAAACTGCAAGATCCGCGAGAGCGCACGGTCGAGCATCGGGATCTTCCTTGCAACGAAGGCAGCCCCATAGAACAACCCGAAGGCGCCGACGCCGGTCGCCACCGGCGTGATCAGCGGGCGACGTAGGGTCGCCGCACGGGTCTCGAGCCACCCTCTGCGCACTGGCCCCGACCCCAACCCACCCAAGGTCCACACCGCGGCTGCTGCACCGGTGGACAGGTAGAAGTCTTCGGATCCCGGTTTCGTCGACAACGACCGCCTCAACAGCGAAGTCCCGGCCAAGGACGTCAGCGCCACGATGACGCGACGGCGCGCCAGCCTTCTGGTGCTGGATGCCGCATCGATCGACACCACATGGTGCAACGGCTTGGGCACCGAGGCGCTCACTCGGTGTCGTAACGGCCGGCTCCGCATTCCAGTCATTCGAAGCCCACCCGTTCAGCCAGTGCGGTCCGCACGGCGTCGTCGTACGCCATCGGTTCGAACGGCACGACGTCGCGAATCGCGGGGTCACGCACGACGACTTCATTCACCATGGAATCGATCAGGTTGCGCCCAGCCTGCACGTCGACGTCCGTGACCAACGCCAGCCACAACGAGGAGAGCGCAGGGGTGAGCAACGGCACGGGCAGGATCGGGAGTGCGCGTCCTTCGACGGCCGCGACGCGTTTGAGCATGTCGAGATAGGCAAGCACCTCCGGCCCGCCGATCTCGAAGACCCGGTCAAGCGTGGTGGCCCGCCCCAGGACGCCCACCAGATAGTGCACCACGTCGGCGACGGCGATCGGTTGGGTGCGGGTGCGTGCCCAACGGGGCACCACCATTGCCGGCAGGTGTTCGACCAACTGGCGGGTGATCTCCCATGAGATACCGCCGCTCCCGACGATGATGCCGGCGCGGAGCACGGTGACCGGTACGCCGCCATGGCCGAGCAGGTGCTCGACCTCCCTGCGGCTCCGCAAGTGGGCAGAGAGTAGGTCATGGTCGTCACCGAGACCGCCGAGATAGATGATCTGTTCGACCCGTGCGGCAGCCGCCGCCTCGCCGAATGACTTGGCTGCTTCGGCATCACGTGTCTCGAAGTCCGGTGCGTCAAGGGAGTGCACCAAGTAGTAGGCGGCCTCGCATCCTTCCAACGCGGCTGCCAGCGAGTCGGGCTCACCCACGTCGCCATGCACTGCTCGACCGGGGCCGTCGTACGCCTCGGGGTGGCGCGTCATCACCCGCACCTCACAGCCGTGCTCGGCCAACTCCGGCACCAGGCGTCGGCCGACGAAGCCGGTGCCTCCAGCGACGAGGATCGTTCGTGTGTGCATGCGCCTGCTCCTGCTCAGCGGGGTGACACGATCGTTGCAGCCCGTGCCAAGACGGTCGTTGCGAGCGCTCAACTGCGGCGATGCCCACCTCATTGGCGCGAGGAGCGACGGGGTGACATCGGTGAACCGGGTCGGGGTGGGCCACTCCCCAGATCTGGGGATTCCTCAATGGTTCATCTCGGATTCGCTGACGTGACGGACCGGCAGGGGGATCATGGCCGGTGAGGCAATGACAGGGAATGAGTGGGGTCAAACCAATGCAGGTGAGGCAGTTCGCGGTCCCCTTGGTGGTCGGCGCCCTGGCGCTGTGCGTGGGCTCGTCGGCCGCCAGCGACCACGCTGGCTCGAGAGTCACAGCAACCGCCCAAACCGCGCCTCCGGCCGTTCCATCCGCCGTGCCCGCGCAGCCGATCACGATCACCGCCGCAGCCCACAGCGCGCCTGCTGCCGTTGCCGATGTCGCGCCGAGTGCCTCGGTCCCACCCGCAGCGTTGGCGGCCTACCATCGGGCTTCGTCGGTGATCAACGCCGCAGCTCCACGGTGCCACCTGCCGTGGGAGCTGCTCGCCGCGGTCGGTCAGGTCGAGTCCGACCACGGCCTCGAACCACCTGATCAGGCGTCCGGTCCGCTCAGGTTGACCGCGGAGACCTGGCGTTCCGTTGCGGTCGATGGCGACGGCGACGGCATCCGCGCCCGGACCGACCTCGACGACGCGACGCTCGGACTGGCTGTGCTGCTGTGCGCAGACGGGGCGGTGCTGACCGACGACGACGGACGACGCAGCGCCTTGGCCCGCCACAACAGCGACACCACCTGGCTCACGCTGGTGCTGAAGCTGACCACGGCGTACGGCGAGCAGCCCACCCCCACGCCGGACGTCGCAGCCGCCGTCGAGCACGTCACGCCACCCACACGAGTTCCGCTCGCCCCACCTGTCTCGACCCGGGCCCGGGCGGGTGCGCCGAAGATGCCGCTGGCCGGCAGCGCTGGCACTTCGTTCCCCGCGGGGATCGCAGCGCCGACGCCGCCGACCTCGGAGGTCGCTGCGGACCCCGAGGCCGAGCCAACCCCAGAACCGGAGCCAACGCCGGAGGTCGAACCCACGCCAGAGCCCGAGCCAACCCCGGAACAACCGGAATGCATCGCCGACCAGGCGACGCCCAGTGTTCCGGTTGACGTGCCCGAGGGTCGGTCCCCCGAGATCCCGCCGGCCGAGCCGCAGTGCCCGCCGACTCCGGAGGTGACGGCGAGCGGCGAACCGACCGAGGTTGACTCAGGCTGGTCAGGCGACCCGCCCTCCTGACCAGCCAGGCAAGCGCCCCCGACAGGATTCGAACCTGTGACCGTCGGATTAGAAGGCCGATGCTCTATCCAGCTGAGCTACGGAGGCGGAGGATCGAAAACAAAGTCCGGACAAGCCCCCGGAGCAATCCCCGTGGAGTAGTCAGGCTGGAACTCGACCCGCCCGGGAGTCTACCGGCTCGTTGGCCCGAGGAGCGTCGCCGCCTCGAGCGGCAGGACGCGCTACGCGGTGATCGACCTAGGCAACTGCGCGGTGGTCGTCGAGTTCCCAGAAGGGTCCGGGATCGACTGGCGGCGGGTACTCCTGTTCGCTCACCCACGCGGGTGCGTTGATCAACACGGCCGCGGCCCGGGGATCGATCGACCGGCTACCCGCATGGTCGACCAGGAAACACAACCCGTGCGGAGTGGTCCACACATACTCCCCCACCCCCACCTGCACAGCGCGGAACCCCGCATGCGTCTTCCACCGATGATGGCGCCGACCCAGCGGACCAGAATTATGGGTACCGGTCTGCCCCGGCGGACCATCCCTGTCATACGGCGTGACGTGATCGAAGTCCACATTCCTGCTGGTCGAGGTGGCCCATGGCCAATAGTCACCACCCGTGATCAGATGCACCCGCTCCTTCAACGCCTCCGGATGCTCATACGCCGTCGACCGGATCCGGTCTGCCAGATCAATCACCGGCTTCACCGACACCCGCGCGCCCGCCAACAACACCCGCAGCTGCGACGACGTCACCGGACCCAGACCCTCCACCCGCGCCACCGCATCGGTGCCGTGCAACGCCGTCTCATGCAGATGCACATACAACACCGCCCTCGGGGCCATCGTCGACCAGTTCGCCGCCTGCAAAGCAGCCAACGCCGCCGCAGGCAACGCCATCGCCCGGTTCAACACGCCCTCGCCCTCGCCCTCCTCGGACACAGGCTCGGACTCGAGTTCGGACTGGTCGCCGGCGTCGGTATCGGTATCGGGATCGGTGCCGCTGGTGCTGTCGGTGTTCGTGGCGTGGTCGGGCAGGTTGCCCATCCCGGCCAACAAGTCATCATCAGGATCAAGGTGCTCCAACAACAGCATCAACAACTCCGCCGGACGCGCCAGATGCCCGAACGCGATCGCCCGCACCTCCTGGGCATCCAACCCCTCATGCAACGGAGTCAGGATCTCCGCCACCCGCGACACCGTGGCCTCCAACCACACCGCATCCGCGGCATCGATCCGAGCAATGAACGTCCGCAGGCCGTATTCATCAACACGCCCCTGCGACACATACCGACGACGCTGCTCCTCCTCCACCCGACGTTGATGCAACCCCGGGTCCGCCTCGATGATCTTCGCCTCCGCCACCGCCAAGATCCGACCCGCAGCCTCACGCCCGACCATCCGCGCCACCGCACGATCCACCACACCCACCCGGTCGAACGGCAGATGCCGCGACATCTTCGCCACCCGACGCGGCACCCACGCATCGATCACACCAGTTCGCATCGCCGCCCACGTCAACGGCAACCGGTGCCGCAGATCCAACGCATCCGCGATCGCATTGCTGGTCGCCGCCACCCCCATCGACCGCGCCAACGCCAACTCCCCCAGACAGTGGTCCTGCACCCACGGAGTGCCGTCACCACCGAACGCCACCAACCCACCCGGCGCATCACCCGAATGCACATCAGCCCACGCCAGCGCCACATCCAGCTCGTCGACCTCGAGCAGCCGACGCCGACGCACCACCACGTTGGCGGCATCCAGCAGTCCAGCTGGAGTGAGGTCGTCCCGAGCGACTGCCATGTGACCCATCCTACTCGCACACATGTTTGAATACAACGGCACAGTGCGCCTTGCGGAGCATGATCCGGCCCGCGACCGACCCGCCGTACCGACGTGACCAACACCCTAATCGCCGACACCGACAACCCGGCCGAGTGCGCCTTCCGCCTTCGGGTGGTTCAGGCGGTGGAGCCAATTGGTTTGGCGGGGTTGCCGACGGCGATCACGTTGTCGGGCAGGTTGCCGATGACGACACTGCCGGCGCCGACCACGGTGTTGTCGCCGACGCGGGAGCCGGGGGTCACGATCACACCCGCGCCGAGTTGGACATTGTTGCCGATCGCGACGGGAGACGCCGCTGCCCAACCCTGCGCGCGAGGGCCTGCCTGCACCGGGAGGGTCAACGTCAGCAGTTGCACGTGCGCACCCATGCGCACGTCGTCGCCGACGACCACTTCGCCGTGGTCCTGGATCACCAGACCGGGCCCTGTGGCACATCGGGCGCCGATGCGGACCCGTTCGCCGAACTCCACGTGGATCGGACCACCCAGGTCGAAGCCTTCCCCCATGGATCCGAACAGTGCGCTCAGGAGCTCGGACCGCTCGGACTCGTCGGCAGTTGCATTGACCGCAGCCACCTTTTCCTGGGTCTTCGCCCGATCAGCACGGATCGCCCGGTCGTCGGGTCGGAACGGGCGACCGGTCAACATCCGCTGCCGCATCGTCAGGATCTCCACCTCAGCCACGCCATGACCATAACCACCGACATCCCTGAGGCCGCGGGGACGGCGTGGGCACTGACCCGAAGGTGACCCTTGACACATTTAAGGAGTCGTCCTTAATCTAGGCCGTGTGAGCCGGACCGACAGAGCCCGCACCAGCATGATTGCGGCCGCCGAGCAGATCGTGGCCGAGCGCGGCTTGGCCTCGATGACTCTCAGCGCTGTGCAGAGTGCCGCCGGCCAGTCCAACAAGTCCGCCGCCAGCTATCACTTCGGCGACCGCGACGGCCTGATCGCAGCAGTCGCCGAGGCACGAATGGTCCCGATCAACGCCCATCGTCGGAGGCTCCTCCACGCGGCCGACGAGCGTGCCGAACCACCGACGCTGAAGTTGGTCGCCACCGCTCTGGTCACTCCCTTGGTGGCCGGCACGTTGGGCCAACCGCAGAGCTACTGGGCCCGTTTCCTCGCCCAGGTGCTGATGGACCCGCGCCAAGCAGACCGCATGCGCGACTACGTGCAGTCGGACAGCCTGCGCGAGACAGAGCGCCGGTACCGCGACATCTGCGACCTGCCCGCCGACCTCGGTTCTCATCGCTACGGCGCCATGGTCGGTCTCACCGTCGTCACTCTGGCGACGTGGGAGGCGCGGCCACGCGACGCCGTACCGGAACACTTCCTGCCCGATCTCGTCGACATGTGCGTCGCCGTCCTCTCCGCTCCTCGTTCACCACTCCCCTCAACCCGAAAGTGACGTCCATGTCCTTGATGTTCCCCACCGCGACGGACCCCTTGGCTGCCTACGGACCGTTGGTCGCCGACCGGGTGCCGGCCGGGTTCGACTCACGGCCCTACGAGCTGTTCGAACTGCGTCCGTGTGGTCCCACCATCGGCGCCGAAGTCAGCGGGATCCGGCTCGGCGGAGACCTGACCGACGAGGTGATCGCCGAACTCCGTCGCGCCCTGTCGGAATGGAAGGTGTTGTTCTTCCGCAAGCAGCAGATCGACCGCGATGCACATCGCGCCTTCGCGAGCCTGTGGGGCGAGTTGGAACAGCACCCGTTCTTCAAGCACACCCAGCCCGGTCAGACCGACGTCGACGTCGCAACGCTGGCGAAGGACGCGATGACCACGGGAGTCGAGAACAACTGGCACAACGATGTCACCTGGCACACCACGCCGTCCCTCCTCGCGGTGCTGCGCGCCATCGAAGTGCCTGCGACCGGAGGTGACACGCTCTGGTCGGACATGGCGGCAGCGTACGACGTGTTGCCCGACGACATCAAGAAGCGGATTGATCCGCTGGTCGCCGAGCACGACTGGATCCACAGCTTCGGCGCGGGCATGGACGAAGCGACCCGGGCAAAGCTGCGCGCCGAGTTCCCTCCGGTCCACCACCCCGTCGTGCGGGTGATCCCGGAGACCGGTCGGCGCGTGCTGTTCGTCAACATGCTCTTCACCACCCACGTCGTCGACATGCCGCGCGAGGAGTCCGACGAACTGCTCACGCTGCTCCACCGCCACTGCATGCGTCCGGAGTTCCAGGTGCGCCTGCGCTGGGAGCCCGACACCGTGGCGATGTGGGACAACCGCGCCTGCCAGCACTACGCGGCGAGCGACTACTTCCCCCAGCGTCGAGTGATGGATCGCATCTCGGTCGTGGGTGACGTCCCGATCGGCATCAACGGCTGACCGCGACGTGGTCGGCAATCTCCTTGCGCAGTTGACGCTTGAGGTCGTCGGGGGCGAAGGACGCGTCCACGGCCGCAACGGCCAACTCGCCCACACCGGCAGCATCAAGACCGAGCAGGTCAGCAGCGATGGCGTACTCGCGATTGAGGTCCGTGCCGAACATCGGCGGATCGTCCGAGTTGATCGTCACCGTGACCCCGGCCTCGACGAACGCCCGGATCGGGTGCTCCTCCAAGGACGCGACAGCGCGCGTCGCCACGTTGGAAGACGGACACACCTCCAACGCGATTCCGTTGTCAGCAAGGTGTCTGAGCAACGCCGGATCCTGCGCCGCGCTCGTTCCGTGCCCGATCCGCTCCGCTCCCAACAGCCGTACGGCGTCCCACACCGTCTGCGGGCCCGTGGTCTCCCCCGCGTGGGGAACCGAGCGCAACCCGGCAGCACGAGCAGCATCGAAGTGCGGTTGGAACTGCGGCCGCGGGACACCGATCTCGGGCCCGCCGAGACCGAAGCCGATCAAGGCATCGGTGCGATGCTCCAGGACAGCAGCCAGCGTTGCGTCTGCGGCAGGGATCCCGCTCTCGCCCGGAATGTCATAGATCCACCGCAGCACCAACCCGAAGTCGCGCTCGGCACGCACCCGCGCCGATTCGATCGCCTCGGTGTAACCCTCGATCGGGATGCCGGCGGCCACCGAGGTGTACGGCGTGCAGGTCAGCTCGGCGTACCGCACCTGTTGACCCTGCGACATCTCGCGCGCCACCTCATAGGTCAACAGCTCGAGGTCTTCAGGGGTGCGGATCAGGCCGACCACGGCCAGATAGACCTCGATGAAGTGCGCGAAGTCGGTGAAGGTGAAGAACTCCTGCAGCTGTCCCAGGTCACTGGGCACCGTGCCGGGATGCCGGGCAGCCAGTTCGCTGACGATGCGGGGTGAGGCGGAGCCGACGTGGTGCACGTGCAGCTCCGCCTTGGGCAGCCCGGCGATGAACGCGGTCAGGTCATGGACGGTCACGTCAGCGAGTGTGCCACGCGCGGCGATCAACCCGCTGCGACCAACGCACCGACGTTGGCGGCCAACTCCTCGATCGTGTTGCCCGGCACCTGTTCACCGTTGACGAAGACCGCCGGCGTGCTAGTGACGCCACGCTTGGACGCGGCGTCGGTCGCGTTCACCACCCACTGCTGGAAGGCGCCGTTGCGAATGCCCTTCTCGACGAGGTCAGGATCTGCGCCGGCCGCGATCGCCTGCTCGACGTACCAGTCGGCGCTCGGGATCTCCCCGGACGGCTGCAGTTCGAAGAGCTTGTCGTGCAGTGCGAGTGCCGCCTCGCCGTCACCACTGTCGAGCACCACGCCGAGGGCGTTGAGGGCGTCGACGGAGTACTGGTTGAGGAACGCCATCGGCCGGTAGACGACAAACGCCTGCCCCTGGGAAGCCGCCTCAGCGAGCAGGTCCCGCGAAGCGGCCTCGAAATCCCGGCAGTGCGGGCACTGGAAGTCTTCGAAGACCTCCACCTTCACCGACGCGTCCGGATCTCCGACACCGAGACCGTAGGTGTCGACCAGACCCACCTGGAACTCAGGGTGAGCGCCCTCGTCGTCCGGTGCTTCGTCGGTCGGCGACTGCTCCGGCTCAGCGGCACCGGTCGTCGGCTCGTCAGTCGGCGACTGAGAGGTCCCCGCACCGGGGACCGCGCCCTCGTCGCCCGAGGTGTCGCGGCTGGCCTGCACCGCCCACGCGATGCCGATCACCAGGACGATCACCGCCGCGATGGCGACCCCGACGATGACGTTGCGGCGGCCCTCAGGCGCTTGGTTGCTCACTCTTCTCCTCCATCACATCTGGTGCGTCTACCGGCGCGGAACCACCGAAGACCAACGTGTCGAACGCGAAGTGGCTGCGAGGGCGCCAGACCAACCAGGCCGAAGCCACCAGCAGGCCGGCGTCGCGCGTCAACTCCCAGGGGTACGCCGCCTCGGCACCCGGGTCGAAGCCACCGCCTCCGAAGCATCCGCAGTCGATCTGCAGGCCACGCGCCCAGGCAGCGGAGATCCCGACGACGAATGCGGCGAAGAGCAGCACCGACAACACCGCGGAGGCGCGGGTCAACAACCCGGCAATGAGGCACAGGCCGATCACCACTTCCAGCACGGGGAGCAGGTGGCCCACCGACGGCACGATGGCTTCCGGGAGCAGGTCGTAGGCACGCACGGCGCGGACACTCGCAGCGGGATCGCCGAGCTTCAACGCGCCGGCCACCACCCATACGCCGCCGACCACGAGTCGTACGACGAGGCCCACCCACGCTTGCATGGCGCCAGCGTAGGCGTTCAGCCTGAGACGTTCCTGAGTCGGAGGGTCGCACGATGGCGAGTAGGGTGCCTGTTCGTGAGCGACAGACTGGTGTGGATCGACTGTGAGATGACTGGCCTCGACCTCGGAGCGGATGCGCTGATCGAGGTCGCGGCCCTGGTGACCGACTTCGAGCTGAACGTGCTGGGCGAGGGCGTCGACATCATCATCAAACCGCCCGCCGAGGCGCTCGAGCAGATGGGTGACTTCGTCCGCGACATGCATGTGAAGTCCGGCCTGCTCGAGGAGCTGTCCGGCGGCGTGCCGATGGCCGAAGCAGAAGAGGCGGTGCTGGCCTACCTCCGTGAGCACTGCGCCGAAGGGTCACGCCCTCCGCTGGCCGGCAACACGGTCGGCACCGACCGAGCCTTCATCGCCCGTGACATGCTCGACCTCGAGGCGTTCCTGCACTACCGCATCGTCGACGTGTCCTCGATCAAGGAACTCTCCCGGCGCTGGTACCCCCGCGCCTACTACCAGGCACCCGCCAAGCGCGGAAACCACCGCGCCCTGGCCGACATCCAGGAGAGCATCGAGGAACTGCGTTACTACCGGGAGACCGTCTTCATGCCTTCTCCGGGCGTCGACTCCGAGACGGCCCGCGCGGCCGCGGTCCGCCACGCGGGCTCGATCACCGGCTTGCAGGACCCCGATTCGCCCTCCACCCCCTGAGTAGGGCTACACTCTCCTCCGTCCGGTGCGGTTCTGCCGGTCGTGGTGGGTATAGCTCAGCTGGTAGAGCGCCGCCTTGTGGTGGCGGATGTCGCGGGTTCGAGTCCCGTTACTCACCCCAAGGTGGTCGGCCCCTGATCTGCAGCAGTGCAGCTCGGGGGCCGACTGCATTTCGGGCCACTTGCCGGCTCCCACCACACCGGTGGTTGGCTCAACCACCACTACCGGTGCGTAACTTCGGACTCGATGGCGTCGTTCGACCCGGTAGGGAAAACGAGCATTCGAGGGAGCAGATGTTGAACGTCCGTCTCAAGCGTGCCTGCGCGGCGGCAGCCGGCGCAGCGCTCGCTGCCAGCCTGACCACCGTGGCGACGACCCCGCCGACGGCCGCAGAGCCGGGGGCCAGCCCGACGGCGAAGTCGGTGTTGGACGACCCGTTCTACGACTACACGGGCAGCAAGCCGCTGCGGAAGGTGAAGCGCGGGACGGTGCTCAACAGCCGCACGGTGCCCTACAGCATCCAAGGTCTCGACCTACCGCTCGAAGCTGTGCAGTTGCTCTACCGCACCCGTGACTTCCGAGGTCGCGCGGTGGTGAACGCCACCACGTTGGTCCGCCCCGTGCTCCCGCTCGGCGAGCCGAAGGTGCTCTCCTACCAGTCGTTCTACGACTCGTTGAACCCCGCTGACCAGCCCTCCGCCGCGATCGCGGGCGGACAGGGCACCGGCACCGCCATCGCAAACGTTGAGACCGCGGTCTTCGCGCCGATGCTGCTGGCCGGCTTCACCGTCAACATCCCCGACACCGAAGGCCAGACCGCCAACTTCGCCGCCGGTCCCGAATACGGCTGGACCACGCTCGACTCGCTGCGCGCGATCACGAAGTCGGGACTGACCGGAGTCACCAAGAACGCCCCGATCGGCCTGCTCGGCTACTCCGGTGGCGCGATCGGCTCCGGCTGGGCTGCCGAACTCGCCCCCGACTACGCACCGGCGATCGCCAAGCGCATCGTCGGCACTGCGATGGGTGGCGTGCTCGTGCATCCGGGCCGCAACCTGCACTACGTCGACGGCGCCGGCACGTGGGCAGGCGTGATGCCGATGGCCCTCGTCGGCGTGAGCCGCGCCGCTGGGATCGACCTGACCAAGTACGCCAACAAGCACGGCAAGGCCGTGATGGCGAAACTCCAGAAGGCTCCGATCACCGACGTGCTCGGCAAGTACAACGGCCTCACCTGGAAGAGCATCACCAAGAAGAAGTACGACGTCCCGGAGAAGGTTCCGGCCTTCGTGCGGGTCGCCAACAAGCTGATCATGTCGACCTACGGCACCCCGAGTTCCCCGATGTTCATCGGCCAAGGCACTGGCGGCGAACTCGAAGGCACGAAGGGGAACAAGCCGGGCATCGGCAAGGGCGACGGCGTGATGATCGCCGGTGACGTGCGGACCTTGGTGAAGCGCTGGTGCAGTCGCGGGGTCGACATCAACTACCGCGAGTACCCCCTCTCACACTTCACCTCCGTGCCACTCTGGCTGCCTGAGGCCTACGCGTGGATGATGGGCCGGTTCGCCGACACCGCCGCACCGAACAACTGCGCCACCGTGGCGAAGGGCAACAGCCTCAAGAAGATCAAGGTGATCCGCTGACCCGGCCGGTAACGTCGCCCGCATGAGCGACACACGCCACGACGTCGTGGTGGTCGGTGGCGGCCACAACGGCCTGACCGCCGCAACCCTGCTCGCCCGCGCCGGGCTCGACGTACTGCTGCTCGAACGCCTACCGCACACCGGTGGCGCGGCGGTCTCGGCACAAGCGTTCAGCGGGCGCCCCGCCCGACTCTCGCGTTACTCCTACCTCGTCTCGCTGATGCCCGAGGCGTTGATGGCCGAACTCGACCTCGACGTACGTCTGGTCTCCCGGTCGGTCTCGTCCTACACGCCGTACCACCGCGACGGACGCTACGACGGCCTCCTGGTCGAGCGGCCCGAAGGCTCGGCAACTGCGGACTCGTTCCGGCGGCTCACCGGAGGCGATGAGGAGTACGCCGCGTGGCAGCGTTTCTACGCTGAGGTCGGCGCCGTCGCCGAACGGGTCGCGCCGTCGCTGTTGGAGCCGTTGGCACCGGAGGCGGTGATCGCCGACGGCCTGGACCCCGCACTGTGGAAGTCGTTGGTGCACACGCCGTTGGGACACCTCGTGCGGGAGCGGTTCAGCGACGACGTGGTTCGTGGCGTGGTCGCCACCGATGCCCTGATCGGGACCTTCGCCGACCTGGACTCCGACACCCTCGTCCAGAACCGCTGCTTCCTCTACCACCTCATCGGCAACGGCACCGGCGAGTGGCGCGTGCCGGTCGGCGGCATGGGCGCGGTCACCGACGCGCTGCTGCAGTCCGCACGGACAGCGGGGGTGACGGTCCGCACCGGCGCCGAGGTCACGTCGATCGCGACCGGTGTCGACGGGCAGGAGGTCACCTGGACCGGACCCGACGGCATGCAGTCGGTGCAGTGTCGGCGGGTGCTCTCCGGCGTCGCGCCGTGGGTGCTCGCCGGACTGGTCGGGACCTCGCCTGATCCGGACACCCGACCCGTCGGCGCGCAGTTGAAGATCAACTTCCTGCTCGACCGGCTCCCCCGCTTGAGGTCCGGCGTCGCCCCGGAGGTCGCCTTCGCCGGCACCCTGCACATCGCGGAGGAGTTCAGCAACCTCCAGGCAGCCCACCGGGATGCAGCCGCCGGGCGGGTGCCAACCACAATGCCCGGCGAGGTCTACTGCCACTCGCTGTCGGACTCCACGATCCTGTCCGGCTTCCGCGGCCACACGCTGACCTATTTCGGGTTGCACACCCCGGCCGACCTGTTCGAGACACCCAGCGCCAAGGAGGTCGCCGTACGACGTGCCGTCGCCGCTCTCGACGCCCACCTGGCCGAGCCACTCGAGTCCTGTTTGGCCACGGACGCCGACGGCAGACCCTGCCTCGAGGCCAAGGTCCCCCAGGACATCGAAGCCGAGTTGGCGATGCCGGGCGGCCACATCTTCCACGGCGACCTGGCCTGGCCGTGGGCGGAGGACGACGCGCCCCTGGACACACCGGCCCGACGCTGGGGTGTCGAGACCGGGTACGACGGCGTACGCGTGTGCGGGTCCGGCGCTCAGCGCGGTGGAGCAGTCTCAGGCCTGGGCGGTCGAGACGCCGCCCTCGCGGTCCTCGAGGAACTCGCCTGACAGTGCGTCGAAGTCGGCCGACGCAGACCGCGGGATGAACAGCGCAAACAAGAAGGCAACCGCGGATGCCGCCACGCACACGGCGAACGCCTGGTTGATCGCCTCCTCCGTCGGCAACACTGCGGCGCCCACGGTCAGGGTCGAGGCGGCCAGGACGGCAGCGACGACGGCTGACGACGACGTGGTGCCCAAGGAGCGCATCAAGGCGTTGAGCCCGTTCGCGGCCGCAGTTTCGGAGAGCGGCACCGCGCCCATGATCAGCGCAGGCATTGCCGCAAACGCGACGCCGACGCCACTGCTCACCAGCAGGTTGCACAGGGCGATCTCGAAGGTGGACCCGTGCAGGAACAGGCCCTGCGCATAACCGACCACCAGCATCGCGATGCCGGTCAGCAACGCGATCCGCGGCCCCCGCGCTGCAGACAGGCTGGCGCCGACCCGCGAGAAGAAGAACATGAAGAAGCCTCCGGGCGCCAACGCCAGACCGGCCTCGACGAGGGACAGGCCGCGGCCGTAGTCAACGTCATGGGGAGCCATCAGCATCTGGATGCAGATCAGGCTGGTGCCATACATTGCGAAGCCCACCGCGATCGAGGCGAGGTTGGTGAAGAGCACCTGCGGTCGCGAGGAGACCCGAAGGTCGACCAGTGGGCTGCGCACCCGCAGTTCGAACCAGGCCCAGATCGGGAACACCACGACCACCACTGCGGCCAGGCTGAGCACCCCGGCGCTGAGCCAACCCCAGTCGTTGCCCCGCGTGATGATCACCATCAGCGAAACCAGGCCGACCGTGAGCCCGAGCACCCCCGGCAGGTCGAAGCGACCGGGCGTCTTGACCGGGGACTCCGGCACCCACTTGACCACCGCGCTGAGACACACCAGTGCCATCGCCGCACAGATCCAGAACAGCACGTGCCAGTCGGCGCGGTCGGCGATCACGGCGGCGATCGGCATGCCGAACGCACCGCCGAGACCCATGCTGGAACTCATCAGAGCAATCGCCGGGCCGACCCGTTCCCGAGGCAGCTCGTCACGCAGGATGCTGATGCCGAGTGCGATCGCGCCGGACGCTGCTCCTTGGAATGCCCGGCCGACGATCATCATCGTGATGTGCTCGGCAAGGGCACAGACCACCGAACCGACGAGGAGCATGGCGAGCGTGACCACCAGCATGCGCTGCTTGCCGAACATGTCGCCGAGGCGGCCTGCGATCGGGGTCATCACCGCCGCCGCCAGCAGCGTCGAGGTCACCGCCCAGTAGCCGGTCGACGGGGTGGTGTCGAAGATGGTCGGCAGGTCCGGCACCAGCGGCACGATCAGCGTGTGCATCGTGGAGACCACGACACCCGCACCGCAGAGGACCACCAACAACCCCCGCGGCGCCGCAGCCGGTTGTGGCATCCCGTCTCCTTCGCTCAACCTGTGCACCATACAGCGGTTGGCCGGCGTACCAGCAGGTCACTCCCGCACAGTCGTCATCCCCGGCGAAGATCACACGGCAGACCAGTGGCGTCAGGTAAGGCTTACCAAATAAGATCGGCTCGTGTCCCAGTGCGTCAGCGCCCCCGAGGCCTTCATGGCGACACTGTCCGATTTCGGTGGACGCCGGGCCGTCGTGGCAGGCGACCGCACGCTCTCGCACGCCGAACTGGCCGAACAGGCCGATGCCTTCGCCGAGCAACTCGGCTCCGGCCGACGACTGGTCCTGCTCCGGGGTGGCAACGACCTCGCCTCCCTGATCGCCTACGTCGCGGTGATCAGCCACGGCCACGTCGCCCTGACTTCCACGCCCGTGAGGCCGACGCGGGTCGTGACGACGACGCCAACGGCGCCCCGGAGCGCCGCCAAGTCTCCCTCCAGCCACAGACCAGGGACGGCCCTCGACTGG
>JBEBTI010000054.1:0-16076 GCA_040393845.1 Nocardioides daejeonensis
CGGCTGCCTTCTCGATGCCGTCGGTGACGTCGCGGGAACGGGGCTTGATGTCGGGCGTGTCGCTCATGGGACAAGCCTAGTGGGTATCGCCGGTAGTTCGTCGGGGGTGGGCCGTGCTCCGGGTGCTGCATCCCAAGGCGGAGAGCCGAGGGCGGGCCGGAGGCCCGTCGAGTGTTCGACAACGCCGCGAGGTACGTGCACGGGGTGAGGGCCACCCGACGAACTACCGGTGGTGCCGACCAGTCCCGAGCGCCCGTTCTCTTCCCGGGAGTCCCCGCCAGCGGACGCCTCGGTGGCATGCTTGCGCCGACAGGAGGGGCCCGATGCGCAGAGCGGTGTGGCTGGTGCTGGCCGGAATCATCTCCGTCCAGGTCGGCGCGGCGATCGCCAAGGGACTCTTCGACACCGTCACTCCGACCGGCATGGTGCTTCTCCGCCTGGGTTCCAGCGCGCTGGTCTTCGTCGCGCTGGTGCGTCCGCGGATCCGGGGCCGGAGTGGCACCGACTGGGCCGTCGCGTTCGGGTTCGGCGCCAGCCTTGCGCTGATGAACTGGGCGATCTACCAGTCCTTCGCACGGATCCCGTTGGGGCTGGCGGTGACGATCGAGTTCCTCGGGCCACTGCTCGTGGGACTGCTGGGTTCACGCCGCCTGCGCGACCTCGCGTGGGTGGGTCTGGCCGGGCTCGGCGTGCTGCTGCTGGGCTTTGATCCGTCCGGCGTCACGCTTGCAGGCGTGCTGTTCGCGCTCCTCGCCGGAGCCGGCTGGGCGTCGTACATCCTGCTGAGCGCGAGCACCGGCCGACGGTGGCCCGGGCTCGACGGCCTCACCGTGGCGAGCGTGGTCGCCGTGCTGTTGCTCTCGCCGTACGCCGTCACGTCCGGCGCGGACGGTCTGTTGCGGCCCGAGGTGCTGCTGGCCGGTACGGCGATCGGCCTGCTGAGCTCGGTGATCCCCTACAGCCTCGAACTGGTCGCGCTGCGGTCGCTGCCCACCTCAGCCTTCGGGATCCTGATGAGCCTCGAGCCGGCCGCAGCGGCGCTTGCTGCGGTGGTGCTCCTGGGTGAGCACCTCAGTGCCCTCCAGTGGACGGCTGTCGCCTGTGTGGTGGTGGCCTCGACAGGCGCCACCCGTGCCGCGGCCCGGCGCACGTTCACGCAAACGTCATCTGGTGTTGACGACGAGGTCTTGCCGGCTCCGTAGCGTGGCTGCTCCCACCCCCTCCCGGACGGCGATCGCATGCTTGTCTTCCGCACTCCCCTGGCCCGTGTCCACGCCTGGTCGGTCGCCTCGCAGCAACGCGCGCGGCGCAACGCGATGGTGCAACTCAACGCACTTGCCGCAGTGCGTGCCCAACGCGAGGAGGTCCAGGAGTTCCTCGCTGCTGCCCTGATTCCGCCGCCCGCCGAACGACGCGCCGCCGAACGCGCCTGATCCGACGGACCGACGGATCCGGTCCGGCGATCGGGCAAGATGTGCACCATGTCTGCCCCGTCACGACCCACCGAACCGATCGGCACGCTGCCGCCGGAACGGCTCCTCGAGCCCTTCTTCCACACCGTGCGGGCCTCCGACGGCACGCTGCTGCAGGCATGGACCAACGACCCTGACTGTCTGATCGACGGACCGACCGTCGTGCTGTGCAACGGACTCGGCACCAACGCATGGACGATGCCGGCACTGCTCGACCCGAACTGCGGCGTACGCGTGATCTCGTGGAACCACCGCGGGGTCGGTGGATCGGAGCGACCGTCCGACCCCGACCGGGTGCGAGTCGAGGACTTCGCCGACGACGCGATCGCGGTGATGGACGCCGCCGGGGTCGACCGGGCCGTGCTGATGGGGTGGTCGATCGGCGTGAACACGATGTTCGAGGTCGCGACCCAGCACCCCGAACGCGTGGCCGGTCTCTTCGCCGTCGCCGGCGTGCCAGGTGACACCTTCGCCACCATGCTCGAGCCGCTCGGACTCTCCGGCATCGTCGCGCGGACGCTCACCGTCAACTTCGCCCGGGCGCTCAGCATCACCGGCGCGCTGGTCTCCCCGATCAGCACGCGACTGCCGATGGGCCCCCGCACGATCCGGGCGCTCGGCCGCACCGGCTTCATGTTCCCGATGCCCGACCCCAAGCTGGCGCAGCGGGCCCTGCGCGAGTTCGTCCGCACCCCGGTCGACTGGTACTTCCACCTCGCGAAACGCACCTCTGAGCACCCGCGGGTCTCGTTGAGCCGCATCGAGGCACCGGCGATGTTCGTGGCCGGCAAGTGGGACGTGCTGGCCGGCCCGAAGTCGATGGGCACCGCGGCCGCCCGCATGCGCGAAGCGACCTATGTCGTCCTCAACGGCACGCACTTCATCGCGATGGAACGGCCCGATGCAGTGCACGCCCTGCTGTTGGAGTTCCTGGAGCGGATCGACTGATGCACAGACCGGGGTGGGTTGCACGAGGCGTCGTCGTCGCGTTGACGACCGTGGCGCTGGCGGCCTGCGGGCAGCAGGCCAGCGACGAGCCACGGCCCCCGAGCTTCACCCAGCCGAGTGATCCCGAGCAAGAACAGTCACCGGACGCCACGTCTTCAGGGCCTGCAGCTGGCGAGGGCGCGCCCGAGGTGGTCGACACCGTCGTCGACCGACTCGCCGTGCCGTGGGGGTTGGCGTTCCTGCCGGACGGCACCGCGATCGCCACCGAGCGCGACACCCGGCGGGTGCTGGCGATCGCGGACGGGAGTGCGCGTGAGGTCGGCCAACTCGGCTCGCTCCCCCAGTACGGCGAGAGCGGTCTGCTGGGAGTGGCGGTGTCGCCGTCGTTCGCCGAGGACCGTCGCCTGTTCTTCTACCTGACCACCGAGACCGACAACCGGATCGTGCGCACCACCTACGACGGCACGTCGCTCGGCGAGGTCGAGCCGATCCTGACCGGGATCCCTCGTGGGTTCACCCACGACGGCGGCCGCCTGGTCTTCGGGCCGGACGGACATCTCTATGCCTCCACCGGGGAGAGCGGCGAGCGTGAGATCGCCCAGGACCCCGAATCGCTGGGCGGCAAGATCCTCCGGGTCGACCAGGACGGCGCCCCGCCGGCCGACAACCCCGACCCGGGCTCGCCCGTGTGGTCGATGGGCCATCGCAACGTGCAGGGCCTGGCCTTCGACGACGAGGGACGACTGTGGGCGAGCGAGTTCGGCGACTCGTCGTTCGACGAACTCAACCTGATCGAGCCCGGCGGCAACTACGGTTGGCCCGAGGTGGAGGGTCGGGGCGGAGCGCCGGAGTACGTCGACCCGCAGGTCACTTGGCGCACGGACGAGGCATCTCCGTCGGGACTGGCCTTCCTCGACGGTCGGCTCTGGATGGCCTCGCTGCGTGGCGAACGTCTGTGGTCGGTCGACGTCGTGGCCTCGGACCGCAAGGGCCGTGCCGCGCGCAACCCCACGTCGTACCTCGTCGGGCGGTACGGCCGGCTCCGCACCGTCCTGGCCACGCCCGGCGGCGACCTGTGGCTGACCACCTCCAACCGCGACACCCGTGGCACCCCCGCCAGACGCGACGACCGGATCCTCCGTCTCGCTCTCCGCTGACCCAGCGATCTGCCGTTGCACAGGATGAGATGGCATCTTGTCCGTTGACACGCAACGGCAGGCGTTCTAGGTTGGTTCGGACGGGGCAGGAGGGCACAGATGGACCACGACAGCAGCCGTGATGCGCTTCGGTTCACCCACCAGGTCGGCGACCAGTACGAGTCGCCGTACCGCATCCGCCCGCGTCGCGACGGACTCTGGCGGCTCGGCACTGCCCTGGGCCGCCCGCAGACCCTCTTCTGAGAGTCGCTCCCCGACGACGGCCACCCGTCGTCTCGACTTCCGCCGCTGCCAAGCGCAGCCACGACGCCCCACGCGAGTGCGTCCGACCACCAAGCGACCGCTTTCTCATCCAGGAGTACCCAATGCCCGAGACCCTCGACCTCCGACCGATCACCGGCCCCGCCGCCTGGCGTGGCGACGTGCTGTCCCAGTCGACCGAATGGATCCACCACCTCAGCGACGCCGAGCGCGACGAACTCGAAGCGCTCGGTCGCAGGTTCGTCCAGGACGATCCGGACCTGCGCAGCGTGACCGCCGCCGACTATCCCTTCGATGCCTGCGTGGCACTCAACGAGGAGTGCAGCCGCCAGCTCGACGCGGGGCGCGGCTTCATCCTGATCCGGGGCCTCCGGACCGACGAGTACGGCGACGAAGTGGCGGGCGCGATCTTCTTCATCATGGGCCTGCACCTCGGCCTGCCGATCGCGCAGAACCAGATGGGTGACCTGCTCGACCATGTGGGGCTCATCCAACAAGACGATGGACGACGACAGCGCGCTGCCGTCCCGGGTGCGGGACCGGCTGCCCTTCCACTCGGACAGCTCCGACGTGGTTGCCCTGATGTGCTTGCGGGGTTCGAAGTCCGGCGGCGCCTCGAGCCTGGTCAGCGGCGCCACCATCTACAACGAGATCGTGCGACGTCGTCCTGATCTTGCGCCCCTGCTGCTCGAGCCGTTCCACTGGGACTGGCGTCGGCAGGACCCCGATGCACCCGAGGCGACCTACACCTCACCGGTCGTGAGCAACGTCGACGGTGTCTTCAGCATCTATGCAGGCATGTCGATGATCTTCGCCGCCCAGGACTACCCCGGCGTACCGAAGCTCACCGACGAGCAGGTCGAGGTGCTCCAGCTGTTCGATGCGATCTCGCAGGAGCCGGGCCTGGCGATCGACATGGACTTCCAGCCGGGCGACGTGCAGTGGTTGCTCAACTATGCAGCCCTGCACTCACGCACGAGCTTCGAGGACCACCCGGAGCGCGAGCGACGCCGGCACCTGCTGCGCCTGTGGCTCAAGCGTGACGTCGCGCGCCCCTTGGTGCCCCAGTTCGGCAAGTATGTGGTCGTGATGGGCGAGCCGACGACGCCGGTGCAGCCGGGCGGTCGGTTCAGCATCAAGGACGCCGTCCAGGTCAACGACGACTGGGGCAACTGACAAGTGAGGTCGAGTTCGACGCTGCTCCTGGTGGCGTCGAACTCGACCTCTGTCGTTCTTCAGGAGTCCAGCAACTCCTTGTAGATGTGGGCGAAGTCGACGAGGGACGTCATCGTGAACGCGTCCCTGCGGGGATCGTCCGCTGCCGGTACGCCGGTCGGTCCCACCCGCGCGGTGTCGACGCCGGCCGCTCGCAGCACCACCCCGTCCGTCGATCCCGACCAGGTCAGGGCTGACGGCGCGTGCCCGTGTCGGGCCGTCCACGCCTCCACCGCGGCAACCACGATCGGAGCATCCGGCGAGGTGCCGGCCGGCAGGTCCACGACCTCGACCTCCACCTCGACGTCGCACGACTCCAGCACCGTCCCCTGCAGCGCGCGCGTGACGGAGACCTGCAGGTCAGCGCGGAGCGCCTCGGCGTCGTCCCCGGTGACCAGCACCAGATAGAGGCCGACGTCGACGGTGCCCGGCAACAGGTCCGGTTTGTCGTGCCAACCCGCAGCCACCGAACCGATCCCGCACTCGGCAACCATCTGACCGAGGTCGTCACGCTGCCGCGAGGCCGTCAGGTGCGCTGTGCGCCACGAGTCGATCGCCGCCAGCACCGTGCCCAGCTGGGCGATCACGCCACCCTCAGGGCGCGCGGTCGACGGAAGTACGGCAGCTCCGGCACCACCGGTCACCCGGACCACCAGGTAAGCGGCTCCCGGCTCCTCCCAGAGCACCCCGGGCGGACCGGACTTGGCCACGATCGCCGAACCCGGCAACGGATTGCGTGCCAGGTAGGCATCGATGCCACGTGGACTGCCGTGCTTGCGGTGGGTGCCGGAACTGGCGAGCAACAACGAGCCGGCTCGCGCGTGTGCAAACGCAACCAGTGCCGCCGCCGCTGGCGCGCGGGCCACCGTCAGACTGAAACCGTCGACGACGTCGTCCTGCCAACGCAGGGGTCCCACCGGTTCGCCCCGACCGGTGACCAGAGCGTCACGCGCGGAGCCCTCCATCGACGTGTCGAGGTGCGAATACAACAACGGTCCGGGCACCGGGTGTGACGCCACCAGGTTGACGCCCGAACCGTCATCTCCGACACGATCCAGCCGCCAGACGATCTCGGGCCACCGGACGGCCGCCCAGTCCCGGAGACGTTCGGCGGTTGCCCGCTCGTTGCCCCGTGGACTCGGCTGCTCGTCCAGCAGCCCGAGAACGTCAGCGATGTCCTGCCTCAGAACCGACCCCAGTCGTCCGATGCCGGGCGCCACACGTCGATGTTGCGCGGGTCGGCAGGCATCCGGCGGGCACGATGCGTCTCGTGCTCCTCCGGGGTGAAGACGCGGTGGTCGTCGCACAACTCGAAGCGGGGACCGAACCGAGTGTCGTGGAGATAGAACGCGATCGAGGTCGACGCCGAATGGTTGACGATGTCCGACGCGATCGGCGCCCCCTTGTACAACGCTCGCGCGCGCATTCGCATCACGTGGTCCAGACTCTTCATCGCGAAGCACAGGTGAGCGACATAGTGCTCGTCGTTGTTCTGGATCGCGAGGCTGTGGTGGTAGCGGTCCTCACACCTCATGAACGTCGTCGAGCCGACGACGTAGTCGGACGGGATGAACTTGAGGACGTCGATGTAGAACTCGAGCGTCTCCTCGTACTTCGCCGTCGCGATGAAGGGGTGCACCAGGTCCACCGGCCGGATCTCCAGGTGCGGCGGTTCGGCGTACTCGTGGAACTCGGTGAACAACTCGACGATCAGACCGTTGGGGTCCTTCACGGCGAAGCCGGTCTTGCACAGGCCCTGCTGGCGCTCCTGGAGCTCGAGCACCTCGAGACCGGCCGCCAACACCCGCTGGCGGATCTGCTCGAGGACCTCGTCACTCTCGACGCTGTAGCCGACTGCGGTCGTCCAACCGTCCTTGCGTTCCGGTGCGCTGATCAACTCGATCGCGTGGTGCTCGATGTCCGCGCGCAGGTAGGCGTACTCGTCCGTGCGCTGCTCGAGTTGCAGACCCACGTGGTACTGCAGGAAGTCGATCGTCTCCTGCATGTCTGGCACCTCGATTCGGGCGTACTCCATCCCGAATGGTCCTCGTTCGCGAGTACTCACGGCACCCGTCCTTTCGATGTCGGCCGCTGGCCATGGTGCGTGAATGGAAGTGATCGCCTGCTGGTCGATGACCGGGCGCCAACGCTCGCGGACGAACGTCTCGTGGGAGTCGCTGCTCAGATAGGCGAGCAGGTCGTCTTCGTTGTCGAAGTCGACCGTCATGGTGTGGGAGAAGCGGGAGTCCCGGTTGCTGATGTTCTCGCCGAGCACGAAGCCCCGCATCGACGAGTACAGCCCGGGGAACTCTCGCAGCGCAGCGAGGGTCTCGTCGCGCAGTTGCTCGTCGACCTCGTCGGCAAATCGGAACGAAAGCGTGTGACGTATCAAAGTCGGTCTCCGTTCAGAGGATGAAGCTCAGACGGGCGCCTGCCGTCAGGAGCTCGTGGCCGAGGATGGCCCGACGCCGCCGGAACCGAAGTCCCGACTCAGTGACGGCCAACAGGTGGTCGTAGGTGCCCACATAGCCGTCGAAACGACCGTCCCGAGCTCGGTGGATGATGAAGGCGGCTGAGATCCGGATCTCGTCGTTGCCCTCGGCATCGTCGAACACCCGCACGTTGGTGATGCTGCGGTGGGTGCGTGAGTGCGGGTTCTCCGCGTGAGCCTTGCGGGACTTGAGCCGCTTGACCCGGGCCTGGATCAGCTCCCAGTCGTCGTCCACGAACGAACCGGTCTCGTGCAGGGACCAACCCGGTCGGTAGTCGGTGGTCGGCACCTCGTAACGGGCCCCGGGCTCGAAGAACTCGAGCCACGTGCTGTAGTCCCACGCGTCGAGTACGGCGGCCTCTTCGTAGAGGAAGTCCTCCACTTCGGCACGGGTCACCGTACGACGGCCGTCTGCGGCGCCGCTCATGGCATCTTCCTTCCCTCGAGGAACGCGGCAGGACGGTCGCCACGCACCGCCAGGGCGTCGTCACGGCCGATGGCCGAGAGCCAGTGTCGCCAGAAGCCGCGCATCGCACCCTCGTCAATGGATCGGCCCTGCACCCCCTTGACCTCGTCGGCCATTCCGCGGGACATGTCGCTGTAGTCCAGCTCCACAGGGGATGCACCGATCGTCGCCTGGATGCCGCGCTGCACCGCTTCGTACGCCTCGATGTCATCGGGGGTCGCGAGACCACCGGGACCCACGAAGCTGACGACGGTCTTCATCCGCAGCGCTCGCGCAGCCGCGTCCTCGATCCGAGGAACCAACTGCCACGCACGCACAGCAGTCTCGTCCGGCGCCACCGGTTCGATCTGTCGGATCGACAGGCCCTCGATGTCGAACAACAGCAGGTTGGGGAACACGAACAGGATGTGACTCTCGTCAGCGACGTAGTGCGCCCGCTTCTCTCCGAGTCGCTCGACCATCTCGGCACGGTGTGCCTCCGTGCGGACCCGCTCGTCCTCACCGAACCGCGGCTCCCAGATCATGCTGATCCGGCCGCCGTGGCCGGTCAGGACCAGGAGGCTGTGGCCGCGACCGAGGTTGTACACGTATTGGTCGTCGTCGGTGACCGCAAAACCGTTCTCGCGCAGGTATCCCACGAAGGTGTTGTGCGTGGGCGAGAAGTGGTAGCCGTCCATGGCGTTCTCGACGGCCAACTTCCAGTTGCCACGCACGCTGTAGAGCTGCGCCCCGGGCAGGGTGGTCATGCCACCGACGTGCTGCTCTTCGATCATCGTCATGTATTCGGCGGCTTCGCCGAGGTGCTCGAGCAGCGGCGGCACGTCCTTGTCGAAGGAGACGAAGACGTATCCCTCGTGCTGGTCGACGCGCGCAACCGTGCGCAGCGCCATCGACTTCCGGAACTCCTCGGTCTCCTGGTAGGCCTCCGCTCCGGGAATTGCGGCGACATCGCCGTTCGTCCGGAATGCCCACGCATGGTAGAAGCAGGAGAACATCCGAGAGTTGCCCTCGTTCTCGCGACACAGAACCGTGCCGCGATGGGGGCACGAGTTCAAGAACACCTTGATCTCACCGGATTCGTCCCTCACGAAGATGAGGGGTCGCCCGGCGAGGGTGCGGACCTTGAAGTCGTTGGGCTCGGGGATCTCGGTCTCGTGACCGAGGTAGAGCCAGGTGTGCATCCACACCTGATCTCGTTCCCGAGCGAAGATTTCGTCGCTGCGGTACGCCTCGCGATTCACCCTGAAGGTGAGTCGATCCCAGTCCTCCACGATCAACGGGAGATCGACGCCGACGGTAGCCTCCGTCATTTTGACTTTCCCTCTCACACGTCCGGCTCAGCCGGGGTTTCGAAGATGCGAGATCATGTCTCGCATGTCGGAATACTACCTCGCGGCGGTGTCGAGGTGTCAAGGGTCACAGCCGAGGTTGACTGAGGGCCGCACTGGTGCCACGATTGCGTTTCAACCTGAAAGATGCCATCTCGCATATTGTGCGATCGTGTGAAGGGCTACAAGCTCGTGCCTTACATCATCAGTGACGCCTGCATTGACGTTCAGGACCGGTCCTGTGTCGAGGAATGTCCCGTCGACTGCATCTACGAAGGCGACCGGATGCTGTACATCCAGCCGGATGAATGCGTCGAATGCGGCCGCTGTGAGCCGGTGTGCCCGACCGTGTCGATCTATCACCACGAAGACCTGCCGGATTCGGCGAAGGAGTTCGAACGGATCAACGCCGAGTTCTTCACCGTGGCCGGGACGACGCCGCTCGGCTCGCCGGGCGGCGCACGCAAGGTCGGCCGGGTGGGCGTCGATCACCCTGAGGTGCAAGCATGAGCAGCGACCGCTACGACGTCGTCGTCATCGGCGCTGGGCCGAGCGGCCTCTACGCCGCCTACTATGCCGGGTTCCGCGGCCTCAGCGTGGCCGTGATCGATTCGCTGCCCGAGGTCGGCGGCCAGGTCGCCGCGATGTATCCCGAGAAGATGATCTATGACGTCGCCGGCTTCCCCGGCGTCCGCGGTCAGGAGCTCGTCGACCGGCTCTTCGAGCAGGCCGCCCAATGGGGCGCGACCTTCCTGCTCAACACCAGCGCCGTCGGCCTCGACGAACACGACGACAGCGTCGTGGTCACCACCGACACCGGCGAGACGGTGGTCGCCGGCGCAGCCGTCATCTGCGGCGGCATCGGCAACTTCACTCCGCGGGAACTGCCGGCCGGCTCGGAGTACCTCGACCGCGGGTTGCGCTACTTCGTGCCACGCCTCGACGAACTCGCCGGACACGACGTGGTCGTCGTCGGCGGCGGCGACTCCGCCCTTGACTGGGCACTGTCGCTGGAGTCGATCGCAAAGTCGGTCACGGTCGTCCACCGACGTCCGAAGTTCCGGGCCCACGAGCGGACCGTCGACCAAGTGGTGTCCTCCCCCACCATCACGGTCCTCACGCCCTACGAGGTCACCAAGGTGTCGGGCGACCCGCAGCTGGAGGAGGTCGTCGTCGCCAGCGCGGACGGCGACCAGATCAGTCTTCCGGCCGACACACTCGTCGCGGCCCTCGGCTTCATCGCCGACCTCGGCCCGATCGAGGGGTGGGGTCTCGAGTTGCGGAAGCGACACATCTTGGTGGATCGCACGATGCGGACCAACCGCACCCGGGTGTACGCCGCAGGCGACATCGCCGACTTCGACGGCAAGGTCAAACTGATCTCCATCGGCTTCGGCGAGGCAGCCGCTGCGGTCAACCACATCACACATCTGCTCGACCCGACTCGATCGACGACGCCGGGGCACTCGTCAGACGCCTGAGATCCGCGCGACCGCCACCCGGTGTGGCCCGAAACCGAACCAGCCGGAAAAAGATCCAAAACCCGCTAGTATCACGTCCCAGTCGCGCCGGATGCGCAGGCTCCCAATCAGTGAGGTTGATGGCAAACATGAAGAGCACCGGCGAAACAAAGGCCAAGAACGACAATCCGGCACCGACGATCCAGACCGTCGAACGTGCAGCGCTGATCCTCGGATCGTTCACCGTCGGCAAGCCCGAACTCAGCCTCAACGAGATCACCGCTTGTCTGGGTGCCAGCAAACCCACCGCCCATCGCTACACCAAGGCGCTGCGTGCGGTGAACCTCCTGCGCTATGACGAACGCACCGCGATGTATGCGCTCGGTCCCCAGGTGCTCACCCTCGCTGCAGCAGCCCGGGCAGGACTGCCGATCGTGTCGGCCGCCGAGCCCTACATGGAGGACCTGGCGAAGCAGCTCAACGAGACGGCCGTGCTGAGCGTGTGGGACGGCGAGTCCGCGACCGTCGTACGCGCCGTCGACAACACCGACCGTCTGATCCGCATCAGTGTCCGCACCGGGTCGCGTCTCGACCTCACCTCGTCGGCACAAGGACGGGTGTTCTGTGCCTACCTGCCGGACGACCTGGTCCCCAACCTGCGGCGCCTGAAGACCCAGATGCCCGAACTCGTCGAAGAGTTCGCGCACATCCGCGAGCACGGCATCGCCGTGAGCTCCCCCGCACTCGACGGCGTGCGAACCCTTGCCGCGCCGATCTTCCAAGGAGAGAACATCAGCGGGACAATTGCCATCGTCGGCACGTCGGTCACCATCTCCGACGACGTCACCTCGCCGATGGCACAGACCCTGCTGGAGACCGCAAAGTCACTCTCGCGCAAGCTCGGCAGCGCAAACGGACTCGGCGGCCCGGACGCCTGACCAGGGCGGGTCACTCGGAGGCGGCCAGCCCCCGCAGGCCACCCATCAGCAACTGCAGGTCCGAGCTGAGGATCAGGTAGCGGGCGTCGGTCAGGCCGACGTCATCGACGGCCGCCGGGGAGGCCGCCCAGCCGCCGAACACGACGCCGCTGCTCGCGGCCGCTCGGCGAATCCTCTCCACCGCGGCAACCAGTCGGTCGGGACCGCCGTCGTCGCCGAGATCGACGGAGAGGTCCGTCGTACCGACGAAGCACACGTCCAGACCCGCAAGCACTCCATGCAGGTCGTCGGTGCTGACGGTCTCGATCTGGCCGACCAGGATCGGCGGGTCCACCGCGTCGAGCGCGACGTACTGATGGGGCGGTACCGCGCCGAACCCCGCTGCCGGGTTGGCCAGACTGATCGAGCGACGCCCCGCGGGCGCGAAGCGGGTTGCCGCGACCAGGTCGGCCCGCTGGGCAGTCGTGCTCAGCATGGAGAGTTGGATGCCAGCGGCGCCGGCCTCGAGGAGGCGGTTGACCAGGCCTGCATCGACCTGCGGGATCCGCACCAGGGCAGGCAGGCCACAGCCGACCGCTGCCCGCAGCAACTCCACCGCCTGTGACTCCGAGAGCATCGAATGCTCCAGGTCGACCACCACGAAGTCGAGGCCGGAGCGGCGCAGAACCGCCAGTGATTCGGGGACCGCCAACTTGAGGAAGGTGCCCCTCGCCGTACCACGCCGCAGCGTCGTGCGGAGTTGCCTACGGGTCTCGTGGCACTCGAGCATCGTCGGTGCGCTCCGATCGTCCTCGCTCACACCGACTCCTGCAGCAGCACCTGATCGGCGGGTCTCGGGTCCGATGCACCGCGGAAGCGCGTCACCAGTGGCAACAGCCCGTCGACCTCGATCCTGACCTCGTCACCGGACTTCAGGAACTCACGCCGATCCTGACCGGTGCCGGCCGGGGTCCCGGTCAGCACCACGTCGCCGGGTTCGAGACTCGCATAGTGCGACAGGCGACTGATCAACTCGTCGACCGGGAAGATCATCCCCGCGCTCGTGTCCTGCTGGACGGCCATGCCGTTGAGCCAGGTCCGGACGCCGATCGCGTCGCGCGCAGGGAAGTCGCCGACCTCGCCGATCGACGGCCCCAAGGGCGTGAATCCCGGGAAACTCTTGGCCAGGACCGGAGTGCCCGTGGTCCGCATGACGTCGCGAGCGGTCATGTCGTTGGCCGTCGTGATGCCCGCGATCGCCGGCCACACGTCAGCGGGGGCACACTCGAACAGCCTGCGCCCCACCACCACCGCGATCTCACCCTCGTAGTCCGGCTCCTCGACGCCCTCCGGAAGTCGCACTTCGTCCGTCGGCGACAGGACGCCGGACGGCGCCGCCAGATAGAGGATCGGCTCCGCGGGCAACCCGCGGCCGGTCTGCTGCGCCTTGGAGTGGTAGTTCAGTCCGACCCCCCACACCGCACCCGGACGCCCCAACGGGCGGACCAGTGTGGCCGACGCCAACGGCACCCGGCCGAGCTCCGCGCATCCGCTGAGCACCCCGAGGGAGCCGGTCGCCTCGATGACATCACCGAGATGTCCGAAGTGCGTGTCCAGCAACGCGATCTCATCGCCCTCGACGCGCCCCACGCCGTGCTCGGTCACCACGTACTGCATTGTGCTGCTCCCTCCGTCGAGGCCGGATCGATGATCGGCGGCTCCTGCCCCCCTCTCGCGGCGATCCGCTCGCCGGCGATGACGTACGCGCCCAGCCGGAACTCTCGAGAAGTCACGACATCAACCTTGACCCATCCGCGTTCCGCATGTCAATATGAAGTATCACGATGTGAATCAACAACCGTCGAAGGATTCCCCATGCACGCTGACGCGGCGTCACTCGAACAGGCCGGTCAGCCATTCACCGCGGCCTCGCGCAGCGGCCACGGCGTCGTCGCGACACCGAACCGGCACCACGACGACGGTCCCGGCTCACGGGCGGCTCATGAAGCCACGCATAGGAGCCCTTCCCGGCATGTCCTACGACTGCGAAGAGGACTGCAGCGCCTGCGAGACACGTGCCTCACCGGCACCTCGACCGCCGGGGCTCCACCCTCGCCGACGCAGAGCGCGAAAACAGCCGAGCCCTGACATCTGCGTCGACAGAGCCGCGTCCGAACGACTGGCTCTCTCCCTCTAACTCACACCCGCGCCCCTGCCGCGAAGGCGACGCCTTCCCTCACCGAAGAGAGATCATGTCAACCACATCCTTCATCCTCGCCGGCGGCGAGTCGGTCGATCCGCTGACGTCCGAGCGCTCCCCCGTCAACGTGGCCATCGACAACGGCCGGATCGCCGTAGTGTCAACCGATCCGATCGAGGCGGCGGGTGCCGAGGTCATCGACTGCACCGGAAAGCTCGTCTCTCCCGGTCTGGTCGACATCCACAGCCACGTCCATGACGGCGTGTTCGACGTCGCCGTACCCCCGGACGAGGGCCACCTCCAACGCGGCGTGGTGTTCGTCAACGACGCAGGCAGCGTCGGCCTCTCCGGCCTGCGTGGATTCAGGATGCACACCTTCGAGGGCGCACGGGTCGGGATCAGCTCCTACCTCAACGTGTCGTCGGTCGGCCTGGTCAACATCCACGTCAGCGAGTTCGCCGAACCCAGCGCAGTGCTGATCGAGGAAGCTGCGGCCGCGATCGCCGAGAACCGCGACCTCGTCCGCGGAGTCAAGGTGCGCCTGTCGGAGAGCGAGACGGGCGACCAGCCGCTCAAGCGCCTCGAGCAGGCAATCGACGTCGCCGAACGCGCCGGGGTCCGCCTGATGGCTCATGTCGGCGCCACCACCTGCTCCTACGGCGAGATCCTGGAGATGCTCCGGCCCGGCGACATGGTCACGCACTGCTTCCACGGCAAGAGCAAGGGGATCGTCGAGGACGGCGCGGTGATCCCCGCAGCGTGGACTGCCCGCGAACGCGGCGTGCTCTTCGACCTCGGTCACGGCACCACCCAGATGTCGTACGGCGTGGCGCGCACCGCGATCGCCGAGGGGTTCCTGCCGGACACCGTCAGTTCCGACCTGAGCCGTCGCAACTGGCAGAGCCCGGCCTTCGACCTGGCAACCGTGCTCTCCAAGGTGGTGGCCCTGGGCATGCCTCTGCACCAGGCACTCGCGGCTGCGACCCTGCGCCCGGCCGAGCTCCTCGACATTGCCGACCAGGGATACGGCAGCATCACTGTCGGTGGCGTCGCAGCGATCACCGTCTTCACCGAGCGCGACGAGGCCGACATCATTCCCGACGCTCGTGACGACCGCCTCGAGGTCCGGCGCCTCGAACCCACCTTGGTGATCCACGGCGAGCACGTCGTGGAGCCGACCACGTGGCGCGGGGCCGCCAGCCCTGACCGCGCCCAGTAGGAAGGACCCTGCATGTTCGACACCACCGACCCACGGGCGAATCTGCCCTCCACCGCAACCACTTCCCTCCCGGAGGGAGTCGACCTCATCCAGAGTTTCGAGATGGGCGCGCTCGCACCAGATCTCCATGACTCTCCTGGGCCGCGGCGTTGGTCCGTGCGCGGAGCGACGTTCGTCGTGACCTACTCCGCAGCCGAGGCCGCTGAGGAGGAGCAGTGGGCCGACGTGGGTGACGAGTCGATCCTCGTGGTCGCCGACCCCGAGGCTCATCTGGTGGTGACCACGCCGGCCGAGACGATCACGATTCGGGAGCCGTCGGTCGTCATCCTGCCGCCCGGTGACCATTCGGTGACAGCGCACTCCGCCAGCACCTACGTGCGGGTGGTACCGGACCATGGGCAGGACGGCGTACCGACGCCGCGCAACAAGGACTTCTATGCGACGGTGCGGCCAGAGATCGATCGCCTGCCCGCTCCGCAGCCGGAGCTCTCGTCCGGCCGGGCCGCCGTACACCCTCTGTCGGCACTGGTGCCCGAGCCCGGCCGGTTCGGTCGGATCTTCCGCAGCCACTCGCTGATGGTCAACCTGCTCGAGCCCGAGGACGGTCCGCGCGACCCCGACAAGTTGTCGCCCCACCTGCACGAGACCTTCGAGCAGTGCTCGGTGACCCTCCACGGCGACTACACCCACCACCTGCGCGTGCCGTGGACCCCGAAGATGTCGCAGTGGCGCCCCGACGAGCACCTGGTCTGCACCAGCCCGTCGATCACGATCATCCCCCCGGGCATGATCCACACCACCGGTGGCATCGGCGATGGACACCATCTGATGATGGATGTCTTCGCCCCACCCCGCGCCGACTTCCTCGCCATGGACGGCTGGGTCGTCAACGCCGCCGACTACTGACCGGTCGAGTACGCGCGTCTGACCGGTCGAGTACGC
>JBEBTI010000055.1:0-16042 GCA_040393845.1 Nocardioides daejeonensis
GAGCGGGTTTCGGTGGAGCTTAGGGGATTCGAACCCCTGACCTTCTCATTGCGAACGAGACGCGCTACCAACTGCGCCAAAGCCCCATGCGCCTGACGGCGCGTGAAAAAACATAGCACCACGCGCCGTACGGCGACCAATCGGTGGGGTGGTTTCCTGGGGTGGGTTTCGACGGTCGCTCGCTGCTCAACCACCGACCACGCGCTGGGCGGGCTGGTCGGTGTCGCGGGCAGCGTCGGCCTCGCGGGCGATCTCGGCGGACTCGTCGGTGCGGCCGGAGGTCCAGGTGTCGGGCGCGCCGAGGTCGATGGTGCGAACCGTGCGGCGTACCGCCTTGTCCTTGCCGACATAGGTCGGCAGGGTGACCGGCATCGGGTCCCACAGGTCGGCGTCGACGGCCGGGATCGTGGAGGTCTCGGCCTCCGGGGCCACCTCGTCGAAGCCCTGCTCGTTGCGGGCGACGTCGTACTCCTCGGGGACAGCCTCGTCGAGCGCGTCCTCCTCGACCGGCACCTGCGGGGTGACGAGGGCGCGGGTGAGCGCACGTTCGGACTTCACCATCACCCGGCACAGCACCAGCCAGACCACGACCAGGGCGACCGGGACGCTCTGCCACACCCACCCGACGGCACCGGCCAGCGCGACGGCGGCGACCATCACATTGGCGCCCAGCAGCACCAGCAGCACTCGGCGGCGACGCTCGGTCGCGCGGCGGGTCGCCGTACGGCGGGCCCGGAGCTGGGCCGGGGTGGGCGGGGCGACCGGCGCAGGCCGCTCGGACGGTACGACGAGCCGGGCGTCGCGCTCGTTGACCGGTTCACGACGCGCCAGCACCCGAAGCGCGTCGGAGAACTTCTCCACCGATCGGCTCCCGGACACCTCCTCGTGGTGCCGGATCGCCTTGGGAATCAGATAGAGGGCCCACGCGACGGCGACGGCTACGAAGATCATTCCGGACAGGTCCACGCATCAGAGGTTATGAGCGGTACCGCAGGTTGGGACGGATGTCCACAGGTGTGTCGCAGAACTACTGGTGTGACCTGTGTGGTCCTGCGGCTTCGTTCGCTCCAATCAGTGCGCAGACTTCAGCCGATGCACCAGACCGCGTGGACACTCCTCCACAGTGATCGCGAACTGGCGGTGGTCGCGCCACGCTCCGTCGATGTGGAGATAGCGCGGCGCATAGCCGGTCTCCTTGATGCCGAGTTTTTCCACCACTCGCAGGGAGTTGGTGTTCTCCGGACGGATCGAGATCTCGATGCGGTGCAGCTCAGCGGTGAAGAAGCAGTGGTCGATCACCATCGCCACGGCCAACGGCATGATCCCGCGGCCGGCGTACTGCTGGTCGATCCAGTAGCCCACCGACGCGAACTGGGCCGAACCGCGCACGATGTTGCTGACCGTCACCTGGCCGGCGAACCCACCGTGGACGGTGATCGCGAACGGCATGCTGTGCCCGTCACGTGCCTGCCGTGCCATCCGTTTGACCATGCCCCGGAAGGTCGCCGGGCGGCCACCGTCACCGGGTGGCATCGTCGCCTCCCACGGCCGCAGCCAGGCCGCACTGCGGATCCGGGCGTCACGCCAGTCGGCGTGGTCGGCGACCTCCAAGGGACGCAGCGTGACCGCGTCCTCGGTCAGGACCGCTGGCCACCCGCTCAATGATCACCGCCGGTGATCTGGTCGAGGGCGTGCGCCACGATCGGGGCGAGCACGGCCAACCCGTCCTTCACACCGCCGCGCGAACCGGGCAGGTTCACCACCAGACACGTGCCAGCCACCCCGGCGAGGCCGCGCGACAGCACCGCCGTGGGGATTCCCTTCGCGGCGCCGTGGGCCCGGATCGCCTCGGCGATGCCCGGCACCTCACGGTCGAGCAGCGGCCGGGTGACCTCCGGGGTCCGGTCGGTCGGGGTGAGCCCGGTGCCACCCGTGGTCACGACGAGCCGAGCACCCGCTGCCACTGCGGCAGCGATTGCGGCGCCAACCGGGTCACCGTCGGGACACACCTCCGGCGCAGGGACCGAGAACCCCCAGCCAGCAAGGGTTTCGACGATCAGCGGACCGCACTCGTCGGCGTACACCCCTGCCGCTGCGCGGTTGGAGGCAACCACGACGCGGGCGACCAGCCCGGTCATCGACGCCACTCCCCCGACTTGCCGCCCGACTTGGCCTCGATGCGTACGTCGGTGATCACCGCGCCCTTGTCGACTGCCTTCACCATGTCGATCACCGTCAGCGCCGCGACCGAGACGGCCGTGAGCGCCTCCATCTCGACACCGGTGCGGTCGGTGGTGCGCACCGTCGCGGTGATCTCGACCGCGTCGTCGGCGACCTCGAGCTCGACGGTCACCCCGGAGATCGCCAGCGGATGGCACAACGGGATCAGCGCCGGCGTCTGCTTGGCACCCATGATGCCCGCGATCCGGGCCACCGCCAGGGCGTCACCCTTGGGCACTCCCTCGCCACGCAGCAACGCGATCACGGTCGGCGAGACCAGCACCCGTCCGGACGCCGTCGCCTCACGGTCGGTCACCTGCTTCTGCGACACGTCGACCATCCGGGCAGCGCCGGTCTCGTCGACATGGGTCAAGTGGTCCTGGGCCATCACTCACCGTCCATCAGCAGCACCTGCACGGGCGATCCCGGCGCAAGTTGGGTCACCTCGGGTGGGATCACGATCAGGGCGTTGGCACTGGTCAGGTCACCGATCAGGTGCGATCCGGCACCGCCCACCGGCGTCGCCGTCGAGGCGTCGTACAGGGCACGCACGTAGTGCTGGCGACCGGGACTCGAGGAGAGTCCGTGGGTCAGCGTGGCCGTGCGCAACGGTCGCTCGTACGGCGTCCGCGCCTGCAGCGCGCGCAGGGCCGGGAGCACGAAGGTCTGGAAGGAGACGTAGGCCGCGACCGGGTTGCCCGGCAGGGTGAAGACCGGGACCCGGTCTTCTCCGATCAGCCCGAAACCCTGTGGTTTGCCCGGTTGCATCGCCACCGTGCCGAACCACAGGTCATCGGCGAGGCTCTGCTTGACGACGTCGTGATCGCCCTCGCTGATGCCGCCGCTGGTGACCACCAGGTCGGCGCGGACGAGTTGGTCCTCGAGCGCCTGGGTGAAGGCGGTCGGGTCGTCGCGGACGGCCGGCACCCGGTAGGCGATGCCGCCGGCCTCGCGGACCGCTGCAGCCAGCAGCCAGGAGTTGGAGTCGTGGATCGTGCCGTGCGGGAGCCTCTCGCCGACCGGTCGCAGCTCCGAACCGGTCGCCATCACCACCACGCGCGGACGCGGACGGCTGAGTACGTCGGCCCGTCCGACCGCGGCCAACAGGCCGATCTCGCGCGCGCCCAGCAGGGTGCCGGCGGAGACGACGACCTCGCCGACCTCGACGTCCTCGCCGGCGCGACGGATGTGCCGCCCGGCCTCTGGCGCCTTCTCGACCAGCACCTCGGCGACGCCGCGGTCGGTCCACTCGTAGGGCACCACCACGTCGCAGCCCTGCGGGATCACCGCACCGGTCATGATCTTCGCGGCCGTGCCCGGCGCGATCGCCCGCAGGCCCGGCGTACCGGCACCGATCTCACCGACCACCGGCAGGTGGATCGGTCGGTCGGGGCGTGCCTCGGCGATGTCGTGGAACGAGACGGCGTAGCCGTCCATCGCGGAGTTGTCGAAGCCCGGCAGCGCGACCTCGGCGACGACGTCCTCGGCGATGGTCATCCCGAGCGCGTCGAGCAGGCCGATCCGGCGCACCTCCAACGGGTGCACGGCCTCGAGGATCCGCGCCAGGTGAGCGCCGACGCTGACCGGCTCCACCACCTCAGGACTCCAGGACCGTGCCGCGGGTGACTCGTTCGGGGCCGTCGGTGTCGTCGAGCACCACGTCGCCGCGCACCTCGACGCCCGGTTCGAAGGTCCAGTCACCCTCGACACGGAACGAGTCGGCGCCCCTGAGCGACGGAGCGCCTTCGGGGAAGCGCTGGTCGAACTCACTGACCAACTTGTAGTGGTCGGGGTCGAGCTCGACGAAGGGAACCTTGTCGGCGACCTGGTCGAGCACGAAGTCGGTGCCCAGGTCATAGACGTCGGACCGCAGCACCAGCAGGTCGTCGGTGGTCTTCACCGGCACGAACCGGTCGCGGCCGACCTCGATGGTCCGCGCACCGTCGAACACCTCGATCGCCGCGCCCATCGCGGTCTCGATCTGCACCACCCGTGGGCTGGCCGGGTCGGCCGGGTCGACGTTCTTCTCGTTGCGGATCATCGGCAGACCGAGCACGCCCTGGCGTTCGACCAGTGCGGCCTGCATCGCCTCGACGTCGAACCACAGGCTGTTGGTGGAGGTGAACCGGTGCCGGCTCAGGTCGGCCAGTGCGGCACGGTCCTCGTCCAGGGTCTGCGCGGTCTCGCGCAGCACGATCCGGCCGTCGGACTTCCGCGTCGCGAAGTGCCCGCCCTTGCGGTCGGACTGGGTGCGCTCGACGGCCTCGATCGCGAACGGTGCCCCCGACGAGGCGAACCAGCCGGCCAGCTTGGGGTCGGGGACCGCACCCAGGTTGTCGGAGTTGGAGACGAAGATGTGCTTGTAGCCGGCGGCCGCGAGCTGCTTGAGCAGGCCGGTGTCGAGCAGCGCGGTGTAGATGTCGCCGTGGCCGGGCGGACACCACTCGAGTGCCGGGTCCTCCGGCCAGGCGACCGGGCTGAGGTCGCTGGTCAGCAGTTTGGGCTCCTTGTTCTGCAGGAACTCCAGCGGCAGACCGGCAACCGGCAACTCGTCGTACCGGGCAAGCGCAGCGAGGGTGTCCTCGCTGGTGCGGAAGCTGTTCATGAAGATCAGCGGCAGCGGGGCGGCGTACTCCTTGCGGAGCTGCAGCACCTGGCGCGCGATGATGTCGAGGAACGACAGCCCGCGGCGCACGCACAGCAACGACTTGGCGCGGTCCATGCCCATCGACGTACCCAGACCGCCGTTGAGCTTGATCACCGCCGTACGACGGATCGCCTCGGCCGCCACGTCGGACGGGACCACGACGTCGGCGAGCGACTCCATGTCGAGCGGCTCGATCGTCGACTCGGGGATGAAGCCGGTCTCCCCCGCTGCCAAGAGTCGGAAGTAGTGCGCGAACACCTCCCGGGGGATCGGCCCGACCCCAGCGTCGGCCATCTTCTCGAGTGCGCGGTTCAGCGATTCACTGCCCATGGGGACCGATCGTAGGCCGCTTCCCTGCCCTCGCCCACCGGGCCCCGTCTCCACCCACCTCCGCCCCTGTCGAAACGGCGAGTGGGAGGGTGGCGGCATGGCGGGATCGGAAGCTGCGGGATCGGAAGCGGCGGAGGCGAAGGGTGCGGTGCGGGCGGGGCTGCTGGCCGGACGCCGGTCATTGCGACCGGAGCGGCTCGTCGAGGCTGCGACGCGGATCGCGGAGCACCTGCTGGCCACGCCGGAGGTGAGCGCGGCGAGCACGGTGGCGGCGTATGTCTCGTTGGGAGGAGAGCCCGGGACGGGCCCGCTGTTGGTGGCACTGCGGGAGGCCGGGGTGCGGGTGCTGCTGCCGGTGCTGCAACCCGACAACGACCTCGACTGGGCCGAGCACGACGGCGAACTGCTGCCGGCAGCGCGCGGGCTGCTGGAGCCGATCGGCACACCCTTGGGCGTCGCCGCGGTCGCGCAGGCGGACGTCGTACTGCTGCCCGGTCTGGCTGCCGACCGACGAGGCCTGCGTCTGGGCCGCGGCGGCGGTTCCTACGACAGGGCGATGGCGCGGGTCGCGCCGACCGCGTTCACCTGCGTGCTGCTGCACGACGGCGAACTGCTCGACGAGGTGCCGAGCGAGCCGCACGACCGCGCCGTACGGGCGGCCGTCACCCCGTCGGGACTGACCAGGTTCAGTCCGACGGCACCAGCGTGAGCAGGTGCTCTCCGGCGCGTTCCACCGCGTCGGACGAGTGCACCCACGGCAACGTGCGGCCCTCGACGAACAGGTCGGTCTGGTCGGTGTAGTTGGGGTGGAAGGCATGGCCGGAGACCCCGGTCAGGTTGATCCAGCGTGATGCGTCGAGGTCCGCCATCGAGACCACCATGCGCATGGACGGCGAGGCGGTGACACCGTACCCCTCGGCAGCGTCCCAACTGGTGGCGTTGACGTGTGAGGAGCCGCCGCCGATCCGCCGGGTGCGGTTGAACAACGCCTCGACCATGCCGTTGCCGGAGGTGCCGAGCGTCTGGTTGACCAGCTCCATCTCGTGCAGACGGCCCCACTGCCAACGCTTCGGGTCGCGCGCCAGCTCCACCACGATCTCGTCGCTGGCTGCGAGCATTGCCGCGCGCAGGATGTCGTCGCGGTCCTCGACCTCGTCGGTCTCGACGTCGTCCCACCAGGCGTTGTCGGGATCCTGCAGCAGATGGTCGACCACCTGCCACCAGCGGTCGCCACCGTCGGGCCACAACGCCTCGCGCATCTCGTCGTGGAAGGTCAGCTCGAGCAGGTTGCGCCAGAAGACGTTCAGGTATGCCGCCCCGGCCGAGTCGGCCGCCGAACTGCGGTCCCAGCGACGCAGGGCCCGCTGGCCGTCGCTGCGGTAGCCGTCGGGCAACCGTACGTCGAGCAACCACGGCACCAGGACGTCGGCGAGGGCCGAGTGCTCGTCGAGCTGCATCTGCACCATGTCGTCGACAGTGATGTCGTCGCCGGCAGCCTCGATCAGGTCGCGGATCCGCTCGGAGCGGTAGCCCCGGTCCCAGTCGTCGGTGAGGTGGAAGGGGTAGTCCGGTCCGATCGCGGCCTGGTTGGCCGTGACGACGAACCCCTCTTCGGGGTCGAACAGTTTGGGCAGCGCATCGAACGGCACGGTGGTGCCGGTCCAGTCGTTCTGCTTCAACCAACCTGCGCTCGGCACGGTCCCGTCGTTGCCGGACTTGCGGACCGGGATCTCCCCGGGCGCCTGATAGCCGATGTGGCCCTCCCGGTCGGCGTAGACGAGGTTCTGCGCCGGCACCGCGAAGTCGGCCGCGGCCGCACGGAACTCGTCCCAGTCACTGGCGGTGTTGAGGGCCAGGATCGCGTCGGCGGTGTTGTCCGGCTGCAACGCGGTCCACTGCAACGCCACGGCGTACCCGTTGCCGCGGCTCGGGGTCGGACGGCGCTCGGTGCCCTCGGGCACCGGCATGTTGGCGCCCACGGTGCTCAGTTGTGCCGACACGTCGGAGAGCAGTGGGCCGTGGTCGGTCTCGCGTACGACGAGCCGGAAGTCGTCGCCGTCGCGCACCTCGATCGTCTCGACCCGGGTCTGCAGCGGGAGCCGTTTGCCGTCGTACAACCAGGTGTCGCCCTCCACCGCCTCCAGGTAGAGGTCGGTCACGTCGGGACCGAGGTTGGTGAACCCCCAGGCGATGTCTTGGTTGTGACCGATCACCACACCGGGAAGGCCCGCGAAGCTGAAGCCGGAGACATCCATCGGACAGGCGGCAGTGAGGGTGCGGCAGTGCAGGCCGACCTGGTACCAGATGCCGGGGATGCTGGTGCCCAGGTGCGGATCGTTGGCCAGCATCGGCTGACCGGTCGCGGTGAGCCCGCCGCCGACCACCCACGAGTTGCTGCCGATACCGTCGCCCTGGCCGATCAGCGACGGAACCGTGCGGATCACCTCGAGCGCGTCTTCGAGTACGTCGGTCTGGTCGGCGGTGTAGGCAGGACGTGCGGGGTCGCGGGTGCCGGGACCGGTGGCCCGCGGCTCGTAGCGGCCGTCGACGAGCGCTCCCTCGGTGACGATCGGGGTGTGCTGCTCCCACGGGTATTCGGGGTGCAGGTCGGCGACCTGCTCAGGAGTGTGGTCGACCGACGTCAGGGCCCGTTCGATCTCCTCCTCCATGTTGCCGCGCAGATCCCAGGCCATCGCCTTGAGCCATGCGAGCGAGTCGATCGGGGTCCAGGGCTCGATGTCGGGGTCGAGACCGTCGACACGCAACAGCGTGTATTCCAAGGAGACCTCCGACGGCGTCCGATCGGCGAGGTAGGCGTTGACTCCGGCGGCGTAGGCCTCCATCGCGCTGCGGGTCTCGGGCCTGAGCAACGCCCATTCCCGTTCGGCCACGCGCCGCCACCCCATCGTGCGGATCGTCTTGTCGGTCTCGAGAGTGGTCTCGCCGAACATCTCCGACAGTCGGCCGGCGGTGATGTGTCGCCGTACGTCCATCTCGTAGAACCGGTCCTGGGCGTGCACGAAACCCTGGGCCATCATCAGGTCGGCCATCGAGTCGCCGTAGATGTGGGCGATGCCGTGGGCGTCACGGATCACCGCGACGTCACCCTGCAGACCGGGTACGTCGATGCTCCCCTCGGTCTGCGGGAACGGGCGCCGCACGAGCACCACACCGGTGATCAGTGCAGCAACCATCACGAGGACGAGCAGCACCACCACATGGGTGGTCCAGCGAAGCGGACGCGGCCAGCCCCGGAAGGACTGCCACGCCGAGGCGAAAGCAGGCACTGCCACACCCTAGAGGTTGCCCGGACCGGGGTCCGCAACCGTGACCTGGGTCAGGCGCTCGTGGTGCTCGACGACGTGGAAGAACTGGTGCTGGTGCTGGTGCTACTCGAGCCGGAGCTGCTGTCACTGCCAGAGCTCGACGAACTGGTGCTGCTGTCGGAGCCCTTGTCGGAGGAGGACGGCGCCGTCACCGAACTGGACGATCCCGAGCGGGAGTCGGTGCGGTAGAAGCCGGAGCCCTTGAAGACCACGCCGACGGCGTTGAAGACCTTGCGCAGGCGGCCGGTGCACTCGGGGCACTCGGTCAGTGCGTCGTCGCTGAAGCTCTGCACCTGCTCGAACGCGTGACCACACTCGGTGCAGGCGTACTGATAGGTGGGCATGCGCGGGACCTCCGGAAGGGCTGTGCGGGACTCGTCGTCGGCTGGCACTCGGGCCAGTCGACTGCCAATGGTACTCCCCCTGTGGAGAACCTCAGCAGCACTGTCCACTCCCGACCTAGCCTGCCGGCATGGCTGTGGCTGAACTCTCGGACCTGCGTCGGCTCCTCCGCCGAAGGGTGCTGCGACACCGACGCGTGCTGCTCGCGTTGTGTCTCGCCGTGACGGTCTTCGCCGGGCTGCGCGCCGTGATGCCTCCCGCGCCGGAGACCGTGCCCCTGCTCGTCGCCGCGCGTGACCTGCCGGCCGGTCAGGTGCTCACCGACGCCGACCTCGAGACCGTGCAGGTGCCATCAGGTCTGCTGCCGGCCGGGCTGCAGTCGGCCTCCGAGGCGGCCGGGCGGACAACGACCGGGCCGGTACGACGTGGGGAGGCGGTCACCGACGCCCGCCTGGTCACCGCGGCGTTGCTGGAGGGCTACCCCGGTCACGTCGCACTGCCGCTGCGCCTGCCCGACCCCGCCACTGTCGACCTGTTGCGGGTCGGCGACCGCATCGATCTGTTGGCCACGGACCCGGCCACGGGCGAGGCGGCGACGGTTGCGATCGACGTACCGGTGGTCAGCATCCCGCAGGCCCAATCCACCGGCAGCACGGCCGCCGGAGCACACCTCACCGGCCGTCTGGTGGTGCTCGCAGTCCGCCCCACGACTGCCCGAGCGCTCGCGGCTGCCGCGGCGACACGCTACCTCGCAGCAGTGATTTCGGGATAGCGTGACGCAGTCTGGTCCACAAACCGCCAATTTCGGGCGTGCTCGGGACCCCGACTTTACAAGGAGAGATGCATGGATCTGAAGGGTTTCAAGGAGTTCGTACTCAAGGGCAACCTGGTCGAACTCGCGGTGGCGTTCATCATGGCGACTGCTTTCGGTGCCGTGGTCGTCGCATTCACCGATGTGCTGATGGGCTTCATCGGCAAGGTGTTCGACGAGCCGAACTTCAACTACATCGAGATCGCTGACGTCAACGTCGGCGTCTTCATCACCGCACTGGTCTCGTTCCTGATCCTGGCTGCGGTCGTCTACTACTTCGTGGTGACGCCCTACAACATGGCCAAGGCGAAGTTCTTCGCCGAGGAGCCGGCCTCCAAGCCCGACGACATCCTCCTGCTGGAGGAGATCCGCAACCTGCTGGCCACCCGCAGCGGCGGCGCCTGACCCACGGGTCGGTCCACAGCACACACGACAGCCCGTCCCCGCTTCAGCGGGGGCGGGCTGTTCGGTTCTCCGCGGGCTCTTCGGGGCGCGAGCGGAGCGAGTCTCGAAGGACCCGGTCTCGAAGATCGTCAGCCGCCGTGGTGTGGCGGAACCTGACGCTTGAGCCACTCCTCGGACTCCTGCGCGGTGCTGCGTCGGGAGTCTTCGGGGTCGCGGTCGTCACCGGTCGAGGCGGGAAGCACCTCGCCGAAGATCTCGGCCAGCCGGCGGCGACGCTCCCAGTCGGGCGTGGACTCCTGCTCGTCGACCATGGTGTCAGGCGCAGAGGCCGTTGGCAGCCGCGAGTGCAGCCCGGTCGGGGTTGGGCAGCACGGGGTCGTCGCTCTCGTCACCGGAGGGACTGGCGTCGCCGCTCGGGTCGGCACTGCTCGACGTACTGCCGTCGCCGCTCGGCACGTCGGTCGCCTCCGGGTCGGGGGTCGCGGTGGAACCCGGCCGCTGGGCGGCACTGATCACTTCGGAGCTGAGCCGTCTGGTCAACGGCTTGTCGAACTTCATCTTGTCCCACAGCAGGTCGGCGTCCTCGGCCCACACCAGCCGGTTGGGATCGGGCTCGTAGAAGTCCCACGGCACGGTGATGAACTTGATCTCGTCGAGTCCGATGTCGGAGAACTGCAGCGCGAGATCGGCGATCTTCTTCGGGGTGCTGAGCTTGTGGTCGAGAGTGAGCGACTTGGTGGTTGCCTTGAGGAAGCCGAGGATCCGGTCGGGGCGCGCGAGCACACCCATCGACATCACTCGGTTGGCCATCGCCGCGACGAACGCCTGCTGGCGCTTCATCCGGCCGATGTCACCGTTGCTGGAGATGTTGTGGCGGACCCGCACGTAGTCCAGCGCCTCCTGGCCCTGCACCGTGCGGGTGCCGGCCTTGAGGTGGATGTTGCCGACGTAGTCGTCGACGTCGTTCGGGATGCAGATCTCGACCCCGTCGACTGCGTTGACCATGTCGCGGAAGCCGTTGAAGTCGACGGTGACGAAGTGGTCGATGCGGATGTCGGTCAGCTGCTCGAACTGCCGGATCGTGCAGGCCGGACCACCGAGTGAGTAGGCCGCATTCCACATCGCGAAGCCACCCGGGATCTCGGTGCCGTCCTCCTTGTAGCAGGTCGGCCGCTGCACCATGCCGTCACGCGGCAGGCTCACGCCGTACGCGAAGGTGCGGTCGGCGCTGAGGTGCAGCACGAAGGTGGTGTCGGAGAGACCGTTGCCGTTGCCGGTGTGCTGGTCGATGCTGTTGCCTTCACCGTCCCGGGTGTCGGTGCCCATCACCATGATGTTCAGCGGGTCCTTGGGACCTTCGACCTCGACCTCTTCGGGGCGCACTCCGAGCTGCTCTTCGATGTTCTCGGTGTGGATGTTTTCAGTGAGCATCCGGTAGGTGTAGACGCTGAACAGCCCGATCCCGAGGGTCAGCGTGAGCACGAGGTAGCCGAACGCCCGAGCGATGTGGTGACGCGACTTGGCGACGCCGCGATGGCGGCCGACCGATGCATCACTCACGCGGGCACTCACTCATGACTCGTACGGGAACAGGCGGGGCTGAAATCTCTGAAAATCTACGGCACCACCACAAATGGTGCGCCGCAGACGGCCCAACTGCCAAAACGCCGGCATCGCCTGTCGGGTCGCTTTCACCCTCCGCCGCCCCTGCTGGCAAACTGTCCCTGCCGGGGTGTTGCCACTCCGGCGGGCCCCGGTAGCTCAGTGGATAGAGCAGCCGCCTCCTAAGCGAAAGGTCGCGCGTTCGACTCGCGCCCGGGGCACCCACCACGCCCGATTGACCCGTTCGAACATTTGTTCGATCATGGATCGGTGTCGACCTCTTCCCGCCGCCGAGCCCCGGACCCAGATCTGGTCCGGCAATTGCGCGCGCAGGTGCGGCAGATGGAGACCGGAGGGTTGCGCGAGCCGATGCCGACCCATCCGGCGCTGGCCGGGTTGGTGCAGATGCACCCCGGCAGCAGCTATCGCACCGACTCGACGAGCTTGGCGATGGCGCTGGTCGCCGGTCCTTCCGCCCGAGGCGAGTGGGCGGCGATGGTCGGGGTCGACGACCTCGGGCTCGAAGCTGCCGCCGAACTCGGGGTGGACCTCGCGCGCACGCTGCTCGTGCCCGACCCCGGCGAGCACTGGGCAGAGGTGGTCGCCGCCCTGCTCGACGTCACCGCGGTGCTGCTGCTCCGGCCGCCGTCTCGGGCCGACGCGCACACCGTCAGCCGGCTCCAGGCTCGACTGCGCAAGCGGTCCGCGGCCCTGGTCGTGCAGGGCGAGTGGCCCCAGTGCGACGCCCACCTGGTGCTCGAACGACAGCAGTGGCAGGGTCTCGACCACGGCAGTGGTCACCTGCGCAGCCGGCGGGTGATGGTCGCCGTACGCCGTGGGTCCGGGCCGGAGATCCGCGGCACCGTGACGCTGCCCGGCACCGAAGCGCCACTGATCGTCCGTCGGGAGCCCCGCTCCCGGTTGCGCGAGGTCGGCTGATGACCGGCCGCCGGGTGCTGGTCGCCTGGTGCCCCGACTGGCCGGTGATCTCCGCAATGGCCGAGGCCCAGGTCCCGCCGGCGCGCCCGACTGCCGTGATGGCGGGCCACCAGGTCGCCGCCTGCAACGACGCGGCGCGCGCGGACGGCGTACGACGGGGGATGCGGCGCCGCGACGCGCAGTCACGGTGCCCGGAACTGCTCCTGCTTCCCGCGAACCCGCAACGGGAGGCCCGCGACTTCGAACCGGTGCTGGCCTGCATCGAACAACTCAGCCCCGGTGTCGCCGCGTTGCGTCCCGGACTGGTCGCCCTGCACTCCCCCGCGCGCTTCTACGGCGGAGAGCCGGAAGCGGCAGCCGTGATCGCCGAATCCCTGGTGGGGCAGGGCATCTGGGACTGTCGCTTCGGCATCGCCGACGACCTCTTCACCGCCGAGCAGGCTGCGCGTGGAGCCGAACAGCAGGACAGCGCGGTGGTCGCGCCGGGTGGCTCCGCCGCCTTCCTCGCCCCACTGGACGTGCGAGTCCTCGACGACCCGGACACCACGGATCTCCTGCGCAGGCTGGGGATCCGCACCCTCGGCGACTTCTCGTCACTGTCGGTGGGTGACGTGTTGGCCCGGTTCGGGGCTGCCGGAGCGCGGCTGCACCGCCTCGCCTGCGGTGGCGCCGCCGACCGACTCGTCACCCGCAGACCCCCACCTGACCTGGTCTGTCAGATCGACTTCGAACCACCCCTGTCCTCGGTCGAAGCGGTCGCCTTCAGCGTGCGGCGCACCACCGAACAGTTCGTGCAGCAGATCGGCGAACGCAACCTGGTCTGCACACGGGTGTTGGTCGAGGCCGAGAGCGAAGGCACGATCACCTCGTCGAAGGTCTGGGTGCACGCCCGGTGGTTCCGGGCCACCGACCTGGTCGATCGCGTGCACTGGCAACTCAGTGCCCGTGGCGACCGGGCCGTCGGTCCGGTCACCACCGTGCGGTTCACCCCCGAAGCCGTCGAACCCGACGTGGTGCACGCCGACGGACTGTGGGGCAACGCCGATGCGTCCCAGGTCGAGCGTGGAGTGGCCAGAGTCCAAGCCCTGTTGGGATTTGAGGCCGTGGTCGTCCCGGTGCTGCAGGGCGGCAGGTCGCCCGCTGCACGTCAGGCCCACGTGCCCTGGGGAGAGCGGCCGCTCGGACTGCGTCCCCGCGAGCTCCCGTGGCCGGGAAGCATCCCACCACCGGCACCGGCACGCGTGCTCACCTCTCCTTGGCCAGCGGTGGTGGTGGACGCTGCCGGTCACCCCACGACAGTCACCGACCGCGGCATGCTCACCGGCACACCGGCCCGGTTCCATCCCCACCTGACGGATTCGTGCAGCGCCGAGAGACGACGTACCCCGTTGGCCGAGGTGGCTGCGTGGGCCGGTCCGTGGCCGGCGGAGGAGACCTGGTGGGAGCAGGGCGCCACCCGGGTGAGCCGGCTCCAGGTGGTCGGGGTGGACGGGCGGGCCTGGCTGATGGCCTGTGTCGGAGAGACGTGGTGGACGGAGGCGGCCTATGACTGACCATGCAGTGCGTGGTTTCGAGACGGCCGCGTCCCTCGACCTCAACCATCAAGCCTGCCTCCTCCACGGGGAGGAGAGCTGATGGGATGGAGCAATCCGCCGGTGCCGTGGCACGAGTTGGAACGCAAACTCTCCGGCCGCCCACGCCGCAAGGGTGCCCCCGACGACGGTCCGGGGTCACGCAAGCGGACGACGTACACCCCGCCACCGGACGTGGTGCGCCCGAGCACGAGCACGCCGTACGCCGAGTTGCACGTGCACAGCCACTTCTCCTTCCTGGACGGGGCAAGTGGGCCACGCGAACTGGTCGAGGAGGCAGTGCGGCTCGGGCTGCACGCGATCGCGCTGACCGACCACGACGGGTTTGCCGGGGCGCCGCTGTTTGCCGAGATCGCCGCGCAGCACCAGATGCGCACCGTGCACGGCACCGAACTCTCGCTCGGCCTGACCCAGCCCCAGCAGGGCATCGCCGACCCCGAGGGCAACCACCTGTTGGTGCTGGCGCGCGACGTCACCGGCTACCGGCGGCTGGCCGGGGCGATCACCGAGGCCAACCTGCGGGGTGACGAGAAGGGTCGTCCGGCACACGACCTCGACGAACTCACCGACACCGGCCGTGGCCACTGGCTGGTGCTGACCGGTTGCCGCAAGGGCACGGTACGACGAGCCCTCGCCACAGGTGGTCCGTCCGCCGCAGCCGTGGCGTTGCGCGACCTGGTCGACCGGTTCGGTCGCGACAGTGTCGTGGTCGAGTTGACCGACCACGGTCTGCCCACCGACAGCACCACCAACGACCTGCTCTTCGGCCTGGCCCGTGAGTGGGGGTTGCCGGCGGTCGCCACCGGAAACGTCCACCACGCCAGGCCCGAGGAGCACCGGCTGGCCACCGCGATGGCCGCACTGCGGGCCCGGCGCAGCGTGGGCGAGATGGACGGTTGGCTGCCACCGTGGGGTGGCGCCTGCCTGCGGTCGGGCGACGAGATGGCGGCCAGGTTCGCCCGCTTCCCCGGCGTGGTGGCGCAGAGCGTCACCGTCGCCGACGAGATCGCCTTCGACCTGCGCAAGGCATCGCCCGACCTCCCCAAGCGCAACATCCCCCAGGGACACACCGCCACCACGTGGCTGCGGGAGTTGGTGGCACGCGGGATGTCGGAGCACTACCCCGCCGACCGCGCAGACATCGACGCCGTGCGAGACCAGATCGCCAAGGAGATGGCGACCATCGAGAGGAAGGACTTCTCCGGCTACTTCGTGATCATGCATGACATCGTGGCCTTTGCCCGATCACGAGGAATCCTCTGTCAGGGAAGGGGATCGGCCGCCAGTTCGGCGGTCTGCTACGCGCTCGGGATCACGGCGATCGACCCGGTCTTCTACAAGCTCCCCTTTGCCCGCTTCATCTCCGAGCACCGCGACGAGGAGCCGGACATCGACGTCGACTTCGACTCCGACCGGCGCGAGGAGGTGATCCAGTGGGTCTATGAGACCTACGGCCGGCGCAATGCCGCCCAGGTCGCCAACGTGATCACCTACCGCCCCAAGCTCGCAGTCCGTGATGCCGCGCGGGCGTTGGGACACTCGGTCGGACAGCAGGACGCCTGGTCGAAGCAGATCTCCAGCTGGTCGCGGGTGCCGCATCCCGACGACGATGACTGCGAACACGACGTACCCGCTCCGGTGGTGGAACTGGCCCAGTCGCTGCTCGGGGCACCACGCCACCTGGGCATCCACTCCGGCGGGATGATCCTCACCGAGCAACCGATCGGCGAGGTGTGCCCGATCGAGCGAGCGCGGATGGACAACCGCACCGTGCTGCAGTGGGACAAGGACGCCTGCGAGTGGATGGGACTGGTGAAGTTCGACCTGC
>JBEBTI010000056.1:0-16021 GCA_040393845.1 Nocardioides daejeonensis
AGGCCGAGCAGGATGTGCTCGGTCCCGATGTAGTTGTGGGAGAGCATGCGGGCCTCTTCTTGGGCCAACACGACCACCCGGCGGGCTCGGTCAGTGAACCGTTCGAACATCTGGGTTCCTCACAATCTTGCGGTTGCCACAACGCACCCCGGTAGGAGTGCGGACAGTGGTTCCAACGTCTGGGTCCACCCTACGTGTTCCCCGAACCCCACCAATCTCGATCGCTGTCAGCGAACACCCACCCGAACCCAGTCGTACGACGGGGTCAGCCGAGCGGAACCGCCGGGACACCGGCCGCAACCGGCCAGCGTGGCGAGAGGTGCGAGACCGCTCCGAGACGAAACTACTGGAGTTGTCAGGATCTGATCGTGGTCCGTGCGACGGAACTGGTCAGGCTGACCGTGACTGGGTTGCCATGTTTGTCGCGGATGTCATTGTTGCCGTCGGGGTGGGCATCCAACCAATGGGTTCCGCCAGATTCGAAGTCACCGGACGTCGGGCGGAAGACGAGGGACTCTCCCCACCGGGTCAGCAGCTTCGGTTGTGACGCCGACGCTCCAGGAGCCAGGTCACCCACCTGCTCCACCGTGCCCGGCACAGGTCCGAGCCAGGCCGCGGCGGTTTGGAGTGCGAGCATCCCGGTGAGAAGACATGCGACAGCGGTCGCTGCCATCGCATGCGCGCGCTCAGGTCAGCCGATCTTGACGGTGAGATCCCGCTTCACCTTGTGCCCGGCCAGGTCCCGGAAGACCACCCGCACCGACGCCTTGCGGGCGAGCTTGAGCGACTTGCGAGGCTTCTTCAGCTTCACCGTGTGCGTGGTGCCCGGCCAGGTCTGCACCCGCTTCGTGATCTTCAACGACCGCTTGGAGCCCTTGATCTTGACCAGTGCCCGCACCTTCACCGACACCGTCTCGTCAGCGCCGACCTTCACCTTGACCCGCACCTTGCCCGGCGGCTGTGCCTGCTTGATCGGCGCCGTGACGACTGCTCCCTCCACCGCCACGTCAGCACGGGTGCGCCACGGTTCACGCCCATGGCTGCCGTCGTCGGAGGTGAACCAGACCAGGCCACCGGCCGCGGTCAGTCCGCGCGGGTTGCTTCCCCTGAGGCCGGGACTCAGGTCGCTGATCGGACCGGTCCCGTTCCTCGTGCCGTCGGTGGACCAGAGTTCACGGCCCCGCGAGCCGGTGCTGGCGACGAACCAGACCCTCCCACCGGCGACGGCGAAGCTCTCGCGGACCACCCCACCTTCGCTCTTGCGGACATCACGCTTGACGAACGCGGTGAGCTGGACCGTCCCGGACCTGCTGCCGTCGGTGCGCCACAGTTGAGTCCGCTTTCCCTGCTGCACCGAGAAGATCCCCCAGGCGCCGAGGACCGCGCTGTCGCGGACAAGCGTCCGAGTGTTGCCGGGAAGCTTGCGAATCAACGTGGTGGTGGCCCTGGTGCCGCCCGAGCGCCACAGCTTCGGCTTCGGCTCGAGGGTCTGGAAGACGAGGGTGCCGCCGAGGTCCATGAAGGAGGCCGGGTAGCTTCCCCGCCGGCCCGGCTCGAGGTCGGCGACCCGTTCGGTGCCGGCGCCGGTGCCGTCAGTGATCCAGAGTTCTTCGCCCTTGTCGTCCACGTTGCTGCTGAAGAAGACGGCGTCGCCGACCGCGGTCTCGTTGCGCGCGCCACCGTCGTACCCGGAGTTGTCGACCAGCAGCCGGGTACCCGTCTCGGTGCCGTCGGTCACCCAGAGGCTGCCGTACTCCTCATAACCCCAGGACTTGAAGAACAACTGGTCACCAGCAACGGCGGACACCCGCGCATAGGTGTCGGAGGCCGGGAGCTCGGCAACCGGTCGGGTGCCGTCCGCGGTGCCGTCGGTCGCCCACAGCAGGGAGCGGCGACCGCCGTCGCCGTCGGACTGGCCGAGCTCGGCGAAGAACAGGGAGCCACCGACGTCGGCCAGGATCTCCAGGTTGTCGTAGTAGCCGTCCGTGTCTGCGGCGGCGAGCTCCTCGGTGCCGGCGGTCGTACCGTCGCTCACCCAGAGCTTCTGGCCATCGGGCTCGTCGAATTCCTCGGCGGTGAAGTAGAGCTTGTCGCCCACGACGTACGCCGGCCGCGTCATCGTGGTGCCGAGCGTCGTCTCGTCGAACGGCGGGGAGTCGAAGACCCGCTCCGCGCCCTCTGCGTCAGCGTGCCAGAGTCGCCGCTCGCCATCGACGGCGACCGCGGTGAAGAGCACGCCGTCGCCCCACGCCACCGGACGCGACGGGTTCGACCCGGCTGCTCCGGGGTTGAGGTCGGCCACCAGTGTGACTGGTCCGGACGCCTCGGGAGCTGATCCGTCCGACGCGGAGGCGACCGGCACCACCGCCAGCGAGGCCACCAGGCCAGCAGCGCCGGTGAAGGCAGTTCCGCTGACGACCGCGGTACGACGTCCCGTCCGTCGCGCCGATGCAGCCTGGCGGCGACGCAACAACCGTTTGCGTTGACGAGTCCCCATCACAACCTCCGAGTTGCGAAGACTCGACTCTACGCGTTGCTGCGCGGGGCCGCAGGCCGATCGCGAACCACCGCGATCAACCCAGCCCGATGCGCGTCGCCTGCTCCTCGGTGTTGTCCGCCACGTCGCCGAACACCACCTTCACCCACGCCTTCTTCGCCAACTTCCGACTCCGACGCGGCTCGACCCAGGTCACCGGACTGGGTGCAACAGAACCCAACCCGCCCCGGCGAGGGTCAGCCCGGCAGGATCCAAGAGGTCCGGGTGAGTTCGCTGTCGAGCTCTGCGATCTCCGGCCGGAGTACGCCGGGCAGCACCGCGACGTCGAACAACTCCTGCACCCGGTCCTCGAAACGCGCCGAAGCGACCACCGATCCGGTGGCGAGGTCGACCGCCGAGACGCCGCACTCGAGGTCCCCCTGCTGCGCGATCGGCAGTCCACCGAAGGTTGCGGTCTCCCGCACCTGCGACGTGCCGACGAACGCATGCCCCTCGTGCAGAGCGAGACCACGCGTGAACCCGCGCAGCTCCGTGACCACCTCGACGGTGCCCTCTGCGGGATCGAAGGACAGCAGCCGTCCACGGCCGGACTCCAGCAACCAGAGCCGGTCGTCGTACCAACGCGGCGAGTGCGGCATCGAGAGACCGTCGAGCAGCACCTTGCCGCTCGGCACCTCCATCAACACCCCGCCGCCGACCAGGCCGGCACGCCACCCACCCGGCTCGTCGCTGACGCCGAGTGCGGTGGTGTAGCGCGGCAACCCATCGACCAGCGCCACCCCGTTGAGGTGGCAGCGGTCCTCGGCAGCCAGAGCGCTGATGAAGGGTGGGCGCCATTGGGGCACGAAGCTGTGCTGGGTGTCGAGGGTGGCCAGGCAACTGAACTTCGTCGCCACCACCCACAGCCCGTTCCGGCCCAGCCCGAGGTCGTGCACGGAGATGTCGCCGGTGACGTGCGAGTTGCGTGGCAGGTAGCACGCGTCGACGCTTCTGGCCGGCTCCAGCCGCTCGGCGACCTGGGGGAAGTCGCGGTAGTCCAACACCTCGGACCGTACGCCGAGTGCGAACCCGCCCGGCGTCACGGCGATCCCCATCGGCCGGTCGAAGGCCCTCAGGTGGACGCCGAGTCGACCCCGGTCGGGGCGCAGCGACATCAGCCGGTTGGACTGGTAGGTGGAGACAAGGAGCGACGCTCCGACCCGCTTCAGCAGCTTGGCCAGCCCGCGGTCGGTCACCGTGAGACCGACCGCACCACTCGTCGGCAACAGGCTCGGTTGCAGTGCCGGCACGGCACCGCGCGCCCGCACCACCACCGGCTCGAGGTCGCCGAGCAGAGGCAGCAGCACCGGGTCGATCGGCGCTGCAGCTATGGCCGCCAAGGGCGCCGCCGTACGACGCCACTCGGCTCCGGCCCGCGCGTGCCAGCCGAGGCCGGTCGCGGCGAACACCCGCTGGAGTTCCTGCACGGGTTCGGCGAGGAGCCCCTCGACGGAGACGTCCACGCGACGCTGGGCGGGCAGGGCGTCGAGATCGTCGAGCAACTCGGTGACCCGCTCCGCCCAGTCCCGCACCACCCGTGGTGGCGTGGTGGTCGAAGCCTCCGACCCGTCCTCCGCGAGGAGCGTGTCGGCGAGCGCCGTGGTCGGTTCGCGGTGCAGGTGCACGAATACGGCGCCCGGAAGGAGACGACTGATCTCGTCCACCCGGGCGGAGAGTCGCGGGTCCGCGAGGACCATCCGCGTCTCACCCCCGGCAAACTCCGCGCGTCGGGCCAGTTCGGTCGGAGACGTCATCGCCGCAGTGATGGCGTCAGCATCCGGAGGATCAGCGAGCAGCAGGTCGGTCAGCGTGGCGTCGCCGGACCACACGCCGGGCGCCAACAGCAGTGCCGCAGAGAATGCCGCATGGCCGGCGCCCGGGCCGCCGACCACCACCACGACCCGCGATGAGGACTGCTCGAGGTCGGCCGGTGGGGCACCCATCAGGTGTCGCGATCAGCGCGCGGCGTCGTACGCCTCCCGGATCTCCGCAGACACGCGTCCACGCTCCGAGACCTCATAACCGTTCTCGCGAGCCCATTCCCGCAGCTCGGCGGCCGTCGGGCCGGCCGTGTCGGCGGGCCGCGCCCGTCCTCGCCGGCCGCCGCCGGAGCTGCGCCGCGACCCGCTCAACCGGCGGGCGTGCCCGACATAGGGCGCCAACGCCTCGCGCAGGCTTTCGGCATTCTCGGCCGTCAGGTCAATCTCGTACGACGCCCCGTCGAGACCGAACGAAACGGTTTCGTCAGCGTCATTTCCGTCGATGTCGTCGACCAGGATGATGTGTACCTTCTGCGCCACGAGAACTCCTCGATCCATTTCAGAGGCTTCTGTGAACCTCTCGGAAGATTATCGGGAAAATCATTGCACAATGCCGAAAAAAACATTCACGCGTTGCGACGGAACACCAATTCGAGTCCGATCAATGTGAGCCACGGCTCGTGATGGGTGAATGATGCGCACTCGTCGTACACCAACGGAGCAAGGTGTCCGGTGGCAATCACATTCACCGACGGTCGCGGAACTCCGAGTTCGTCGATCATCCGCGCGACCAGGCCGTCGACCTGGGCCGCCACGCCGAAGACCAAGCCGGACTGCAGTGCTTCCACGGTGTTCTTGGCGATCACGGTGCGAGGGCGCACCAGCTCGACCTTGCGCAACTGTGCCCCGCGACGCCCCAACGCTTCCAAGGAGATCTCGATGCCCGGCGCAATTGCACCACCGACGTACTGGCCGCGTTCGGTCACCACGTCAAAGGTGGTGGCGGTGCCGAAGTCGACGACAATCGACGACCCGGGGAATTCCTTGACGGCAGCGAGCGCGTTGATCACCCGGTCGGCACCGACTTCACGCGGATTGTCGGTGAGCACCGGGATTCCGGTGCGGACACCGGGTTCGACGACAACAGACCTGACCTCGGAGAAATGCCGATCGAGCATCTCTCGCCATTCGTGCAACACCGCCGGCACCGTCGAACACACCACGATGCCGTCGAGTGCGCATTCGGGCACCTCGGCAATGACCCCGCGCACCAACAGCGACCATTCGTCACTGGTGCGGCGTTCGTCGGTCGAGACGCGCCAGTGCGCGACGACGACGCCGTCCTCGATCAGGCCGAGCACGGTCTGGCTGTTGCCGATGTCAGCAGCGAGGAGGGTCATCGCGGGTCAACCCTCGTCGGGTCGCAGGTCCATGCCCACGTCATAGACTCCTGCGGAGTGGGTGAGCGCGCCGACCGCGATGAAGTCCACGCCGGTCGCACCCACCGCGGCCGCGTCGGCGAGCGTCAGACCGCCGGACGCCTCGAGGGTGGCCCGCCCGGCAGTGATCGCCACCGCCTCCCGCATCTGCTCGGGAGCCATGTTGTCGAGCAACACCTGATCGGCACCGGCGTCGAGCACCTCGGCCAACTGTTCCAGCGAGTCGACCTCGACCTGGATCGGCAACGGGGGCTTCCGGTCGGCGTACCGTTGCTGCACCGCGCGGAACGCGGCGACGACGCCGCCCGCGGCCAGCACATGGTTGTCCTTGATCAGGGCCTGGTCGGAGAGCGACCCGCGATGGTTGACGCCGCCACCGCAGCGCACGGCGTACTTCTCGAGCAGGCGCCAGCCCGGGGTGGTCTTGCGGGTGTCGCGGACCCTGGCGCCGGTGCCGTCGAGGACAGCGACCCAACGTGCGGTGTCGGTGGCGATGCCGGACAGGTGGCACAGGTAGTTGAGTGCGGTGCGCTCGGCGACCAGCAGCTGCTGCACGGGACCACGGACGGTGAGGACCGTCGTACCGGCTGCCACGGCTGAGCCGTCGGTGACCGGACGCTCGACCTCGACGGCGGTGCCGACGACGTGACGGAAGACGAGTTCGGCCACCGCCAGTCCGGCGACGGTTCCCGACTCGCGGGCGACCAGGTCGGCAGTGCCGAGCTGGTCGGCCGGAATGGTGGCGACGCTGGTGACGTCTTCGGTCGGCACGTCCTCGGCGAGCGCACGCACCACGGCAGCGTGTACGTGGGCCGCGCCGAGACCGGCGTCGTCGAGTTCACGCGCCAGCGCGCTCGGCATCTCTTCGAGGGCCAGGGCTGCAATGCTCACGTCGGCACTCCTTCGGGGGCGAGTTCGTCGGTGGCCGGGCTGGGACCGAAGACCCGGTCCAGCCGACCGTCCACCAGCCGTGTGTCGTGGTGGCCGGCACAGCACTCGTCGTCGCGTGCCGGGAAGTCCTCGCGCCAGTGTGACCCGCGGGTCTCCGTGCGGGCCCGGGCGGCGTCAGCGAGAGCCAGGCAGATCAGCAGCAGGTTGGTCGTCTCCCAAGCGGCGACACCGACCTCGGTGCCCGAGCGGAGGGACAGCTCGGTGAGGTCACGCACGGCTTGGGCGAGGCCTTGCTCGTTGCGCAGCACTCCGACCAGGTCGGTCATCGTCTGCTGCAGGACCGGGCGGACGTCAGCAACCGCGACACCGGCGGGACGAGTGTCCGCGACCGGCTCCGACCAAGGGCGCAGCTCTGCGGGCAGCACCTCGGATATGCGCCGCGAGAACACCAGCCCCTCGAGCAGCGAGTTGGAGGCGAGCCGGTTGGCGCCGTGCACCCCCGAGCAGGCCACTTCGCCGGTGGCGAACAGTCCCGGCAGGTCGGTCCGTCCCCACAGGTCGGTGACCACACCGCCCGAGGCATAGTGCTCGGCGGGAGCGACCGGGACGAGGTCGGTGACCGGGTCCACCCCGTGCGAACGACAGGTGGCCAGGATCGTCGGGAACCGGCGCTCCCAGAACGCGGTGCGCTCGGCCAGCGAGGCTTCGATCTCGGCACCGGCGGGGGTGCCGAGATGACGGCCGTCGAGCCACATGTGCGGCTGGTCGCTCTCGTGCATGCGGCGGGTGATCGCCTTCGCGACCACGTCGCGAGGGGCCAGGTCGGCCAACTCGTGCTGGCCCTGCATGAAGCGGTCGCCGTCGAAGTCGACGAGGAACGCGCCCTCGCCACGGACCGCCTCGGAGATCAGCGGCTGCTGGCCGCTGGAGTCGGCACCGAGCCACATCACGGTCGGATGGAACTGCACGAACTCCAGGTCCCGCAGGCGGGCGCCGGCGCGAGCAGCCAGCGCCATTCCGTCGCCGGTGGAGACGGCCGGGTTGGTGGAGGCCGAGAAGACCTGCCCGATGCCACCGCTGGCGAGTACGACGGCACGACAGTGCACCGCGCCGACGCCGTCACGCTGGCCCTCGCCGATCACGTGCAACGTGACTCCGGCGACGCCGCCTTCGTCGTCGAGGAGCAGGTCGAGGGCCAAGGCGTGCTGGATCACGTCGATCGACGGCGCAGCCGCAACGGCGGCGATCAGGGCCCGCTGGATCTCGGCTCCGGTGGCGTCGCCGCCGGCGTGCGCGATCCGGTCACGGTGGTGGCCGCCCTCGCGGGTCAGCGAGAGCACGCCGTCGTGGTGGTCGAACCGGGTGCCGAGCTCGATCAGCTCCCGCACGGCCGCCGGCCCCTCGTTGACCAACACCCGGACCGCGTCGAGGTCACAGGCACCGGCGCCTGCAACCAAGGTGTCCCGCTCGTGCTGTCCGGGGGTGTCGCCCGGCCCGAGCGCCGCGGCGATCCCGCCCTGCGCCCACTGGGTGGAGCCAGCGTTGAGGACGTCCTTGGTGACCACCGTGACCGTCGCCCCGTCGTCGTCAGGGCGCTCCCGCAGGGCAGCCTCGATCCGGAGCGCAGCGGTCAGGCCGGCGATGCCGGAGCCGATCACGACGACGTCGGAGCGGGTGGTCCAACCCGGAGCAGGCGCACTCAGTCGCGCCGGCAGCAGCGGGATCGCGGACTCGGGCACGGAGACTAGCGCCCTGCGACGAGGTCGCCGCGGAGCAGGCCGCTGCCCTCGGGCACCTCGGCCGGATCGAAGCCCAGGCTCATGATCATGTTGTCGGCGTCGACGAAGACCACCGACGGCTGGTACTCCTTGGCCTCGGCGGTGTCCATCTGGCCGTAGCCGATCAGGATCACGATGTCGCCGGGGTGCACCAGGTGCGCCGCGGCGCCGTTGATGCCGATCACCCCGGAACCCCGCTCGCCGGCGATCGTGTAGGTCTCCAACCGGGCGCCGTTGGTGACGTCGACGATGTGGACCAACTCGCCGGGCAGCAGGTCCGCCGCCTCGAGGAGGTCTTCGTCGACAGTCACCGAACCGACGTAGTGCAGGTCGGCCTGGGTCACCGTGGCACGGTGGATCTTGCTCTTCATCATGGTGCGCAGCATCAGCTGTCTCCCTCGTTGCGGAGTTCGGAGTCGGGGTTGTCCATCTCAGGCCGTCGTCTCACCGAGGTGGACTTCGATGTTGTCGATCAGGCGGGTGGTGCCGACCCGGGCCGCGATCAGCACGCGGGCTGCACCGGATTCGGGAGCAGGCCCCAGGTCGGGGTCGGTGACGACCAGGTAGTCGAGGTCGACGCCAACGGAGGCACGCAACTCAGCGCGTGCCGCTCCGAGCACCGACTCGGCGCCGTACCGGGCGTCCTCGGCGCCGCGGCGCAGCACCCGGGAGAGCGCAACAGCCTGCTGGCGCTGGGCGGCGTCGAGGTAGCGGTTGCGGGAGCTGAGGGCGAGGCCGTCGGGTTCGCGCACGGTCTCGGCACCGACCACCTCGACCCCCATGCACAGGTCAGCCGCCATCCGACGGATCAGCACCAACTGCTGGTAGTCCTTCTGTCCGAACACCGCGACGTCCGGACCGACCAGGCCGAAGAGTTTGGCGACCACGGTGAGCACGCCGCGGTAGTGACCGGGTCGGGTCGCACCTTCGAGTACGTCGCCCAACGGTCCGGGTGCGACGCTCACCTGGGGCTCGCCGCCCGGATAGACCTCGTCGACCGACGGAGCGAAGACGATGTCGACGCCGCGCTCCCCGGCCAGGTCGAGGTCGGCCTCGAGCGTGCGCGGGTAACGGTCGAGGTCTTCGCCGGCGCCGAACTGGAGCGGATTGACGAAGATCGAGGTGACCAGCGGTCCGTCACCGATCGCCGTACGGGCCGCGGTCATCAGGGAGCCGTGGCCCTCGTGCAAGGCACCCATCGTGGGCACGAGACCGACCCGCGCGCCACCGTCGCGGTGCGCTGCGAGGAGGTCTGCGAGTTCGGCCCGGGTGCTGGCCAACTGCGGACGGGTCATCGTTCAGCCACGTCCAGGAGTCGGCGCGGCCCGCCGGTGAGGGCGGCCTCGAGCACCTGCGACATCTTGGCCGCGCGCAACGGCAGCAGGCGTCCGTCGGCGACCGTCCGGTTGAGCGTGGATCGCGCCATCGCGACGTACGACGGCAACGTGTGCGGTGCTGAGGTGAGCAGGTCGGCCAGGTGTGCCCGTACCGTCTCGACGTCGCCGCGGACGATCGGTCCGGTGAGAGCGGCGTCGCCGTGGTTGAGCGCGTTGTCGAGCGCTGCCTCCAGCAGGGGCCGCAGCGTGTCGGCAGGGTTGTCGCCGCCAGCAGCCGTCAGCATCTCCATCGCTTCTGCGACCAGCGTGACCAGATGGTTGGCGCCGTGGGCCAGACCGGCGTGGTAGAGCGTGCGTCGGTCCTCGGGCACCCACATCGCCCGGCCACCGAGGTCGGCGACCAGGGCCTCGGCCAGCGGACGTTCCGCTGGCCCGGCGGTGACGCCGAAGACGCAACCGGAGAGCCGGCCGAGGTCGAGCGAGGTGCCGGTGAAGGTCATCGCCGGGTGCAGCGCGATCGGTCGGGCGCCGAGTGCCAGTGCCGGCGCAAGCACGGCCAAGCCGTGTCGACCGGAGCTGTGGACGACGTACTGCCCCTCGCGCAGCGCACCCGCTCCGGCAAGCATGTCGACCACATTGCCGAGCATGTCGTCAGGAACCGTGAGCAGCAGCAGGTCACAGGCACGCGCGACACCGCTCGGCTTGTCGACAGGTACGCCGGGCAGCAGGTCCGCGATCCGGGTCCGCGAGGCATCGGACTCACCCGCGACGGCAACGACCTCGTGGCCGGCGTCGCGCAGGGCAGCAGCCAGCACGGCACCGACGCGTCCCGCGCCCACCACACCGACCCGCAGAACTGCGGTCATGGTTCGGTCCAATCTTTCGTTCCAGTCCCGCCGACCATCCGCAGCTGCGGACCGGATCGGGTACCGGACGGTTGTCCTGTTGGCTCGAACGCCAACGCTACGCCTGCCGATTCCCGCTGTGAACCGGACAGCCCGGTGGGGTGGGTCACACATCCGCCGCTGAGGGTGTCGCCGTCGCGGCCCGAAATCGCTCAACGGGGTGGATCGGTGCGACCTGCGAGCACCGATCCACCCCGTTGATGCGCCACGCTCAGCGGTTGACGAGCACCTCGGCAACGTCGACCTCACCGTCGACGTGGAGCAACTCAGTGCAACTGCCGTCCATCCCGCAGCGGGTCACCGTGCCCGCGCCGGCGATGACCACGGTCCTGCGGTCCCCCCAGACCAACTCCTCGACCAGCAGCCCCTTCGGGAGTTTGGTGACCATCTTGCCGTTGCTGACCCGACGCACCTGCAGGCGACCCTTCGGGCCCCACCCGATCACCCGCTTGCCGGTGGGGTTGAACGCGACGGCGCCGAACTTCTTCGTCCAGAGTGTCTTCTTGGGCTTCGACAGCTTGGCAACAGAGGTGCGGAGCGGTGCCAACTTGCCCCGCGGCTCACGCCAGGCCACCAAGCCATGGCTGAGGCTCGCGGCTGTGATCCCTTGGTTGGCGACGCGGAAGCGGACTCGCGAGGTGTTGCGGTTGAGGTTGGTCACCACCAACTGATCACCGGTGAATCGCTTGGAGCGGACATGCACCGCGTGCATCACCTTCGCACCGACGAAGTCAAGGACCTGCTCGGAGCCGAACTCCGGCAGGGTGGTGACGGTGCCGTCCACCTCGACCACCCGCGCGAAGGGGAAGTCGTCGATCGGCGTGCTCACGAACACGCGTGATCCGTCGTGGCTGGACCGCGCCCACGCACCATCAGCCTCACCGTGGTCGTCGTGGAAGGTGGTGGCGGAACCGTCACTGGAGACGAGGTGCAGCTCGAAACGGGTGTCGCCCTCGATCGTCTCGGACCCGTCTTCGTCGAGTTCGACGGTGAACTCGGAGACGACGTACGACGTCGCCGCGTCCGCGGAGAGGAGCTTGAACTGGCCGGGGCCGGGCAAGGAGGTGCCACCGTTGTCGGTGATCGACTCGGGCAGCGCGATGACGTCAGCACCGTCGTGGATCGTCCAACTGTCACCTTCGTGCACGAGCACGGGCACATCGAGCGAGGCTTCGGCAGGGACTTCGGCAGTCGCCGGCACGAGTGCGGCAGCGACCAGAGCTGCCGCCAGGGACACGACTGCGGGCAGACGCAGAGACGGTGTGACAGACAACGGAACCTCCCGAGACAAGGACTGGTCCGGACATCCTCCCGGCCCCCCCGAAATTGCAAGGCGCAACGAGCTCAGGAGTCGGCGCGGTCGAACCAGCCGGATGCCTCGAGGATGCCCATCACGATGAAGGCGACGTCGTCGGGCCCGACCTTCGGCGTCTCGACGGCTTCGCCGGGAACGCGTTCGGGCAACCGCAGGTGTTCGAGGTCGCCGATCACCTGCACGCCGGAGTTCTGCAGGGTGCTGATCCGGTCGTCCATGAAGGCACGCACTGCGTCCCCCGCCCACTGCGGCAGGGGTGGGGTGCGGGGTCCGTTGCCGCGGGCGCCGCGGTCCTTGAGGGCGTGCGCAATGCCTCGACCGATCAGCGGTTTGGCCTCGACCCGCGAGATGCCACGGTCGGCCAGCGCGGCGTTGATCGCAGCCAAGGCTTCGACCTCGGCCCAGGTCAGTGACTGGTTGGCACCGCTGGCCGGCGGCACCAGCGTGATCGGCGGCAGCCCCAACAGTTGCTCGAAGACCCGGAGGAGGTAGCCACGATCGGACTCGTCGCTGACCACGAGGGTGAAGCGCTCCGGGCCGACCTCGTCGATCCACCGATTGGCCAGCGCGAGGGGGTCATGGGCGTACTGGACGTTCGTGCGCTCCCACGTCGAGTCGGGATCACCCCACGCCACGGGCTCGCCGAGCCGGTCGAGCACCGTGCGCAACCACTGGTCATAGCCAGCCCGTTCGCCGGCCTTGACCCGCTCCTGCCACTGCGAGGGCAGATAACGGTCGAAGCGGCGGGCCACAGCGACCACGTGCACCTGCTCGGCACCACCCAGGTCGGCGATCACCTGCCGGATCTGGTCGGGCTCGGCCCGACCGAAGTCCTCGTTGCTCAGGCAGACCCGAAGGCCGCGAGCCGAGTCGATGTCGCGCAGCAGTGCCTTCCAGTGCTTGAGCGGTGGACGCTCGCTACCGGCCGGACGCCCGCGCACCCCCAGCGACCAGACCGCCCGGCGCGGTCGTACGCCGCGACCGGCGTAGTGCACGCCGTTGGCAGCCAAGGACGCCCGCGACACGTGCATCGCGTTCTGGATCGCCGAACTGCCTGTCTTGTGGGGACCGATGTGCACCAGGCGAGTGGCCGGATCCACCGGTACGACGGTCTGGCGAGGGCTGCGCTGTGACGACACCTTTGCTCCTGGTCGCTGCTCGTGAGTCCTCAACTCTGCCATCGATCATGGCGCGAGGTGAATCGCCCCCGTGCGGTGCAGCATCACCGCGACCCGAAGTGCCCGGTGGCGACGAGGCGTTCCCAGATCTTCGCGCGCTGTTCGAGCAACGCCTCGGTCGAGTAGTGACCAGCGTCGCGCCAGACCGGCGTACGGTCGATCATCGGCTCGCAGACGGGCCAGGCGGGACACATCAGGTCGTTGATGTCGACGGTGGCGGCGCCGGTCGACCCGAGGGCGATGTTGTCGTAGATCGCATCCGAGATGTGCGTCTGTTGTGGCGCCGGCACACGGCACTGGCCGGTCATCTCGGCCGAGGCCAGGCAGTCGAGCGGGTCGCCGACTCCGGCGAAGTCGGGCCTGGTCCAGCTGCGCATCATCACGACCGCCGATCCGGTCTCCCGGATCGTCCTGACCGTTGCGGCCATCGTGCGACGGTTGAGACGGGCGTTGAGACGGGGAGAGTCAGCCCGGGACCCGTCCGCGTTGCGGAGGTCCTTGAGCCACTTGCCCCAGTCGCGGGGGGTCTGCACCAACAGGCTGACGTCGACGTCGAGCTCGGAGAGCAGCTTGTCGTAGTAGAGATCACGAGCATCCGTGCAGTCGCTGGCCCCGGTCTCGACCCGGCCCCCGGTGGTGTCGCCCAGCTGCCACCATCAGCCCCCCCCCGCCGAGAGGACCAGCGTGAAGTCGTGCTCCTCGGCCAGTTCCAGGATCGTCGGAGCGAGACTGCGCGCATGACTGTCGCCGATCAGCGCGACTGTCGGCCCGTCGCCCCGGTGCACGATGCAGGAGGTGCGGTCGTCGTCGGTGCACGTGCCTCCCAGCCCGAGGTTGGCGGCCACCTCCGGCCAGTCCACTCCCCGCGGCACGCGCCGGTCCCGATTGGCTTCGGTGCTCGCTGTCACCCCGCTGTCGGCAAGGTTCACCGCCGGGCGACGATCGCTGCCGAGCAGCGCGGGCACCACGACCAACGCCACGAGCACCGAGAACGCCAGGGAGACGGAGACGGTGGTGCGGTTGATCCGCGCCAGCGCGGCGGAGTAGCGCAACGGCTGCTCGAGCACTTCGGCCGAGAGCGCCGCCAGGGCGGTGGCCAGTACGACGGTCAGTCCGGCAACCGTCCACGGGCCGATGTCGAAGAGCACGCCGAGCGCCAACACCACGGGCCAGTGCCACAGATAGGTGCCGTAGGAGATCCGACCGAGGTAGGTGATCGGAGCGCGGGTGAGCACCCAATGGGCGAGCCGGTCACGCTCGCCGAGTGCAGCGAAGATCAGCGCCACCGCGATGAGTGTCGCCAGCAGACCACGGGTCGACGGGGTGACGGAGAGCGCGCCACTGGCGACCACCACGAAGGTCACGACCAGCAACGTGGTGGCGCCGACTGCGGCGCGCGGAGCCGCGGCGGCTCGCTGTTCGGCCTCCTGGGTCATCCGGTGACGACGCCACCACCAGGCCAGGAGTGCCCCCGCCAGCAGTTGGTAGAGCCGGGCGTCGGTGCCGTAGTAGGCGCGGTCGGCGTCGTGCTGGGCCCAGAACACCTGGGCAGCCACTGACCCCACACCGAGCACGAGCAACCCGGCCGGGACCGCGTGGCGCCAGCGGCGACCGAGCGCCACCAGCGCAGCGAGCACCAGCGGAAAGACGAAGTAGAACTGCTCCTCGATCGAGAGCGACCAGAAGTGCAGGAACGGCGAACTGTCGAAATCGGCGGCGAAGTAGTCGCCTGACTGCGACAGGAAGCGCCAGTTGGACACATAGAGCAGTGCGGACTGTCCGTCGCCGACCCACGGCGCGCGTGCCACGCTCGAGGCGAGGAGCACGAAGACCGCCGACACCGCGACCACCACGACGATGGCTGCCGGCAACAGCCGACGGATCCGACGGGCATAGAACCGCAGCAACATCAGCCGACCGGTGGTCTCGAGTTCCTGCAGGAGGATCGAGGTGACCAACAGGCCGGAGAGCACGAAGAACAGGTCGACACCGAGGAAGCCGCCCTCGAAGGTCGCGACACCGGCATGGAAGAGCACCACCAGATAGACGGCAAGGGTGCGGATGCCGTCCAGTGCTGGGCGGTTGCCCCACGCCGAAGCCATTCGCACCCCTTCTGCCTGTGCCCCCTGACCGATCGGGGCCTGCCAGGCTGCAACGGTAGTTGTCGCCGCCAAGGTGCCGTCAGGCAGGTGAGAGACTGTCGCCCATGGCATCGAGCGCGCCCTCACAGACCCGCAACGTCGCCGTCCTCCTCGCCGGGGGCGTCGGTTCCCGCGTCGGTCTGGACATCCCGAAGCAGTTGATCAAGGTGGCCGGCAAGACCATCCTCGAGCACACGCTGTCGGTGCTGCACAGCCACCCACAGGTGGACGAGATCGTGATCCTGATGTCGCCGGGACACCTCGACGCGGTGCGCAGCATCGTCAAGGCTGGCGACTACGCCAAGGTCACCGCGATCCTCGAGGGCGGCGCCACCCGCAGCGAGACGTCGATGAAGGCGCTCGAACACATCGGCGACCCCGAAGCGTCGGTGCTGCTGCACGACGCCGTACGCCCGTTGCTCAGCCACCGGATCATCGGTGAGTGCTTCGCCGCACTGGCCGACCACGACGCGGTCGACGTGGCGATCCCGTCGGCCGACACGATCATCGAGGTCGACGAGGCCAACACGATCAAGGCGGTCCCGCCGCGCGCGTCATTGCGACGTGGCCAGACTCCGCAGGCATTCCGCGTCGGCACCATCGCCCACGCCTATGAACTCGCGACGGCCGACCCGGAGTTCGTCGCCACCGACGACTGCTCCGTGGTGCTCAAGTACCTGCCCGATGTGCCGATCACGGTCGTGCACGGCGACGAGAGCAACATGAAGGTCACCGAACCGA
>JBEBTI010000057.1:0-15689 GCA_040393845.1 Nocardioides daejeonensis
GCCGAAGGGGACGGCGAGCAATGGATTGCTCGCCATCGCCGACGGACCGGCACCTGCACCTTCTTGAAGGAGCTCGAGCATGTCCTTCTCCGTCAGCGACGGGGTGAGCAGCGTCCTGCACGTGGCGATCAACGGTGTTTCGTTGCGCCAGAACGTGATCGCGGACAACATCGCCAACCTCGACACACCCGGCTACCGCGCGAGCAGCGTCGACTTCGAGTCCGCCCTCCGCCGCGCGCTCAGCAACGGAGATCTCGGCTCCATGGAGGTCACCACGACCGCCACCGACACCCCGGTCGGCCCGAACGACAACAACGTCGACCTGCGCAAGGAGGTCCTGGCTGCCACGCAGTCCCAGTACCAGTACCAGGTGCTGACCCGGGCCATCAACGACCACCACAACTTGGTCAAGATCTCCGTCGGAGCCATGTGATGGGTGCCTTCGACACCTTGCGGATCGCCGGCTCCAGCCTCGGCGCGCACCAGACCTGGCTGGACACGCTGGCGCACAACATCGCCAACGTCAACAACGCTCGCAGCACCGAGCAGACGGCGTTCCAGGCGCAGATGCTCATCCTCCGTTCGTCCGAGGGCGGCGGTGTCGAGGTCAACGGCATGGCTCTCAGCGACCCGGAGGGACGCCTCGTCCACGACCCGTCACACCCCTTGGCCGACGCAGAAGGCTACGTCCGGATGCCGGAGGTCGACATGTCCAGCCAGATGTCGCAACTGATCATGGCGCAGCGGGGCTACCAAGCATCGGTGCAGACCACCAAGCACGCTCAGGAGAACTACGGCGCGGCCCTGCAGATCGGACGTTCCTGATGAGTGTCAGCGGCATCGAGGCGATCGGCTTCACGCCGTACGTCGCGCCCACCCTCGGGGCTCCCACCGGGGTCCAGCAGGCGACCGGCTCGAGCGGCTTTGCCGACATGGTCCTGGACGGCGTACAGCGTCTGGAGACGGTGCAGCAGAAGGCTGACTCCCTGTCCGTCCAAGCGGCGACCGGCAACCTCGACAACATCCACGACTACACGATCGCCGCCACTGAAGCGGCCGTGACCACGCAGATGACGGTGGCCCTGCGCAACAAGGCTGTCGAGGCGTTCACCGAGATCATGCGGATGCAGGTCTGATGAAGAACGCGATGACGTCCGGACTCAACCGGGCCAAGGAGAGCTTTCTCGGTTTCACCACCGGGCAGAAGCTGGTGGCGGTCGTGGGCACGGCAGCACTGTTGCTGGCCGGCTTCATGGTGTTCCGCTGGGCGTCCACGCCCGACTACGCACCGCTCTACAACAACCTCGCCTCCCAGGACGCCTCCGCCGTCGTGGAGGAGCTGGACGCGCAGGGCGTGAAGTACAAGCTCTCCGACAACGGTGGCACCATCATGGTGCCGAGGGACGACGTGTACGCGACCCGGATCGCCTTGTCCGGCAAGGGACTGCCTGCCAACAGCGAGCAGGGCGGCTACTCGATCCTCGACGAGCAGGACCTCACCACGTCGCAATTCGGTGAGCAGACCGCCTTCAAGCGGGCGATGGAGGGCGAGCTCTCGTCCACCGTCAGCGCGTTGGACGGCGTACAGCAGGCCGTCGTGCACCTGGCCCTGCCCCAGAAGCAGGTCTTCGCCGACGAGCAGGACCCCGCCACCGCCTCTGTCCTGGTGCGTTCTGCGGTCGGCACCACTCTCGGCGCCGACCAGGTGCAGGCCATCGTGCACCTCGTCGCCTCGAGCATCGAGGGCCTCGATCCGTCCGACGTCACGGTGGCCGACGCCAGCGGCAAGGTGCTCACCACCGACGACAGTCTGGCCGGAGCCGCCAGCACACGCACGCAGCAGGTCGCAGAGTTCTCCAACCGGGTCCGCGCCCAGGTGCAGGCCACCCTCGACCGTGTCGTCGGTCCGGGCAACTCCACCGTCCAGGTCAATGCCGACCTCGACTTCGACAAGGCACGCACCGAGTCGCGCACGTTCGAGGCCGAACCGGACCAGGTGCCGCTGAAGGAGTCGCGCAACACCGAGACCTACTCCGGGCCCGACGGCGAGACCGGCACCACCGGTGTGGTCGGCCCGGACGGCCAGATGGACAACACCGTCACCACCAACGGCGGCGATTCGGCCTACGAGAAGGAGTCGATCACTCGCGACAACGCGGTCGACTCGACCGTCGAGTTCCGCGAGACCGCCCCCGGCGGCGTCAAGTCTCTGGCGATCGGCGCCATCCTCGACGCCCGCGTCGCCGGCACCCTCGACATCGCCGAGGTGCGCAAGTCGATTGCGGCCGCGACCGGCATCGACAAGGCCCGCGGCGACACCCTGCGGGTCTCGGTGATGCCGTTCGACCGGAGCGCCGAGGAGGCCATGGAGGCCGAGCTCGCGGCGGCCGCCAAAGCCGAGAAGGACGCCAAGCAGATGGACATGCTGCGGGACGGCGCGCTGGTCCTCTTCGTCGCCCTGCTCGTCATGATCGCCTTCTGGCAGCAGCGCCGCAAGGCCAAGCAGCGGGCCCTCGCCACGTCGTACGTCGTGGAGCAGCTGCGCAACGAGGCTGCCGCGGTCCGCCCGGAGCCGATCGAGAGTCCCGCGACGGCACTGCTCGCACTGGAGGACGCCGAGGTCGACGAAACCCAACGCATCCAGAACGAACTGTCCGACCTGGTCGAACGCCAGCCCGAAGAAGTCGCAGCCCTCCTGCGCGGTTGGTTGGTGGAGCCGAAATGACCGCCACGATGACCTCCACCGGAGTGCGCAAGGCCGCCGTACTGCTGATCCAGTTGGGTCGTGACCGCGCCGCCGACGTCCTCTCCCGCCTCAACGACAACGATGTCGAACGGGTCTCTGCCGAGGTTGCACGGCTGGAGTCGATCAGCGCGGCCGAGACGGCGAGCGTGCTCGCCGAGTTCCACACCATGATGCAGGCGCGTGCCCACATTGCGCAGGGCGGCCTCACCTTCGCCCAAGAGCTGCTCGAGCAGTCGCTCGGTGCCGAGCGCGCCGCCGAGATCATGGAGCGCCTCCACGCCGCGGCCGTGCAGATGCCCTTCCAGTTCCTGCACCGTGCCGACCCGGCACAGCTGCGTTCCTTCATCGTCAACGAACACCCGCAGGTGATTGCGCTGGTGCTCGCACACATGACGCCGGACAAGGCATCGCTGCTGCTGTCCGGCCTGCCGTCGGAGCTCCAGGCGAGGGTCGCCCACCGCATCGCGGTGATGGACCGCACCTCGCCGGAGATCGTGCGCTCGGTGGAGTCCACCCTCGAGCGCAAGTTCTCCTCGATGCTCCAGCCGGCCGAATTGTCCAGGGTCGGCGGCGTCGATCCGCTGGTCAACATCATCAACCGCTCCGACCGGTCGACCGAACGCCAGATCGTCGAAGGGCTCGAAGCGTTCGACGCTGCGCTCGCCGACGAGGTGAAGAGCCGGATGTTCATGTTCGAGGACATCATCACCCTCGACGACCGCTCGGTGCAGCAGGTGCTCCGGCAGGTCGAAAGCGCCGAGTTGGCCCTTGCGCTCAAGGGCGTCAGCGACGTCGTCCGCCTCAAGATCACCAGCAACCTCTCCGAGCGTGCTGCCGAAAACCTCCTGGAAGAGGTCGAGCTGCTCGGTGCGGTGCGCCTCACCCAGGTCGAAGAGGCACAGCAGTCGATCATCCGCACGATCCGCCAGCTCGAGGAGCAGGGCCAGATCATGGTGCGAAGGGGGAACGACGATGAGTTCGTCGACTGAGGCCACGGTGCTGCGCGGTGCCGCAGCCGGCATCGCCGTCCCCGTCACCACGCCGGACTTCCGGTCGGGCGACTGGACCCGGTATGGCGATGTCGGTGTCCGCGGCGACGACGTCACCGAGCGCACGTTGGAGGCCCTGGCCCACAGCACCCACGCTGCCGCCCGGGCCCAGGGGTACGCCGCTGGTTGGGCTGAGGGGCGACAGGTGGCCGCGGACGAGGCTGTCCAGGCGCGCATCCGCACCGATGCGGAGCGAGTGGTCGACGAAGAACGACGCGAGGCCGAACACCGCGCTGCCGTGGCTACCCTGACGTCGGCGGCAGCGCACCTGCACGACGCGGTCGAGTCGACCTGCGCCCAGTTGGAGCAGCAGGGCACCGATCTCGCGATCAGTCTGGTGCGTGAACTGCTCGGCCACGAACTGCGGGTGGCCACGTCGGCCGACGTCGTACGTCGGGTGTTGCGGGTGCTGCCCGACTCCCCCCGGGCCCGAGTGCGGATCGCGCCGGGCATCGTCGACGATGCCGTGGTCGGCGACCTCGCCGCCCGGGGTGTCGCCGTCCTTGCGGATGCCTCCCTGGCACCGGCCGACGCGGTCGTCGAGACCGACGTGGCGATGGTCGACCTGCGGATCGGGCCCGCGCTGGCACGTCTCTCGGAGGTGCTGGCATGAGCGTGCTGACCCCTGCTCACGTCGAGGCGGCCCACGCTGCTGTCGCACCACTCCGACTCGGTCGGGTCGCCGACGTGATCGGGCTGCGCCTGCTGGTCACCGGCGTCTCTGCTGCACTCGGTGACCTGCTCGAAGTGGGTCACGACGGCGTCCTCGCCGAGGTTGCCGCGGCCGGACCGGAAGGCCTGGTCTGCCTGCCGCTCGGCACCACCACCGGCCTGCGGGTCGGTGACCGCGTGCGCGCCACCGGCGGCCCCCTGCAGGTCCCCGTCGGTGACCGTCTGCTCGGTCGCGTCCTGGACGGCCTCGGCCGTCCCGTCGACGGCGGGCCCGGACTGGTCGACGTACCCCTGGTCCCGATCCACCACCCGACGCCGGACGCGCTGAGCCGTCCCCGCATCGACACCCAGCTCGGCCTGGGTGTGCGGGCGATGGACGCTCTCGTCCCGGTCGGGCGCGGACAGCGCCTGGGCATCATGGCCGGCTCCGGCGTCGGCAAGTCGAGCCTGCTGTCGATGATCGCGCGGGGCACCGACGCCGAAGTGGCCGTGATCGCCCTGGTCGGCGAGCGCGGGCGCGAAGTCCGTGAGTTCATCGAGAACGATCTCGGTCCCGAGGGCCTCGCCCGGTCGGTGGTCGTGGTGGCCACCTCCGACGCTCCGCCGGTGGCCCGGCTGCGGGCCGCCTTCACCGCCACCCGTATTGCCGAAGGCTTCCGCGACGCCGGACGCCACGTCGTCCTGATGATGGACAGCCTGACCCGGGTCGCGATGGCTCAGCGTGAGATCGGGCTGTCGGCCGGCGAGCCGCCGGCGACGCGCGGCTACCCGCCGAGCGTGTTCACCTTGCTTCCCCAGCTGCTCGAGCGGGCCGGCACCAGCCCTACCGGCAGCATCACCGGTCTCTACACGGTGCTGGTGGAGGGTGACGACCTGCAGGACCCGATCGGCGACACCGCGCGCTCGATCCTCGACGGCCACGTCGTGCTCGCCCGCCGGCTCGCGACCGCCGGCCACTTCCCCAGCATCGACGTGCTCGAGTCGATCTCGCGGGTCACGTCTGCCGTCACCAGCCGCGACCAGCGCGCCGGCGCCGTGCGGCTGCGCCGTCTGCTCGCCGCCCACCGCGACGTGCGGGAGCTCGTCGAGATCGGGGCCTATGTGACGGGGGCCGACGCCGACGCCGACGCCGCGCTCGCCCTGCTCCCGCGGATCAACGACTTCCTCCAGCAGGACATGGACGACGTCACCGCGCTCGACGACACCTGGCGCCGACTCACCGATCTGGTGGGTCTGTGATGACGCGCGACGGACTCGCCGCGGTGGTGCGGGTGCGCTCAGTGCGCGAGCTGGACAGCCGGATCGGCCTGGCCCACGCACTTTCCGACCAGCGCGCCGCGGAGGCTGCTGCCGAGCAGATGGGCGCCGCACTGGCTTCCCGGGGCACGCCGGAACTCACCTCCGCAGCTGCGTTCGTCTCGCAGCGTCACCTGTTGACCGGTGCCGCCACCGCGCTGTTGGAGCGCGAGCGCGCCGCCGGTGTGGCAGCCGGAGTGAGCGCCGCCGCACGGGCCCGTTGGCAGGACGACCGGGGCGCGTTGCGCGCGGTGGAACTGCTTGCAGAGCGACGCGCCGAAGCACGCCGTGCCGAGCTCGCTCGCCGCGAGGCCGCAGCTGCCGACGACATCGCAGCCCAGCGGTGGGCCCGGAGTCAGGGTGCCCGATGAGCATCACCGACGTGACAGCGCGGATCAGCGAGATCCAGTTCCGGTTCAGTGAACTCCGCTCCCTGGACGCACGCTTCTCCAGCAGCGGAACGGGATTCGCCACCGCACTCACATCCGCGACGCAGAGTGCGTCGACCTCCGCCACCAGCAGCACCAGCGCCCCCGGCGCCGCCACCCGCGGTGACGAGGTCGTCGCCGAGGCCAAGAAGTACCTCGGCCTTCCCTACGTGTGGGGTGGGACCGACCCCAGCAAGGGTCTGGACTGCTCCGGCCTTGTCCAGCTCGTCTATCGCAACCTCGGATATGAGTTGCCGCGGGTCTCCTACCAGCAGGCCGAGGCCGGGCGCCCGGTCGCCAGCATGGCCGAGGCACAGCCGGGCGACCTGATCGCGTGGGACAACTCCTCGCGCAACAACGGGGTCGACCACATCGCCATCTACATCGGTGACGGCAAGATGATCGAAGCACCGCGCACCGGTCTCAACGTGCGGATCATCGACGTCCCGTCGACGCCGGACGTGATCCGTCGGATCCTTCCCGACCAGGGGGTGCAGTCGGTGAGCTCGCGCGTGCTGACCGACTCGACGCCGTACGCCTCGCTGTTCCGGAGTGCCGGCGAACGGTTCGGGGTCTCCCCGGACCTGCTGGCCGCGGTCGCCAAGCAGGAGTCCGGCTACAACTCACGCGCAGTCAGCCCTGCTGGCGCGCAAGGGCTCATGCAGTTGATGCCGTCGACTGCGGCAGGTCTGGGAGTCACCAACTCCTTCGACCCGACCCAGGCAGTCAACGGTGCGGCCAAGCTGCTCTCCGACCTGCTGTCGCGCTTCGACAGCACGCCGTTGGCGCTGGCCGCCTACAACGCAGGCCCCGGTGCGGTGCTCCGCTACGACGGAGTCCCGCCCTATCGGGAGACGCAGAACTACGTGAAGTCAGTGATGTCGATGGTCGGAGGGTCCGCATGAGCATCCAAGCCGTGATCACGGCTGCACCCGCAGTGGGCCCCAGCGGCTCCACCGGCGGCGAGTCGTCGTCCGGCGGTGGTTTCGCCGACCTGTTGTCGAGCCTGCTAGCCCCGGCCGCCGCGGCCACACCCAGCGCCCCAGGGACCCTCGAGGGCGTCCTCGAGGACAGTGCGTCGAGCGACCGCGATGCAGCACTGTCGACCGACGTACTTGCCGAGCTGCAGGATCCGGACGGGACCGACACCCAGAACGTCGACCCCCGGAACCTCGACACCGACGGCGCCGACGGCACCGAGGTCGAGAACGTCGACGTCCCCGAGGCAGGCACGGCGGCATTCGGGCCCGTGACCGGCCTCCCCCGGACACCGGCCCGTCCGGACGTCCTGCACACCGGCAGTCCGAGCGACCCGGACGCAGGACGTCCCGCCGAAGCCGCTCAGGGCGTCCTGCAGATCGGTCGCCCAAGCGACCCGAATGCAGGACGTCCGACACAGACCCCGGCACCCGGTGGTGCCGCTGAGGCTGGTGTGCTCTCGGGTACGACGGAGGCGGACTCCGACGATGCCGTGGAGGTCCTGCAGATCGGTCGCTCGAACAGCCGCGATGCAGGGCCCCCGACCGAGGCCGGTCAGGACGTCCTGCGCGCTGGCGCTCAGGGCGACCGGGACGCAGGACGTCAGGGCGGGGCGGCACGAGCAGTGGTTGCCGTGTCGACAGCCGGCGAGAACGGTCCGGGCCACGCCACGTCCACAAGTGCGCCGACGGCAGGCGCGTCCGCGGCGGCACCTGCCGCAGCTGCACCGGCATCCGCAGCCGTCCAGACCGCGCCCACGGCACCGACTGCACCGGCACTCACCAGTCAGGTGATCGACCGGATCGGCAATCTCGTGCAGCGGGACGGCACCAGTCGGATCACCATCAAGCTGCAACCGGAGTCACTCGGCGAGGTGCGCGTCGTCGTGTCGGTCCGCGACGGCGCCGTCCAGGTCCGGATGGCCGGCGGGGACGCCGCAGCCCAGGCACTCGCGCTGGACGCACCCGAGCTACGGCGGCTGCTCGAGCAGGCCGGCGCAACCGACACCCGTGTGCAGGTGCGCGACAACGGCGGACAGACGACGTACTCCTCGGACTCTCGCGCCGGCAACGACCAGCAGCAGTACGCCGACCGCGAGGCACGCGACCACACAGCGCCTGCGCGCGGCACCGAACAGTTCACCCCCCATCGTGGCGAGGCGGCTCCGCCCCACCACCCCCGACCGGTCGGGTCAGGTCGCATCAGCGGCCTCGACCTGACCATGTGAGGAGGCACCCGTGTCCGTATCGGCAACAGAGGGCGTCACCACCGGCATGCTCACGCCGTTGGCGACCTCGACGGCCACGAGCGAGGACAAGCAGATGTTCCTCGAACTGATGGTCGCGCAGTTGCGCTACCAGGACCCGCTCAACCCGGCGGACTCCGGCGAGTTCCTCGCACAGACCGCGCAGTTCAACACCCTCGAACAGATCACCCGGGTGGCCGAACAGACCGCCACCATGGCGGCCACCCAGCTCGCCTTCGGCGCAGCCGGGCTGGTCGGTCGCGACGTCAGCTGGACCACCGAGGACGGCGCCACCGCGACCGGCCGGGTCCAGGGCGTGACCTTCAGCAGCGAGGGGCCGATGCTCGACATCGACGGCCACTCCGTCCCGCTCGCGCAGGTCCAGTCGGTTCGCACCGGCGACACGTCGGGGGCGACCCCGTCCACCGAGTCCAGCACTCCAGACACCAGCACCCCCGACACCACCACTGCCTGACCCCAGGAGGAATCACCATGCTTCGTTCACTCTTCGCCGGCATCAGCGGGCTCCGCGTCAACCAGACCATGCTCGACGTGACCGGCAACAACATCGCCAACGCCAACACCATCGGCTACAAGTCGAGCGGCACCGTCTTCTCCGACACGCTGAGCCAGATGCTCACCGGCGCCTCGGGCGCGGGTCCGAACGCCGGTGGCACCAACCCGATCCAGGTCGGGCTCGGCGTACAGCTCGCCGCGACCCGCACCAACTTCCTGCAGGGTTCGGCGCAGACCACCGGTGCACCCACCGACCTGATGATCCAGGGCGACGGCTTCTTCGTCGTGCGTGACGGCGCCGAGATGCTCTTCACCCGTGCTGGTGCCTTCAACTTCGACGAGACCGGCGCCCTGGTCAACCCGTCGGGCAAGCGCGTCCAGGGCTACGCACTCGACGCCACCGGCGCACCGACCGGTGGCCTGATCGACATCACCATGGACACCGCCGCTCTCACCCCGCCGGTGGCCGTCGGTGTCGAGCTGACGTCGTACAACATCGGCTCCGACGGCATCATGCGCGGAGTCTTCTCCGACGGCATCCAGCGCGACATGGCGCAGGTGGCGATCGCCGACTTCAACAACCCGCTCGGGCTGGAGAAGGTGGGCGAGACCTCGTTCCGCGAGTCGGCCAACTCCGGCGCTGCCGAGTACGGCGTCCCGCGCGAGGGAACCCGTGGCTCGATCATGGCCGGCGCCCTGGAGATGTCCAACGTCGACCTGGCTGCCGAGTTCACCAACCTGATCCTCGCCCAGCGCGGTTTCCAGGCCAGCTCGCGGGTGATCACCACCTCCGACTCGGTGCTCGAGGAGCTCGTCAACATCAAGCGCTGATCGCGCACAACACGGAGGATCGCTGCCACCCACGAGCAGCGATCTTCCACGTTGTCGTGATCCCGATCGTGCGGCCGTGAATGGCGCGCACGTACGGCGATCGCCGGCGACCACTCCCCGCCGAGGCAACGCGGGGTTGTGCACGAACTTGCAGGTGATGACCCTTGTGGAGCGACCGTGCCCCGCGTCACAAGGGTGGGATCACTCCACCCAGAAGCCGCGCTCGCCGCCGAACCAGCGGTTGAACCCGCCGCCGGCGCCACGTGTCTGGTCACCGGATGCTTCCCGAGCAACGGAACCGCCGTTGTTGGCGCCACGGCGGGCTGAGCGCGCGCCGAGGTAGGAGCCGACCACCTCGACACCGAGGTCTTCGAGCTCGGGGGCGATCACCCGCCCGTCGACACGCTTGGCCAGCGAGTCGACGAATCGAGCCAGACCGGGGTCGTCACCGAGACGGAAGATCGAGGTCTGTGCGCCAAGGCGCCGGGAGTTGTCCAACTCCTGCACCGTGTTGGCCAACGTCACCGGGTGCGGCGGGTAGGAGAACCAGACCTCGCCGTCGGGTGCGAGGTGGGCCGTCGGCTCGCCGTCGGTGACGATCAGCAGCACCGGCTGCGCATTGGGGTGCTTGCGGAAGTGGCGGTTGGCCAACAGCAGGCCGTGGTGCAGGTTGGTGCCCTTGGACCACATCGCATCAAGCGCAGTGAGTTGTTCGACGTCCATCACCTCGGCATAGCGACCGAAGCCGATCAGTTGCAGGTGGTCGCCCCGGAACCGGGTGCGCACCAGCTGATGCAGCGCCAACGCCGTCTTCTTCATCGGCACCCACCTGCCGTCCATCGCCATCGAGAACGACGTGTCGACCAGCAACGCCACCGCTGCCTGGGTGCGCGATTCGGTCTCCGAGACCTCGACGTCCTGGATCTGCAGGCGTACGGCGGGTGGTTCCGACACGCTCGTGCCTCGCTGCTCAACCACCGACCCGGACTCACGGATCACGGCGTTGAGCACGCTGCGGGTCACGTCCCAGGGTTCGGTGTCGCCGTACTCCCACTGGCGGGTGGCTCCGGAGAGCTCGCCACCGGCGCCGGCGCGACGCAGGTCGCGGGAGCCCTGACGGCCGGAGATCCGGTCGGCCACGTCCCGCAGGAGCGCCTTGCCGAGTTGGCGCATCGCCTTGGGCGACAGGCGGTACTGCCCGTCGGAGCCACGCTTGAGATAGCCGGACTCCCGCAGCGCCTTCTCCAACTCGGCGAGCTTGCGGGCGTCGACCGCGGCCTGGTCGCCGAGCTGGCGAGCAAGTGCGTCGAGATCGACGTCGTCCATGCGCGCGCCGTTGTAGGACTGCTGCAACTGCTCGGCGAGCTCCTCGAGCTCGGCCAGGTCCTGCAGGGCGCCGGTGCCGTCACCGAGCCCCATCCCCTCCTCGCCGCGAAACTCCTCCGACCCACCCCAGTTGAGGTCGGGACGGGCCTGCTGCAGGTTGGCGTCCAGTCGGTCGAGCTGGTCCATCAGGGCGGGCGACCCGAACGCCTGGGCGGAGAGCTCCATCAGCTCCTGGCGTTGCTCGGGGGTCATCGAGTTGAGCATCCGTTGGGCTGCAGCAGAGCGCTGCGCCATCGTGTCGAGCAACTCGTCGAGGTTGCGGGGGTTCTCCGGGAAGAAGTCGCCGTGCTTCGACATGAAGTCCCCGAAGTCGTCGTCGGTGTCCTCGCCGCGGTTCCGCTTCTCCAGCAGGGAGTTGAGGTCATCGAGCATCTCGTTGATGCGGGCCTTGTCGTCCTCCGTTGCCCCTTGCATCGCCTGCTTCATGCCCTTGAAGCGTTGGTCCAGCAGTTCTCGGCCGAGGAGGTCCTTGATCTTCTCGTAGTCCTCGCGTGCCTCGCGCGACTGCCAGTCGTATGACGACAGCTCACTCACCGCTGCCGCCGTCGAGGTGGGCAGGTTCTCCAGTTGCATCTCGGCGAACGCCCGGTCGGTGTCGTCCAGGTCGACGTCACGGGCGAGCTGCTTGCGCTCGGCGAGCACCGCCTTGTCGAGCAGTTCGCGCACCTCGTTCATCGTGCCGTCAAGGTTGTGCCGCGACAGGATCTCGCGACGCTTCTCGGCCACCCGCCGGGCCAGGTCCTCCAGACCCTGCTGGTCCTGCGAACCGCGTCGCAGGAACTCGCGCATCGCCCGTTCGGGGCTGTAACCGGCCATCACGTCCTCGCCGATCGCATCCAGTGCCTCGGCGAGGTCGACCGGTGGGGCGAGCGGGTCCGGCCCGCCGGCGTACTTGCCGTAGCGGGAGCGGTGCCGGTCGGGACGGGGGCTCACGAGTAGACGGTCTCTCCGGAGTCGGCCGTCTCCTTGGAGATCTTGCGGGCCAGGAAGAGTCCCTCGAGGGCCAACTCGATCGCGCTGGCCCGCTCCCCCTGCGTCCGGGCGTGCAGGCGATCGGCGACCACGTCGTACACGTCTGCCTCGCCCGACTCGACCGGAGGAAGCGACGGGATCGCGGCCAGCAGGTCGGCGGACGAGACCTGCTCACCGGTGGTCACCGAGGCGCCGTCGGCGATCGCGTCGATCAGCAGGGCGAAGTCGATGCCGCGCAGGTTGGCGCGCACGGTCTCGGCGGTCGCCACCCGCAGCAGGTGCTGGAGGATGTCGTCCTCGCGGCCCTCCTCGCCGGACTCGAACTCGATCTTGCCGCCGAGCACGTCGACGGCGGTGGCGAGGTCGACGACGCGCGCCACCGCTTCGGACTCACCGAGCACCGTGGCCCGGTGCAGGGCGGCTGCTGCGATCGTCTCGGCACCGGCGATCGCGAAGCGGGCCGAGACACCGGAGCGCTGGTCGACCGACTGCGACTCGCGCAGGGCCCGGGTGAACCTGGCCAGCACCTCGACCAGATGGTCGGGCACCTCGGCGGTCAGGTCGGCCTCCTGACGGATCACCGCCATCTCCGCGTCGAGCTCCAAGGGGTAGTGGGTGCGGATCTCGGCACCGAAGCGGTCCTTGAGCGGGGTGATGATGCGACCGCGGTTGGTGTAGTCCTCGGGGTTGGCCGAGGCCACCACGAGCAGGTCGAGCTCGAGACGCAGCACATAGCCCCGGATCTGGATGTCGCGCTCCTCCATCACGTTGAGCATCGCGACCTGGATGCGTTCGGCGAGATCGGGCAACTCGTTGATCGCCACGATGCCCCGGTGCGAGCGCGGGATCAGGCCGAAGTGGATGGTCTCCGGATCACCCAGCGAGCGGCCCTCGGCGACCTTCATCGGGTCGACGTCTCCGATCAGGTCGGCCACGGAGGTGTCGGGCGTCGCCAGCTTCTCCGCGTACCGCTCGGATCGGTGGCGCCACTCGACGGCCAGGTCGTCGCCCTCGGCAGCAGCTCGTCGGATCGAGGCCGGGATCACCGGCTCGTAGGGGTGCTCGTTGAGTTCGGAGCCCGCGATCACCGGCGTCCACTCGTCGAGCAGGCCGACCATCGTGCGCAGCAACCGGGTCTTGCCCTGGCCGCGCTCACCCAGGAGTACGACGTCGTGCCCGGCGATCAGGGCCCGCTCCAGCTGCGGGATCACGGTGGCTTCGAGGCCGTGCAGGCCGGGCCACGGATCACGTCCCTCGGCCAGCGCGGCCAACAGGTTGTGGCGGATCTCGTCGCGCAGCGTGCGGAACTCGTGTCCGGAGGCACGCAGCGCGCCGACAGTGGTGGGGGCGGGGCGTTGGGAGAGCGTCACGACCCCACGCTATCGGGCATGCGGATGAAGTGCCCCGAATTGGGGTATGCGGCCGGATCCCGGGCAGGAGGATTCTCATGCATGGTCGTCCCCATCGGGGGGACAGCACGATTGTGAGCGGCCCGTGCTTGAGAACATCCACAGAGACGCGCCGGTACGGCGCCGTGAGTCACGTCGTCTGGCAAGCCTCGTCACCAGCCTGCTGTTGCTGCTCACCCCTGCGGCGGTGCTCGCCTCGGCGCCAGCCTCGCAGGCAGCGGCAGGAAGCCTCAGCTTCGTCGATGCCGCCAGCACAGCGGGCAACCGCACCGCCCACACCGTGCAAGTGCCGACATCGGTGCGGGCCGGCGATTCGCTGGTGCTCTTCTTGACCACGAACACCACAGCCGCCGAGATCACGGGTCCGCCCGGTTGGACCCTGTTGGAGAGCCGGGACGGCAACGGCCACCTGGCGCGCGCTTGGACCAGGACCGCCACGACAGCCGACAGCGGCACCAACGTGACCGCGCGCACCAGCGCGTCGGCGAAGTCGGTGCTCGCGGTCTCCGCCTACCGCAGCACCGCCGCGGCGAGCGTGACGGCATCGGCAGTGAGCGGGTCGAACAGCTCGAGCAACACTCACACGGCCCCGACCGTCGAGGTCGCGGACACTGGCTCGTGGGTGGTGAACCTGTGGTCGGAGAAGTCCTCGGGTTCGGCCACCTGGTCGCTGCCCGCCGCGCGCACCCAGCGGGCCACCGCCGCGTCGACCGGCGCGGGCCACATCAGCGCCGTGCTCGCCGACTCCGACGACGCGGTGTCGACCGGCACCGCGACCGGGCTGGTGGCGACGACGTCGGAGTCCGTCTCCCGCACGGCGCTGTTCAGCGTGGTGGTCTCCCCCGGCGCCACCCCGGACCCGGTGAACCAAGCACCGGAGGCACGCTTCGTCGCCGACTGCAACGCCCTGGAGTGCACCTTCGACGCCAGCGGGTCGAGTGATCCCGACGGCGACGAACTCACCTACACCTGGGAGTTCGGCGACACCACCACGAGCACCGGCGCGACCACCAGCCACACCTATGCCACCGGCGGCGAACGCACGGTCCGCCTGACGGTCAGCGACGGCGACCTCACCGACTCGGCCGAACACGTGGTCACCCCGGCCGAAGAAGTGAGCCAGGGCGAGGTGACCTTCGTGGCATCAGCCGCCAGCCAGGGCAACCGCTCCAACCACACCGTCCGCCTGCCCGACGAGATCCGGCCCCAAGATCTGCTGTTGCTCACCCTCACCACCAACTCGACCACCAGCACCATCGACGACGACCTGGCCGGCTGGACCCTCATCGAGAGCCGCGACGGCAACGGCATCCGCACCCGGCTGTGGAGCCGACAGGCCACCGCCGCAGACGCCAACCGTGACGTCAGCATCGCGGGCAGCGCACTGGCCAAGTCGGTGATGGGAGTCGCGGTCTACCGCAGCACCGGTACGCCGAGCGTCGCCGCCTCCGCAATCACCGGATCCAACTCATCCACCACCTCACTCAGTACGCCGGCCCTCACCGCTCCGCGTGCCAACACCTGGCTCGTCAACGGATGGGCAGAGAAGTCATCGACGGCCACGCAGTGGGAGATCCCCGCAACCAGCACCCAGCGTGTGACGGTGGCCAGCACCGGCAACGGCAAGGTGAGCATGGTGCTCGCGGACGCCGCGCCGGTCCCGCTCGGACCGGTGCCGAGCGGCACCGCGACCACCGACACCGCCGCGAGCAGGCACACCGCCTTCTCGGTCCTGGTCGATCCCGGCACCGACGCCACCGCCACCAACGAGCCCCCGACCGCCGAGTTCACCGTCGGGTGTGCGGGGCTGACCTGCGAGTTCGACGCGGCCCACTCCTTCGACCCCGATGACGACGACGCCCTCACCTACACCTGGGCGTTCGGCGACGGGTCCAACGGCAGCGGGATCGAGACCAGCCACACCTACGCAAGCCCCGGCCCACGCACCGCGACCCTGACCGTCAGTGACGGCGTACACACCGACGTCGCCAGCCAGCAGGTCAGCGCGATGGCCAACCAACCGGTGCCCGCACACAACCGACTGGTGCCCGACATCCCGCGCACCAACACGCCGCTGATCAGCAACGGCGAGATCTGGGACATCGAGATCGTCGGCAACCGCGCCTACATCGCCGGCTCCTTCACCTCGGCCCGCAACGC
>JBEBTI010000058.1:0-15572 GCA_040393845.1 Nocardioides daejeonensis
CAGATGACCGGCGAGTCACCTGTCCCCATCAGGGTGCGGAGTACGGGCAATCGCCGCTGCGGTCAGTTGGTGTGCGCGATGTAGACATCGCACGGCGCGTGGTGCGCGACCGACGCCGCGATGCTGCCGAGCAGACGACCAGGGCCTTGCATGCGCTTGTTGCCGATCACAATGAGCGAGGCGTCGAGACGTTCCGCTTCCGCGACGAGCGCCTCGGCGGGGCGGCCCTGCACGGCGGCGCTGGTCACGGCATCGATCCCCTCGCCGAGGGCCGCGGCCGCGCGGGCCGCGATGTCGGCAGACTCCGACGCGATCGAGACGCGTGCGGTGCCCGGACCGTCTAGTTCGATCTCGGCGACCTCGTCGCGAACGTAGGCGCAGACGATGTGGAGGCCGGCCCGGGTGTCCCGGGCGAGTTCGGCTGCGATCTGTGCGGCTTGCTCAGCTGGTTGGTTCCCGTCGACCCCGACGATGATGAGCTTCGACATGCTGGTCCTCCTGGGCTGGATGCGTTCCCAGAATTTAGCATGATAAATAGCGGTCAGGATATGTCGTCAGCCGCCCGCTTCATTGCTGCGGCATCCATGCCGGCCAGCGAACCGGCGCTGACCTCCACGTTGTGTGCGTGGGCGACATGATGGAGTCCGAAGGCCGCGTCCATGCCCAGGCGCATGCCTTGGGCGTCCTCGGCCTGGTTCACCGCCCGCTTGGCGAGGCTAAGACCGAAGCTGGGCATCGTGGCGATCTGGCGTGCCACCTCAGTGGTGGCTGGGTGGAGCGCTGATCGCGGTACGACGTGGTTCACCATGCCGAGGGCTTCGGCTCGCGCGGCACTGATCGATGCGCCGGTGAACAACAATTCCTTTGCGGCGCGGGGATTGGTGACCCATGGGTGCGCGAAGTACTCAACCCCGGGAATGCCCATGCGCACCACGGGATCCGCAAAGTAGGCGTCCTCGCTCGCGATGATGAAGTCGCATGTCCAAGCGAGCATCAGGCCTCCGGCGATGCAGGCGCCCTGCACTTTCGCGATCATTGGTTTTGGGATGTCGCGCCACCGACGACACATGCCGAGGTAGACCTCGGACTCACGTGCCAGGCGCGCGTCGGCACCTTCGCGTCCCACGTGGTCCCACTGCATGCTGGCACGGCGAGGAAAGCTCTGGTCGACATCGCGCTCCGGGGTGCCGATGTCGTGGCCTGCGCTGAAGTGGTCACCCGCGCCCTCCAGCACGATCACCTTCACGGCATTGTCGTCGACGGCGCGGACGAATGCGTCATCGAGGGCGTATGTCATGGCCGAGTTCTGTGCATTGCGATAGCGGGGCCGGTTCATCTGGACGTAGGCGATCGCCCCCTCCGAGCGGTAGGTGACGACTGGTGGCCCGGGATTGGTCATGGGACATCTCTCGTTTCGGGAAACTTCTCCCCGACGGTAATTCATCATGATGAAATTGTGTTACCTTGTGGCCCGGAACACATGAGCGCGAGAGCCCGGAGGTTGTGAAGATGCCGAGAAACCGCCTGAAGGGGTCCGTCGGATCCTCGTCCACATTGGGTCTTCCCGCTGAGGTCGACGTCGTGGTCGTGGGCTCCGGCGCCTCAGGCCTGTCCGCCGCACTGAGTGCTTCGGTCGAGGGCGCATCTGTCCTTGTCCTGGAGTCGGAGGCGAAGCTGGGTGGGACCTCGGCCATCTCCGGCGGTGCGATCTGGGTGCCCAACCACGGGTTCTCGTACGGCGCATTGGGCGCGACGGACAGCGTGGAGGACGCCCGCATCTATCTGCTTGGCCAAGGCCGCAACGAAGTTCTCGATGCCGCCGCCGTTGACGCCTTCATCGATCACGCTCCGCGGATCGCGGCGTTCATCGAAGAGCACACCTATCTCGGCTGGATTCCAGTCGCCTGGCCCGACTACACCTCTGACATCCGAGGTGCTTCGAACTTCCGCTCCCTCTTCCCGGGACCGTTCCGGCCAGCTGTGCTTGGCGAGTACGCCGAACTGGTCCAGCCGCCCAAGAAGTCCGGCATGGCACGCAACCCGCTTCCCCTGTGGCTGATCAACGGGATCCAAGGGGTGTGGATGGCCGGCTACGCACTGATCGGCGCCCTGCTCGAAGGATGTCTGCGGCGCGGAGTCGACGTGCGAACCGAGTCGCGGGTCACCCAGCTCGTCAAGGAGGGTGAGGGCATCAGCGGTGTCGTTGTCGGCACTGGGGCCGCGGCACGGACGGTGAGCGTGCGTCGCGGCGTCATTCTTGCCAGCGGAGGCTTCGAAGGCAACGACGAGTTGACCTCGAAGCACCTCGGTGCGCCGTTCCCGATTCAGATCAGCGTCCGAGGTCATCAGGGCGATGCGATGAGCATGGTCGAGCAAGTCGGAGCCGACCTGGTGGTTCCTGACGGTGCTTGGTGGATGCCCGGGATCCAGATCGAGGGTGACGAACTCGAAGGTGCACCGATCAGCCGATTGGTTCAGGGCGAGCGTGCTCTACCGCACACCATCATGGTGAACAGCGCGGGTGAGCGGTTCAGCAACGAGGCAGCGTCGTACAACGACCTCGGAGCCGACATGCGGAAGGTCGATCCGCGGAACGGAGAGATGCCCAACTCCACGGCATGGATGGTCTTCGACGAGTACTACCACCAGCACTATTCCTTCCTGGGCACACTGCCCGGTGGGAACTACCCGAAGGAAGTGGTCAGCGCACTGACCTTGGACGAACTTGCGCGCAAGTGCGGGATCGATCCCGAGGGGTTGGTTCGCACGGTCCGGGAGTTCAACCCGGAAGCGAAGAAGGGCCGTGACCCATGGTTCGGTCGTGGCACCACCACCTTTGAACGCTTCTTCGGTGACCACAACCCGTTCCTTGGTCGACTGTCCGTCAATCACTGGGCGCCGGCATTCGCCGAGCGTGCCCGCAAGTTCATCGCCAAGGCGATCGGCCCGGTTGCCGGCCTGGTCATGGGGCGCATCGCCCGAGGTGACAACCCTCAGCGCATGCGCAAGGCGCTGGTTCGCCCGCTGGCCATGGTGATGCGTCCGGCTCTCAAGAATCCGGCTTCAGGTGCCATCGGCCCGGTCGACACCCCGCCCTTCTATGCTGTGAAGGTGCAGGCGAGTGCGATCGGCACCCTCGGCGGCCCCCGCACGGATGCGCACGGTCGGGTGCTTACGCCTGCGGGCGAGGCGATTCCCGGTCTCTATGCCGCCGGCAACGTCGGCGGAGCCCTTACGCAGGGCTTCTACGGCGGAGCCGGAGGCACCATCGTGCTCGGTGTGGTCTTCGGCCACCTCGCGGGCAAGGATGCTGCCGCGCGTCAGGTGTCCGCACCCTCACGCTGAACGCGGGCGACAAACCACAGGAGGCGAGTTCGGTGAGGGTCGGCCCGTTCCAAGTGCAGATGCGTGCCGGCGAGCAGTTGCTCGCCGTGGACGACTGGCGACGACTTGCTCGCCGCCGGCTGCCCAAGATGGTGCTCGAGTACGTCGAGAACGGCGCCGACGATGAGCGAGCACTGGCTGGCAACCGTGCTGCCTATGAACAGTGGGCGTTACGTCAGCGGGTGCTCGCGGGCTTGGCTGAGGTCGACCTCCGCACTGAGGTGGCGGGCGAGCAACTGGAACTCCCGGTCGTCCTCGCGCCGACCGGGCTGATCGGGGCCGTGCACTGGCGTGGCGACTGTGCTGCGGCCCGGGCGGCGGAGGCAGCGGGCACCCGATTCGTCCTCAGCACCGGCTCGAGCTGGTCGATCGAGGAGGTCGCCGCGGCGACCCAGCAGGACCACTGGTTCCAGCTCTATCCTTGGGGTGACCGGACACTGACCGGGCAGTTGCTCAGCCGCGCGCAGGATGCCGGCTACCAAGCACTCTTCGTGACTGCTGACGTGCCCGTCGTCGGCAACCGTCTGGGGGAGCGGCGGCACGGGATGGGCATCCCGCCGGTGATGACGCCGGCGCGGGCGTTGGAAGCCGCGCGGCATCCTCGGTGGGCTTGGGACTATCTGAGGCACCGTAGGGTTTCGTTGCGCAATCTGGTCGAACCCGGTCAGAAGCCGCGGATGCTTGAGACGGCGCAACGACAGGCCGTGAGCATGCGCTCGGATTTGGCGTGGTCCGACTTCGAGTGGATGGTGTCGCAGTGGGACGGACCCGTGTATCTGAAGGGGATTCTCGAGCCCGATGACGCGCGCCGTGCGCGGGACGCAGGCGCCGCTGGTGTGGTGGTCTCCAACCATGGCGGCCGACAACTGAGCCCGACGGTAGCCACCTTGGATGCTCTCCCGGGGGTCGTGGAAGCGGTCGGCGATGATCTCGAGGTGTTGCTCGATGGCGGTGTCCGGTCGGGCTCCGACGTGGTGACTGCTCTGGCGCTCGGTGCTCGGACCGTCCTGGTTGGCCGCCCCTACGTCTACGGCCTCGCCGGCGCGGGCGAGGCGGGAGTACGTGCCGTCCTTGAACTCTTGGAGGAGGAGATCAGGCGGTGCCTGCATCTCATGGGAGTTGGTTCCGTGGCTGAGCTGGCGCCCGAACACCTCCGCGCCCTATAAAGATCATGAGAAATGACCGCAACGCCCTTGACGTTCTAAACATCATGATGAATGATTCAGGTGTGGGAGGCGTCACACATCGCCCTCCTGGAGTCGCCCGTCCGGGGCGTATCGGTGGGTGACGGGAGCCCCTGACTTGATGAGAACTGAGGAGTCGCTGTGAAGAACAAGTTGTCGCTGGCGGGTGCTGCCATCACCGTACTCGCATTGGTCGGTGGGTTGAGCGCCTGTGCTGAGGAGGCGGACGGCGGCGGCAGTGCCGGCGGTGCCGGGCTTGAGTACGGCGCGTCCGTCGAGGAGTTCAAGGAGGCGTTCGCGGACGTCTCCCCGATCGAGATCAACACCCAGACTCCGGCCGCGAAGGGGTCGCCGGTCGGCCAGGTCTATGAGGACTACTTCGCCTACGTGGAGGAGTACTCCGACGGCAAGATCACCTTCAACGTCTCCTACGCCAACGCGATTGCCGGCGCCACGGAGATCGACGACGCGATTCGTGACGGCCGCCTCGATCTCGGCAACATCCTGCCCGTCTATGAGCCCGACCAGTACCCGGCCAATGCCGCCTTGGCAGACACCTCGTTCGTCGGCAGCCAGGCTCCTGCGGTTGCGCCGCTCGAGGTGCACGCCGCGCACAACGCTGCCGCCTGGGCGACTCCGCAGGTCACCGACGAGCTGGCGGAGTCGGGTATGCAGGTGCTGCTCCCGTGGTACAGCGGCGACTCCAACGGCATCCTCTGCCCCACCCCGCGCTCCACGCAGGAGCAGCTCGCCGGTGTCCAGGTCGTGGCAGCCGGCAAGGTGAACGCAGCTGAACTCCAGGCGCTGGGTGCGACACCTGTTTCTCTCGACTACACCGAGCTCTTCGAGAGTCTGCAGCGCGGTGCGGTCGACTGCTCCCTCAACAGCATGCGGGTGGCGAGCCTGATGGGTCTGCTCCCCGTGGCTGCCGACTTCACCATTGACGAGGAGGTCGGGTTGGCCAAGACCCCCGGCGCCCTCGCGATCAACAAGGCCATGTGGGACTCCCTCCCACTGGTCGCCCAGCAGGTGCTCTTCGACGGCACCAAGGTGATGTTGCAGACCAACATCGAAGGCTCGACCCAGTTCCAGGTGGACGGCCTCGCGGCGGCAGTCGCTGAGGGCGGAAGCGTCAACTCATTCGACGACGCATCGCGCGAAGCACTCACCGCTGCGCACGACCAAGCGTTGGCAGATGTTGCGTCGAACGACAAGCTCGACGACGGTCAGGCACTGGTCGACGCCGTGGTTTCGAATGCGGAGAAGTGGACTCCGCTCGTGGAGGAACTCGGTTTTCCGTCCGACGTGCATTTCACTGAGTTCGCCGACTGGCACGCCGAGAACGGCTACGACCTGACCGAGTACGCCGAGAAGGTCTTCGCCGACGTCATGCTCGCCGGGCGTCCTTCCTGATCCACCACGGACAACACACGAGGCTCCGTCCACGGCTGGGCGGGGCCTCGTGCGTCGTGTCCGGGCTCTTCTGCGAGGGTTGCCCGTGAAGGCTTGGCAGTTCCATGAGGTTGGTCGGCCGCTCCGGAGGGCAGAGATCTTGACCCCGCCGGCTGGCCACGATGAGGTGGTCATCGAGGTGAGTGCGGCAGGGCTCTGCCACACCGATGTCGGGGTCCTCGAGGAGGAGGGGTGGGCAGGGATCATCGCCCACCGCCCGATCACTCTCGGGCATGAGATTGCCGGAGTGGTCACCGCTGTCGGTGCCGGCGTCGACAGCTGGCGTTCGGGTGACCGGGTCTGCGTGTGGCCCTCCAGCGCCACCCGTCCGGGATTCTCGCGCGACGGCGGGTTCGCCGAGTTCACCACCGCGCGTGCTGACGACCTGGTCGCGATCCCCGCCGGTGTCGATGCAGTGCTCGCGGCCACAGCGACAGATGCCGGCATGACGACGTACTCCGCCTTGGTCCACGCCGGCGGCGTGGGTTCCGGCACTCGGGTCGGGATCATCGGGATCGGCGGCCTCGGAAGTTATGCCGCCCAGATTGCCGAGGTGCTTGGGGCTGACGTCCATCTGGTCGACATCAGCCCGGGAGCGCGCGCACTTGCTCGGCGTCTGGGGTTCGCCCGGGTCCACGACAGTGTGGACCAGTGGCGGGGGTTGGACCTCGAGGTGATCGTCGACTTTGCCGGTGCCGGGAGTACGACGGAGACAGCGGTCGAGGTGATCGGCCAGCGTGGCACAGTTGTCCTGGTCGGGATGGCTAGGCACACGGCCAACCTGTCGACCCGATCACTCATCTTCAACCGGTGTCGGCTGGTTGGCTCAATGGGCGGAAGCATCGACGACCTTGGGGCCGTGTTGGATCTTCTGCAGTCGGGACAGCTCCGCCCGGCGGTCACCTCGATCGCCTTCGACGACATCCCCGACGGCTTGGCACGCCTCGCCCGCGGCGAGGTCCAAGGGCGCCTGGTCGCGGAGTTCGGCTCCTCGACCTGAGCAGGTAATGCAGTTCGGGCACCCGCCCTGACCCACGACTTCCAACGCACGAGGCTCCGCCCCTGACTGGGACGGAGCCTCGTGCGTCGTGCCGGTCGATCAGACGGTGAGCAGGATCTTGCCCGAGTGGTCACTTGCCTCGAGGATCCGGTGTGCCTCGGCTGCCTCGGCCAGGGGAAGCGTCGTGTGGACGATCGGACGCACCCTTTCGGCTGCCACCAGCGGCCAGATCGTCTCCTCGACCTCGCGGCAGATCGCGGCCTTCTCCTCGATCGGACGCGGCCGCAGCGACGTTGCCATCACCGTGCCGCGCTTGCTGAGCAACTTGCCGATGTGCAACTCGCCCTTCACGCCCCCTTGCATGCCGATGATCGCCAAGCGGCCGCCGGTCGACAGTGCGTCCACGTTGCGCCCGAGGTAGGAGGCGCCCATGTTGTCGAGGATGACGTCGACGCCCCGTCCCTCGGTGGCGGCGCGCACGACCTCGACGAAGTCGTCGTTGCGGTAGTTGATCGCCACTTCGGCGCCCAACGACAGGCACAGATCTGTCTTCGGTGAACTGCCGGCAGTGGCGAACACCCGGGAGCCGAGTGCGCTGGCCAACTGGATTGCGAAGGTGCCGATGCCGCCGGCGCCGCCGTGGACGAGGAACACCTCTCCGGGCTTCAAGTGAGCGCCCATGAACACGTTGGACCACACGGTGGCGGCGACCTCCGGAAGCGCGGCCGCGGTCACCACGTCGATGCCCTCTGGAATCGCCATCACCTGTCCCTGCGGGGCGATCACCCGGGTGGCATAGCCGCCGCCGGCCAGCAACGCGCAGACCTCGTCGCCGACCTTCCAGCGGGTAACGCCCTCGCCGACCGATGTGACCACGCCGCTGCACTCGAGCCCGATCACGTCAGAGACTCCCGGCGGGGGCGGGTAGTAGCCCTGACGCTGGAGCGTGTCGGCCCGGTTGACCGCCGTCGCCGCGACATCGATCGCGACCTCTCCGGGGCCGGGCTCGGGAGTCGGAAGGTCCTGCAGGACCAGGTTCTCCGGGGGACCGGGTTCAGTTGCGATGATTGCCTTCACGACCCCGAGCATAGAGCCGAGCATTCGTCATGAGCAATCGCTCGAGGGTCGCCCCGAGGTTGGCGGACGAGGACCGGCGCCGCGCCGCGCTTCCGCGAGTCTGGTTGAGGAGTAATTCCATTCACCGGGATGCTCGGGCAAGCCTTCGAGTCGCCCGTGGTGATGTCCAAACGCGCCTCGTTCCCACGTGAGGAGCGACCGGCGGCAGCCGTTTTCTGTGGCCCGCATCGCGACACGCGGCACTATTTGTCATGAGGAATCTTGACGATTGGCTCGAGGTTTGCGAAACTTCTGTGGTCGCCGTCACTCCGCAGCGACCCCCCGACAGATGGAACCCACGCCATGTCCACATCTCCCGCGAATCGCTCGCGATGGTCGATCGGTGCCGATCTCGCCATCGAGGTGCCCGCGGTGGTCGTGACCTTCGTGATGATGGTCCACGTCACCCTCAATGCGGTGCTCCGCAAGTACTTCGGCAATCCGATCGACTACACGCTGGAGATCACCCAGTACTGGTACATGCCGATCATTGCGTTCTTGGGGTTCATGGCTGCCCAACGGCGTGGCCAGCACATCGCAGCCGACCTGATCTTCCAGATGCTGCCGACGGTCACGCGTCGCTTCGTCCTCGGGATCTTCTGGATCATCGCGGCAGTCGTTGTCGCCGGGCTTGCGAAGTATGGCTGGAACGAGGCCGAGTTCGCTCGCGAGATCGGCAAGCACGCCGGGATCAGCCCGGTGCCCGCTTGGCAGCCCTACTACTTGGCCCCGCTTGCCTTCGCGGTGATGACGGTGCAGTTCCTCTACGCGGCGTACGACGTGTTCCGGCACGGCGTCACCGACGAGTCGCTCGAAGAGGCCGAGTTCAACGAGGTCGTCCACGACCTCGACGCGACCGAGACCAAGGAGAGTGCCCGATGACCGCCGAAGTCACGGAGCGCCCAGCGCCCCCGTCGGAAGGCAAGCCGCCCTCGATGGTGAGCGGCGTGCGCAGCTGGAGCATTTTCAGCATCGGCCTGGGCATTGTGGCGGCGTGCACCATCGGCATGTTCCTGCCACTGATCCCTGAGGCGATCGGTCTGCTGGGCTGCGTGATGATGCTGGCCCTGATCTTCCTGAGGATGCCGGTCGCGCTCGCGATGATGATCCCGTCGTTGCTGGGCCTCTATGCCCTGCGTGGAACCCTGCTCGTCGAGTCGACGATGGCAACCATGCCGTACGCCGAGACCGCGACCTGGTCACTCAGCGTCATCCCGATGTTCATCCTGATGGGCCTGTTGCTGTGGAAGGCCGGCCTGACCGACTCGATCTATTCCGCCGCACAGCGGTGGCTGGGTTGGATGCCAGGTGGTCTCGCCGTCGGCACCAACCTCGCCGGCGCCGGACTTGCCTCGGTGAGCGGCTCCTCGGTCGGCATGACCTACACGCTGGCGCGGATCGGCATCCCCGAGATGCTCAAGGCGGGCTATGACAAGCGGATGGCCATTGGTGCGGTCATCGTTGCGGGTCTGCCCGGTCAGTTGATCCCGCCCAGCATCATGCTGGTGATCTATGCCGGCATCGCCGAGGTGCCGGTCGGCCCTCAACTGATGGCCGGTGTCGTCCCCGGCGTGCTCGTCGCGATCATGTTCACGATCATGATCATCGCGATGTCGATCGCTCGACCGAGCTGGTCGGGCGCCACCAACCGGCTCGCCGTACGCAGTGAGACGACGTGGGCGGACCGGTTCAAGTCGCTGCTGTCGATCTGGCCGCTGCCGATCCTGGTCGGTCTGATCATCTGGGGCACCCTGTCGGGCACGTTCACGGCGACCGAGTCCGGCGCCTCGGCGGCGTTGATCTCCTTGGTGATCACACTCTGGTGGCGTCGCAAGGACGGTCCCTTCCGGGCGGTCGCCGACGCAGCAGTGGCCACCGTCAGCAGTGTGGGCGCGATCTTCTTCATGCTGATCGGGGTCGAGATGCTCTCGCGGATGATGGTGCTGACCGGCATCACCACCGGGTTCTCCGAGTGGGTCGACTCGATGAACCTCAGCCGACTCAGCTTCTTGTTGATGATGCTGGTGGTCTACATCGTGCTCGGCACCTTCTTGGAGCCACTGCCAATGCTCGTGCTGACCGTCCCGATCCTGATCCCCACCCTTGAAAACCTCGACATCTCGTTGCTGTGGTTCGGCGTGTTCGCCGTCTTCATGGGCGAGTTGGCGGTGGTGTCACCACCGGTGGGCATCCTCTCCTTCATCATCTACAGCATCGTTAAGGACCCCGAGGTCAACGGCGGCCAGCGGATCACGCTCGGCGACGTGTTCATGGCGGCGATCTGGTTCCTGCCGATGGCTCTGATCGTCAGCCTCCTGCTGATCTTCTTCCCGGAGATAGCCACCACGCTCCCGGACTTCACCAACGGCTGATCCAGCCGCTGACGAGCCGGTCGGGCGTCTCGTCACCCCGCACGTCCCAGTCGTCAGTTCCACGCCATGAGCCCGTTCGAGGGGCCTCGGCGCCACAGTCACACCCTTTTGGAGGACAACCATGAAGACCGTCAACCGGCGCACCACCGCCCTGCTCGGTGGGCTCGCGCTCGTCGGCTCGCTCGCTCTCTCGGCGTGCGCGGAAGAAGGCTCGGCCAGCCAGTCGGGTGGCGACGGCGTCGCCTTCGGCGCGTCCAAGGAGGACTACCAGGCCGCCTTCGCCGACGTCGAGCCAATTGAGCTCTACACGCAGTCGCCGGCCGTCAAGGGCTCGCCCGTCGGCAAGAACTTCGAGGACTATTTCGCCGCAGTGGAGGAGTGGTCGGACGGCAAGATCACCTTCGACATCTCGTGGGCCAACGCGACCGCAGCACCGACCGAGGTTGATGACGCACTCGCCGACGGTCGGCTCGACGTCGGCAGCGTGATGGCCGGCTACGAACCCGACATCTACCCGACCTACTCCGCGCTCTCCGACACCAGTTACATGGGCAACGGCAGCCCGATGGAGATGGTGATGGCTTCCCACGGCTACATCACCGAGATCGCCAACACCGACAGCGCAGTCGCCGACGAGTTCGCGGCGCGTGGCATGAAGGTGCTGGCCCCGGTCTTCACCGGCGGCATCAACGGCATCTACTGCAGCGAACCGCGGCGTGACCTGGCCAGCCTCGACGGCGCCCAGGTGCGCATCTCCGGCAGCGCCCACTCGGCCGAGGCGAAGGCACTCGGCATGAGCCCGGTCTCGCTCGACTACGCCGAGGTGTACGAGGCCCTGCAGCGCGGCGTGCTCGACTGCGCCTTCGCCGGTGCCACCGTGGTCCTGCTCGGCGACCTGCTCTCGGTCGCCCCGCACGCACTGCTCGACTACCAGTCGTCCTTCGGTCAGGTGCCGTCCGCACTCGCGGTGAGCGAGACCAAGTGGAACGAGCTCCCGCTGGTCGCTCAGCAGTTGCTCCACGACCGCGCCGACGTCTTCGTCCAGTCCAACATGGAGGGCCTGCTCGGGATGTACCGCGAGGTCCTCGAGGCGATCCCTGCAAAGGGTGGCACCATCGGCGGTCTCGACGCTGAGGCGCAGGCCGCGCTCGACAAGGGCAACGACGAGTTCCTCGCCTCTGTGGCGGACAACAAGGCGGTCAAGGGCGGCGACGCGCTGGTCGAGTCGATCCGCAGCGGCGCCGAGGCATGGAAGGCCAAGGTCGCCGACCTCGGCTACGACACCGACGTCGACTACGACGAACTCGCCGACTACCTGGCATCCAACGAAGTCGACTTCGTGCCGTTCATGGACGCCTTCCGCGACGTGGCCAAGGCTTCTCGGCCGTCCTGAGCCCCAGCAACACCCGGAGCGACTGCCGTTGCTCCGCCCATCTGAGCAGAGGAGATGACCCCAGGTGAGCGACATCGCTGCCACACCCGCACGGTCAGAGGTCGACGGCGTGTCCGTGCTCGCCGAAGCCGCGGGCTTCATCGAGCGCGGCGTGGTCCCGCACGTCATCAACGGCAATCAGCAGGGGTCGGCCGACTCCCGCACCCGGGAGATGGTCAACCCGTCGACGGGACGCACGTTCGGTGCCGTCGCGCGCGGTGGTGCTGTCGACCTCGACCTCGCGGTCGGTGCGGCGCGGGCGGCGTACGACGACGGACGCTGGCGTCGCCTCACGCCGCGTGCCCAAGAAGCCATCCTGGTGCGGCTGGCCGAGCTGCTCGAGCAGCACTCCGAGATCATCGGTGACCTCGACGCGCTCGACGCCGGAATCCTGCGGCGTTATGCCGGCTTCATCGCCAACTACTCCGCCAACGCCCTGCGTTACTTCGCCGGGTGGCCGACCAAGTTGGCCGGCTCGCTGCCGCCGGTCGGCCCGGAGTACGTCGTCCAGGAGCGGATCGAGCCGATCGGTGTGATGGGCGTGATCAAGCCGTGGAACGGCCCGGGCGCGATCTTCGCCCAGGTCGCCCCGGCCCTGGCCGCCGGAAACTCGGTGGTGTTGAAGCCGGCCGAGCACACCCCGCTCAGTGCGACCTACATGGCTCAGCTCGCCCTCGAGGCGGGTCTGCCGGAAGGCGTGTTCAACGTCGTCCACGGCGACGGTGAGGTGGGGGCCGCGATGGTGGCCCACCCCGGGATCAACCGGATCTCGTTCACCGGTTCGGTCGGCACCGGTCGTGCGCTCGCGGCGGCTGCTGCTCAGACGTTCAAGAAGGTCAACCTCGAGCTCGGCGGCAAGTCGCCGGTGCTGGTCTTCCAGGACGCAGACCTCGAGGTGGCGGCGGCTGCCGCAGCCGGCTCGGTGTGGAACAACTCCGGGCAGGTCTGCACCGCGGGCACCCGCACATTGGTGCACGCGGACATCCACGACGAGTTCGTGGAGGCCGCCATCGCCGCATCGAAGGACCTGCGGGTGGGAGACGCCTTCGCCGAGGACACCACGATGGGTCCGCTGATCACCCCGGAGCAGCAGGCGAAGGTTCAGCGATACGTCGAGGTCGGCCAGACCGAAGGCGCGTCGATCCGGTGGCAGGGCGAGGTCGGCGACGCCGAGGGTGGCAACTACGTCGCGCCGGTGATCTTCGCCGATGTCCGCAACGACATGACGATCGCCAAGGAGGAGATCTTCGGGCCGGTCATGTCGATCCTGAAGTTCACCGACGAGGCGGAGGCCTACCGGCTGGCCAACGAGAGCGAGTTCGGACTCGCTGCGGGTGTGTTCACCCGGGACATCGCGCGGGCAAACCGGGCAGCGGAAGCGCTCGACGCCGGCACCGTGTGGACCAACTGCTACCAGGTCACTGACGCGGCGGTCTCCTACGGCGGTGCCAAGGCTTCCGGCTACGGCCGCAGCCTCGGCGCGCCCGCGCTCGACGAGTACACCCGACGCAAGAGCGTCTGGTCGAAGAACTACTGAGTGGAGATCGATGTGAACAGGTACGACGGCAGGGTGGTCCTGTTGATCGGTGCGGGGTCCGGCATGGGCCGCGCCGCCGCACTGAGGATCGCCCAGGAAGGCGGCCACGTGTGGGTGGCCGACCTCAACGAGGCCAGTGCCAAGGCGGTCGTGGACGAGATCGTCGCGGCCGGTGGCAGCGGAGTGCCGGTCGGGCTCGACGCGACTGACGTGGCGGCGCTGAAGGAGCTCTACGCCCGCATCGACGCTGAGCACGGAGTCCTGCACGCGGTGCACTACCAGGTCGGCATTCCCGGCCCCGCCGGACTGGAGATCTCCGAAGAGCAGTGGCAGACGGTGATGGACGTCAACATGAAGTCGGCGTACTACTCCGCAACCCTCGCCTTCGACCTGCTGGAGAAGGCCGAAGGCAAGGGCAGCATCACCTTGACCAGCACCGCGGCGGCGATCATCGGTTCTGCTCGCAGTCCGCTCTATTCGATGTCGAAGGGCGCGTTGCTCCCGTTCGTGCGCGGGTTGGCCGTCGTCGGCGGCCCCCGGGGCATCCGAGCCAACGCGGTCTGCCCGGGCATGGTGGAGACGCCGATGCTCAGCTCATTCTTCCCCGGCCAGGAGGGGCGCGACACCAGCGAACTCATGGCCGGCTTCAAGACCGGCGTACCGCTCGGTCGGGGAGCGCAGCCCCGCGAGATCGGTGACGTGATCGCCTTCCTCAACAGCGACGACGCCAGCTATGTGACCGGTGTGTCGATCCCTGTCGACGGCGGCGTGACGGTCCTCTGAATCCCGATGCCACAGGCGCCCCGCCCGCCTCGTCGGGGGTGGGGCGTCAGCGTCTCCGGGGTTGAAGCGGGAGCGGGAAACCACTTGCTTCATTTCTCATGATGAATTAGATTGAGGTGCATGCCACACCGGCAGGCACCACGCGAGGAGGAGTCCAGATGGAAGAGCAGGCCGCACGTCTGCAGCGCCTGATCGACGACCTCGAGATCCGGCGGGTGATGCATGAGTACGCCGCGCGGGTCGACCTGCGCGACTGGGACGCCCTCCGTCTCGTGCTGGCCGCCGACCTCGAGGTCGACTACCACAACGGCCGCACGATCGTCACCGGTGGCGACGAGGTCGTGGACTACATCCGGACCAACACCGCCCATCTGGCGTGGCAGCACCACAACATCACGCCGTACGCCGTCGAGATCGACGGGGACCGGGCCAGCGGTCGCAGCTACCTGATCTCCCACCAGGTGATCACCGAGCAGCCCGACCAGTTGCTGATGATGGCGGCGATCTATGACTGCGAGTTCGTCCGCGACGCGAGCACCTGGCGGCTGAGCCGCATGGTGCACCAGATCAAGGTCGCCAACTTCCAGCCGATCGGCACACAGCCGCCGGCGTCCAGCATCCCGCCTGCCGTGTCGCACTGACTCCGGCCCATCACCATTCACGACCCGCCACTTATTCAAGTATATCAAGATGAGCAGCCAGACCGGTCTCGACGAGGCCACCGCACGCGTGGCAGCCGAGCGTCGGGCGCGCGCCGAAGCGGCGGGTTGTCCCGTCGTCCACTTCGACTACACCACCCCGAAGCCGGCCACGAGCTATTTCCAGGAGTTCGACAAGCTCCGCTCCGAGACGCCGGTTGCCTACAGCGACTACGGCCCGGGCTTCTGGATGCTGCTCACCGCCGAGCACGTGCGTGAGGCATACCAGACGCCGGAGATCTTCAGCTCGAGCGCGACCATTCCGACGGTGCCACACCCGGACTGGACGTGGATCCCGACCATGATCGACCCGCCGGAGCATGCCGACTACCGCCGGGTGCTCAATGTCGCCTTCTCCCCGCGCTTCGTGCGTGAGCGCGAAGACATGATCCGCCAGGACTGCATCGACACGATCGACGCCTTCCTCGCCGACGGCAAGGTCGACTTCCTCGGACAGTTCGCCTCCGTCTTCCCGACCAAGGTCTTCCTGCGGATCCTCGGACTCCCGCTGGAGCACACCGAGATGTTCATGGGATGGGTCGAGACCGTCTTCGAGGGGCTCGGCCACTTCGGTGACTTCGCCGACGACCAGCTGCAGGCCCAGCGGGAGATCC
>JBEBTI010000059.1:0-15422 GCA_040393845.1 Nocardioides daejeonensis
ACTCGGACCGCGATCTCACCGCGGTTGGCGATGAGGACCTTCTGCAGGGGCTTGATCTCGGGCACGCGTACTCCTCGACTGCGGGACTCAGTGGCGCCCCGGCATGAGCGCCACCAACGGAGTCTAGGACCAGACGTTCCGGAGGTTCGCACCACCTCCGCCCCTCGGAACGAGGTTAGCGATCGTTCACCTCGCGCGCTACGCTTCCCCGCATGTCGTTCGAACTCTCCGCAGAGCACGAGTCCTTCCGCCGCTCGGTGCGCGACTTCGCCGAGGCAGAGGTGGCCCCGCACGTCGCCGAGTGGGACAAGGCGCACCACTTCCCGATCGACCTCGTGCAGAAGATGGGCGAGCTGGGCCTGTTCGGCCTCACTGCTCCCGAGGAGTACGGCGGCGCCGGCCTCGATCCCGAGGACGGCCCGTTCACCTCGCTGTGCCTGGCCATCGAAGAACTCGGTCGGGTCGACCAGTCGATCGGCATCACCCTCGAGGCCGGAGTCGGCCTCGGCATCAACCCGATCCTCACCTTCGGCAGCGCGGCCCAGAGGGAGCGGTGGCTTCCCGACCTCGTTGCCGGACGGAAACTGGCCGGCTTCGGGCTGACCGAACCCGGTGCCGGCTCCGACGCTGGAGCCACGAAGACGAAGGCCGAGCTGGTCGGCGATGAGTGGGTGGTCAACGGCGGCAAGCAGTTCATCACCAACTCGGGTTCCGCGATCACCTCGCTGGTCACCGTCACCGCCCGCACCGGCGTGGTGACCCACCCGGTGACCGGAGAGTCCAAGGCGGAGATCAGCACGATCATCGTGCCGTCGGGTACGCCCGGCTTCACCGCCGAGCCCGGCTACGACAAGCTCGGCTGGCACATCTCCGACACCCACCCGTTGACCTTCGCCGACGCCCGGGTCCCGGCCGACCACCTGCTGGGGGAGCGCGGTCGCGGCTATGCGCAGTTCCTCGCCACCCTCGACGACGGTCGGGTCGCGATCGCGGCCCTGGCCACGGGCCTGATCCAGGCATGCGTCGACCTGTGCGTGGCCTACTCGCTGGACCGGCAGACGATGGGCGGACCGATCGGCCGCAAGCAAGGCGTCGCCTTCCAGATCGCCGACCTCGAAGTGATGCTGCACGCCTCGCGGCTGCTCACCTACCGGGCCGCTGCGATGAAGGATGCGATGTCGGCCGGCGGGGCCGCGGCGCCGTCGACCAAGCAGTTCAAGCAGGCTGCCTCGGTTGCCAAGCTCTACACCTCTGAGTCGGCGGTCACCGCGACCCGCATCGCCACCCAGATCTTCGGCGGCTACGGCTTCATGGAGGAGTACCCGGTGGCGCGGTTCTACCGCGACGCCAAGATCCTCGAGATCGGCGAGGGCACCAGCGAGGTGCAGCGGATGCTGATCGCCCGCGGGCTGGGCCTCCCCGTCGAGTAGTGCGTTGCGGTGCCTCGGGCACGCGTGCGCGGCGAATGGCGTCGTGGCCTGTGGGGGACGTCAGGGCGTAGCCGGCGGCGTCAGACGTCTGCATCGAAGCGGTCGCACAAAGTTTCGATTGGCTCTTGCTCGACGTCGCTTCCGAGCGTAGAATCGTGGGCACGCGGAGGCGTTCGCGACTGGCCGTCATTGGTCCTCGGTCGCGGATGGCGCTGCGAGTCGTGAGGGTGAAGTGATAGCCCCAAGGGGCCTCCAGGATCGACGACCCCGTCAGAGTGCTGGCGTGCGTTGAGCGCACGTGGTGCGTGGTCGTTGTGGAGGTACGTCGATGTCTCGCTCTCAGCTCCATCCGGTGACGGAGGCGTTGAATCAGGTTGAGGCTGTGTTGAAGTCCGTAGCGGATGTGAATCCGGCGTTCATGCAGCCTCGCGAGTTGGCGACAGCCCTGGTCGCGATGGCCAGCGTCGAGGCGCGCACGGCGGAGTTGCGGTTGCGGATGCTGGCCTGTGCCGATGAGGTGGCGGCGGATGCGGGCGCCCGTACGGCGGGTGACTGGTTGGCGTTGCGGACCCGACAGCGGTGCAGTGACGGGCGTGCTGACCACCGGCTGGCGCAAGCGTTGGACCGTGACTGGCTGGCGACGGCGACGGCTCTTCGGGAGGGTCGGGTGAACGTGGCGCAGGCCCGGGTGATCGTGCGCGCTCTGGAGGAGCTTCCTGATGATGTGCCGGCAGAGCTGGTGATCGAAGCGGAGGCTGAGTTGCTGCGCCTGGCTGAGGAGTTCGATCCCACGTCGTTGGCGCGGTTGGGGCGGCGGATCCTCGAAGTGGTCGCCCCCGATGTCGCAGATCAGCATGAGGCGAAAAGACTGGCAGATCTCGAGCGCAGTGCGCGAGAACGGCAGCGTCTGCGGCTTCGATCGTGTGGTGACGGCACCACCCGGATCAGTGGCTTGTTGCCGGACGACGTGGCGGCACGGTTGGCGACGTGCCTGGATGCGTTCGCGAACCCACGTCGTGACTACCTGACCACCGACCAGAGCAACCAGGGTGGCAACCAGGGCAACCCGTTCGTCCGGCCCGGCTGGCCGCACGGCCGCGACGACGACCGCCGTCAGCGTGCCGACACCAAGCGGATGCCGTATCCCCGCCGGGCAGCTGAGGCGTTGGCGGCGTTTCTGGAGGCGGTCGACCCGGCGCGGCTACCGCTCCATGGTGGGGACGCGACCACGATGGTGGTGACCATCGACCTCCAGACCCTGATCTCCGATCTCGGCACCGCTACCCTGGGGGTCACCGCACCCGGAGACTCACTGGACCGGATCACCGCCGACGAAGCACGCCGGTTGGCCTGCAACGCACAGATCGTCCCCGCCGTACTCGGCGCCGACGGCGAGGTCCTCGACCTCGGCCGGTCCCGACGCCTGTTCAGCAGGGCGCAACGCAGAGCGCTGCTGCTGCAGCACCCCACCTGCCAAGCCGAGGGGTGCAGCATCCCCGGAGCCTGGTCAGAAGCCCATCACTGGCGACCTTGGAGTCAGGGTGGTCCCACGGATCTGGCCAACGCGGTGTTGCTCTGCTCGATCCACCACCACCGGGCCCACGACCCCAGCTTCGCAACCGACCGACTGTCCGACGGACAGATCAGGTTGACCCGCAGACGACGGTGACATCGCACCATCGCATCTGGCGAGGGAGGGCACGGGGGAGGATGGTCGCGTGACCCGCGACTTCGTCGTACCCGCTGATCCTGCCGACCGGCCCGTCCGCCGGCGCGCGACCGTGCGCGTGCTGGTGTGTGACGAGGCAGACCGGCTGCTCCTCTTCTGCGACAGCGACCCGGGCACGGGGCAACAGTGGTGGATCACCCCCGGCGGAGGCATCGACGACGGCGAGACCGAGCTGGCTGCCGTACGGCGAGAGCTCGCCGAGGAGACCGGGCTGCAGGTGGCGCCTGAGCAGGTGATCGGACCGATTGCCCGGCGTCGCGTCTGGCACGGCTACTCCGACCAGGTCGTTGACCAGCACGACACCTTCTTCGCGGTGCGGGTCCCGCGCTTCGCCGTCGACACCAGTGGCTTCACCGACGAGGAGCTGGTGACGGTGCAGGGCAGTCGCTGGTGGACGGTGGCCGAGACGGTGGCTTCGCCGGAGCGGGTCTGGCCGGCGTTGCTCCCGGACCTGGTGGACCTGCTCGAACGGCCCGAGGACTGGCCGGTGGCGCTGCCGACGGTCGAGGAGTCGAGTGTCGCGGTGGGTGCGGACCTGATCGCCGGTCCCGACGTGACCTACCCTTGACCACCATGGGCCCACGCAGCAGACGTCTGCTCAGCGAGGCGACCCGTTTCATGGCGGTCGGTGGCGCAGCGACGCTGGTCGCCTTCGTGATCTTCAACCTGTTGGCCCACGGACTCTTCGTGTTCGACGACCCGTGGTTGGAGGACCGGCCGACGCTGTCCTATGTCATCGCCAACACGGTGGGCATGTGGATCAGCTACAACGGCACCAAGTCGTGGGCGTTCAAGCACCGCGAGTCGGCGCATCCGGACGGCGGCATGACGATGTATGTGCTGATCAACGTGGTCACGATGGCGTTGCCGGTGGCCTGTCTGTGGATCAGTCGGCACCTGCTCGGACTCTCCGACCCGCTGTCGGACAACATCGCCGCCAACGTGGTCGGTCTCAACATGGGCACCGTCGCCCGGTTCTACCTGTTCCGCCGCCTCGTCTTCGCGGTGCCGTCCTACCAGCACACGGCGCTGGCGGGCACGATGGCCGACCCGCTTCCGGATCTGGCGGAGCAGACCGACGGGGCCGACTCCCGCTGATTCAGCACGTGTTCCAGAGGTCGGTCCACCGGTGACCGAGCTCGGCGACCAGACTGCGCAGCAGCGGCAGGCTGACCCCGATCACGTTGTGGGGGTCGCCGTCGATGCCGGTGACGAAGGCGCCGCCGAGCCCGTCGATGGTGAACGCGCCGGCGACGTGCAGCGGCTCGCCGGTGGCGACGTACGCCGTGATCTCGTCGTCGTCCGGCTCCGCGAAGTGCACCGTGGTGCTCGCCGTGGCTGCCACCACCCGACCGGTGGCGAGGTCGTGCAGCGCGTGGCCACTGTGCAACATCCCGGAGCGGCCGCGCATCTGTTGCCATCGACGTACTGCCTCGTCGGCGTCGGCCGGCTTGCCCAACGCCGCGCCGTCGAGCTCCAGGACCGAGTCACAGCCCAGCACCAGTCCTTCGCCGGTCACCCGCTCGACGACGGCAGCAGCCTTGAGCCCGGCCAGCTGCAGCGCGAGTTCGACCGGCGGCAGTTCGACGAGGACGGACTCGTCGACGCCGGAGACGATCACCTCGGGCTCGATGCCCGCACCCCGCAACGTCTTCAGCCGGGCCGGTGACTGCGAGGCAAGGATGAGTCGGGTCATCAGATCCGGGCCAGCGCTGCACGCAACGGGTCGAGACCGAGCGAACCGAGGTCGAGCGCGGAGCGGTGGAACGACTTCAGGTCGAAGTCGGCCCCCTTGCGGGCCTTCGCCTCCGCGCGGGCCTCGAGCCAGATCCGCTCCCCGACCTTGTAGGACGGGGCCTGACCGGGCCACCCGAGGTAGCGGTTGACCTCGAAGACGATCTGCGGGTCGTCCATGCGGGCGTGAGCGCGCATGAACTCCAGGCCCAGCGCGGGCGTCCACCGCTCGCCGGGACGGAAGCCGAACGGGTTGTCCCGGGGGATCTCCAGTTGAAGGTGCATCCCGATGTCGACCACGACCCGTGCCGCCCGGAACCCCTGCGCGTCCAGCATGCCGAGCCGGTGGGTCGGGTCGGAGAGGTGACCGAGCTCGTCCATCAGCCGCTCGGCATACAGCGCCCAGCCCTCACCGTGGCCGCTGACCCAACACATCAGCCGCTGCCACCGGTTGAGCGACTCCTTGCGCACCTGCGTCTGCCCGACCTGCAGGTGGTGGCCGGGCACGCCCTCGTGGAACACGGTGGTGACCTCGCGCCAGGGCGAGAACTCGGTGATGCCGTCCGGCACTGACCACCACATGCGTCCGGGGCGGGTGAAGTCCTCCGAGGGGCCGGTGTAGTAGATGCCGCCGTCGTTGGTCGGCGCGAGGCAGCACTCGATGCGGCGGATCTGCTCGGGGATGTCGAAGTGCACGTCGGCCAACTCGGCCAGGGTGTGGTCGGCGAGCTCCTGCATCCAGTCGCGGAAGGCTTCCTTGCCGACGATCTTGGTGCTCGGGTCGGCGTCGAGCGCGGCCACCGCCTGCTCGATGCTGCTGCCCGGCACGATGCCGTCGCAGATCAGGAGCATCTCGTCCTCGATGCGCTTGAGCTCGTCCCACCCCCACGCGTAGGTCTGCTCGAGGTCGATGGTGGCGCCGAGGAACTGGCGGGAGGCGAGGGCGTAGTGGTCGCGTCCGACCGCTTCGACGCCGCGGCCCTGCGGTTCCATCTCGTCGGAGAGGAAGAGTCCGAAGTCGGCGAACGCCCGGGCGGCCGCTGCCGCGTGCCGCTCGAGGTCGGTCTTCAATGCGCCGTCCAACTCGCACCCATCGGCCAGGGCGGCGAAGAAGTTGCCGGCGTTGCCCTGCTGCCCGGTCCAGTTCTCCACCTGGGTGGCCACCTCGGCGTACTGGCGGGCCGCCGCGACGTTGCCCTTCGCGGCCTCCTCGGCGAGCGTGATCCGGTAGCCCTGCAGGGTTTGCGGGATCGCGGCCAGCCGCGCGCTGATGTCGCTCCACCCCTGCTCGCCCTCTTGCGGCATCAGGTCGAACGACTCCCGTACCTCGTGCAGACCCGAACTGATCACCGAGAAGTTGCTGCGAGTCAGCCCGGCATCGATCATCTCCACCTCGAGCCCGAGCCGTTCCAGGAAGGCGTCGCGGGCCACTGCCTCACGCTCGTCGACCGGGGCGGCGTCGCGAGCATCGGCCAGCGACTTGCGGGTCAGCCCCTCCCGTGCCGAGAAGCCGTCGGGGGAGAGGTCGGGCAACCGGTGGTCGTGTCCGGCGATGCCGAGGTAGGTGGCCGTCACCGGATCCAGCGCGGCGTACTCCTCGACGTACGTCTCCGAGATGGCGTCCACGCGGCGGACGGATGCAGGTGCGTCAGTCATGCCACCCACCCTATTCCCGCCGAACTGCAAGCTGCGTACGTCGAGCTGCGAGTTATGGCCAGATGAAGGTGGCCGCGACCGCCAGTTCGACCCTGGCCCCGACCTCGACGCCGTTGCCCGGCTCGAGGACCTTCACGTAGAGACCGCGGATCTTGTTCTGTCCGGGCTTGCGGATCCGTTGGTTGAGCACCACCTTGCCGAGCCCGGCGACGTCGATCGTGGTGTTCTTGCCGATGTCGATCGGGATCTCCGCACCGGCGATGCGCAGGTTGACGAAGGTCATCTTCTCGTTGCGCCGGATCTTGCCGTTCTTGAGCTTGGAGGAAGCGCGCACCTTGATCGCGTCGGCGGTGATCAGCCCGCCGAAGAGGTTGACCCCGGCGATCTGGTTCTGGTTGACGATCCGACCGAAGTCCTTGCGGGACTTGGACCTGGTGAACGACTCCACCGCGCCGACCCGTACGACGCCGGGCAGGTTCACCTCGGCGGTGCGGTTGACGTCCTTGCGCCAACCGCTGCCGTTGGGCGGGGTGACGGCTTGCGCAGTGCGGCCGACCTGACCGCGGATGGAATCGGTGACGACCACGTCGACGTCGGTGCCGAAGGCGAAACCGCCCAGGGTGGGCTTGTCCTCGGGCACCGGGACCGACATCAGGGAGTAGGTCGGGTTGAGGATGATCTTGCTGCCGATCGGCGCGGGCCCGCGGTCGGCGAGCAGCCAGACGGCGAGCGCATAACCGGTGCTGGTGACCACGCCGTGCTTCTGGCCGACCTGGTTGACGTTGGCCTCCACCATGGCAATGCCGGGGATGACGAGGCGGAAGTTCTCGGGCAGGTCGACCGGCAGGTCGGTGCCGGCGATGCGCAGGTTCACGAAACGGGTCGTCGACCGGGCGTCGAGGCCCTTCGGCGTTCCGGTGGTGACGTTCTTGGTGACCACGGCGTCGGCCCGCACCAGTCCGCCGAGCAGCGACACCTTCGCGGTGCGCGCCTTGCTGATCAGTCGCGTGCCCCGCTTGACCTTCTTTGCCCGGGTCGCCGTCTCGACCGCGCCGACGTCGACGAGGTACTTCGGTGCGACCTTCACCCTTGCGGTCTTCGACGTCATCTTGTTGGGCAACTTCGCCCCGGAGATGGCCGACTGTGACGTCAGGTCGGAGGAGATCGTCGTACCGACGGCGCGCACCATGGTGCCGCCGGCGTAGGACAGATAGCTGTAGACGTCGGCCTGCTTCCCCGCCTTGGCGGCGGGCGCTGCAGCAGTGGGAGCCTGCAGGAGGGCAAGGACGAGAGCAGCGAGTGCCAGCAATGGGAGGGTGCGACGCGATGACATGAGAACCTCGAGAAATCTCAGTACGACGGGTGTCCCTCCCCGCTTTCCACCGTAGGGGAGTCGGCTGGTCCAGTCCACCCGGGAGTTACGTCCGGGGCCGTTCGGGTTGTGGAGGAGCGGGTGACGAATCGGACGATTCGTCGCAGACTGGCGCCGTGAGTACCAATCTCGGGTCCTTCGATGCTCCGCAGGCTGTCCGCACCAGTACGACGGGTTGGCGTGACCCGCGCCTGTGGATCGGCATCGCCCTGGTTGCCGGCTCCGTGCTGATCGGCGCCAACCTGCTGTCCTCAGACGACGACACCGTCGAGATGTGGGCGGCGGCGCACGATCTCGCGCCGGGCGTCGCGGTCTCGACGGACGACTTCGAGATCGTCACCGTCGATCTCGCCGAGGTCACCGACACCTATCTGCGCGCCGACGGCACTCTGCCCGGCGACGTGGTGCAACGCCCGGTCGGCGCCGGTGAACTCGTCCCCGCAGCCAGCCTCGGGGCTCCGCTCGCGGACGAGGTCGAGGTGGCCCTGTGGGCGCCTGCGGTCAGCGTTCCGGATGCGGTGCGGGCCGGCGCACTCGTCGACGTGTGGGTGGTGCCCGACGACGGTGAGAGCGACCGCAGCCCCGTGCTCTCGGCGGTGCGAGTGGTTGCGGCGCCCCGCGACGGTGACGCGCTCGGCCCGGTCGGCGACCGCCAGGTCGTGGTGGCGGTGCCCGACGAGATCGCCGACCGGATCGGCCCGCTCCTGGCAGCCGCCCACGACGGCCGCATCGTCGTGACCAAGCGGGGCTGAGCCGATGTCCGACACCACGGTGACCACGCTGCTGCTGCTGGCCGGTGGCGCGCAGTGGGAGTCGCCGGCACTCGAAGAGTTCGGCCGGACGCCGCGGATGGTGGTGCACAAACGCTGTCTGGACGTCGCCGACCTGCTCGCCACTGCGACCCTCGGCCAGGCTGAGGTCGCCGTCGTCGCGGCCGGCACCCCCGGCTTCGACCAGTCGGCCGTCGAACACCTGCACCGGTACGGCGTCCATGTCGTCGCGGTGGTTCCGGTCCACTGGCCCGACGAGCAGGTCGAGCACCTGCGCAGAGGCGGGGTTGCCGACCTGGTCGCCGAACCCGAGGTGGCGCGTCTGCCGCAGGTGGTGCGTGGGGTGCGGGCGGTCCCGGTCGAGCAGGCAGTCGTCGACGGTCCGGCAACCAGCACCGGTGCCGGGCGGGTGGTGGCCGTGTGGGGTCCCGCCGGTGCGCCCGGGCGTACGACGGTCGCCCTCGGTCTGGCCTCGGCGTGGGCAGCCGGCGGCGTCGACCCGCTGCTTCTCGACGTGGACCCGTGGGGAGGCACCGTCGCGCAACATCTCGGTGTGGTCGACGACGTGTCCGGCCTGCTGGCCTGCAACCGCCACCAGATCGGCGGGACGCTCGCGCCGTCGTACCTCTCGCTGCAGCGGCGTGCGGGCGGATTCCGTGTGGTGACCGGTCTGCCGCGTGCCGACCGGTGGCCGGAGGTGCGACCTGACACGGTCGAGGAGATGGTGCGGCTCGGGCGTCGGCAGGGCCCGGTCGTGCTCGACACCGGCTTCGCGGTGGAGGAGGACCCGAGTGCCGACTACACCGGGCGTCCCGGCCGCAACGACCTCACCCGCGCAGGGCTGACCGGCGCGGACGACGTGGTGGTGGTCGGGAGTGCTGATCCGGTCGGTCTGACCCGACTCGCGCGCGGCCTCGCCGAACTGCGGGAAGTGCTCGTCCCCGGACCGGTGCATGTCGTGGTCAACCGGATGCGCCGCAGCCTCGGGTGGTCGGAGGCTGACCTGGTGGCGATGCTCGCCGGGTTCGGACCGTTGCACGGTGTCCACTTCCTGCCCGACGACCGACCGGCAGCCGATCGTGCGGCGCTCACCGGGCGCACCGTCGCGGAGGTGGGCGACAGCGCCCTGGCCAGAGCACTGCGCGAGCTCGCGGAGGCAGTCCTCCCGACCGGCAGCGCCGCCTCGGGCGGTCGGCTCAGCCGCCGAAGAGCAGGAAGAGCCCGCCGACGGTGAAGACCACCATCACCAGCAACATCGAGAGCTGTCCGGTGAGTTGGTGGCGCTTGGGCAGCAGCTTCAACGCCCGGTCGTGTGCCGCGACCACACCGACCACGTGACCCGCCACGACTCCGAGCACCTTCAGCACCGACAGCGTGGTGGGATGTTCGGTGAGCCAGTAGTTCTCGGTGCGCCCGGCCAGCCCGAAGAGGTTGGCGCCATTGGTGAAGGGGTCGTTGAGCTGCAGCAGCGTCTTCTGGCCGTACTCCACGAAATAGCTGAGGTAGTGGGCGGCGAAGTAGCCGACGATGATCGGGGCCAGCGAGTGGGCGTACGCCGTCGGGAGCCGCCAGCGGTCGGCCGGGCTGTGCGTGCCGGTCAGGACACTGGCAAGCACGAACAGCGCGCCGACGAGCACGATCATCCCGATCAGTCCGAAGAGGTTCATCCAGTTCGTCGAGATGCCGGTCTCCAACAGCACCCGCACCCACGGAGAGGATCCGAGGAACGAGTCGAAGGCAGTGCTGCCCAGCAGCACGGCCGACACGGCGACCAGTCCGGGCGTGGCGGGCGTCTGTGCCAGGTTGGCCAGCGGGGTCCGCACGCACAACCTGCCCTCGTCGTCGCGACACCACACCGACAGTCGACCGACGAGTGTCGACAACACCTCGAACGGGTCCACGTTCTCGAAGAACCTGTTGCCGTAGAGCGCGCCACCGATCAGCATCACGCCGAGGTAGATCGCGATCCACAGTCGGACCGGGCCGAGTTCGTTGCCGAACGGATAGACCAGCTCGAACCAGACGAAGGCGAACAGGAAGAGGGCGGCCGGCCACATGCCGACGCGTCGCGGGTAGTCGAGCAACCCGACGTCCGGGTCGCCGCCGGTGATCCTCGCGAGCGCCCAGTTGATCGAGCGGGCAGGACTGACCGCTCGGTAGAACGAGCCGAAGAGCACCGATGCCGGGACGATGCCGACCCACAGCAACACATAGAACGAGCCGAACACCGGGTTGAGCAGCGTGTCCTTGCCGAAGATGCTGGCCGCCATCACGAAGGCGAAGAAGACGAAGCCGAGCCCCCGGACGAGGCCGGGGAACCAGACGCTGTCGACGACCGCACGCAGGCCGGGCGGAGCCGATTGCACCGGCACGTCCTCGTAGCGACTCCGTCGCCACGCCAGGGCGAGCACCGAGAACGAGATCGCCAGCGCGGCACAGGCCCCGGCGACGGCGTACTCGACCGGGATCGGCAGGTCGTCCCCACCGCCGACACCGTGGGCCAGGAACTGCATGGTGCGTACCTCATCTGTTCTGCACGTGGACGTGGGCCGGAAATCCGGCCCACTCTGACAGAATCCCATCCACCGGCAAATCCACACCTGACCGGACGGGGGAAAGGACCGACGTGGGAATGAACGATCGCCTCAGGGGCAGGGACGTCGCACTCCTGACGATGGAGTCCGCAGCGACGCCGATGCACAACGCGACCCTGGAGATCTTCGAGCCCGGCGAGCAAGGATTCGACTACTCGGCGTTGCTCGAGTTGATCGACAAGCGGCTCGCCTTCGTTCCCCGCTACCGACAGGTGCTGCGGCAGGTCCCGGGCAGCCTCGCCAACCCGATGTGGTCCGACGACGCCCGGTTCGACCTGAGCTACCACGTGCGCCGCTCCGGCCTGCCCCGCCCGGGCACCATCGAACAGTTGCGCGTGTTGGCCGCCCGGATCGTGGCCCGCCAACTCGACCCGGACCGTCCGCTGTGGGAGATCTATCTGATCGAGGGACTCGCCGACGGCAAGGTCGCCCTGCTCTCCAAGTCTCACCAGACTCTCGTCGACGGGGTCGAGACCGTTGACCTCGGTCAGGTGCTGCTCGACACCTCCCCGGACCCGAAGGACCTCGGCCGCGACGACTGGACGCCGCGTCGGGCGCCGTCGCCGGTCGGGCTGGCTGCCGGCGCGGTGCTCGAGACGGCCCGGAATCCACGCACGCTGTGGGAGACCGGCCAGGGGGCCGCGGTCCGCCTCGGCCACCGCGCAGACGGCGTCCGTCAACGGTGGGGCGCGGTCGCCAACGCGCTGGCCAACCGCCGTCCGAGCCCTGACTCGCCGATCTCGACCGAGGTGTCGGGACAGCGCCGCATCGTCACCGTGCGCACCGAGTTCGAGACCTACCGCTCTCTCCGGCAGTTGCACCAGACGTCGGTCAACGACGTCGTGCTGGCCACCATCACCGGCGCCCTGCGCAACTGGTTGCTGGCGCGCGGCACCTCGATGTCGGCGATGCGTTCGCTCAAGGCGATGGTGCCGATGTCCGTGATCGACGACGACCTCGAGGCCACCTCGCTGGGCAGCCAGGTCACCCCGCACCTGGTCACGTTGCCGATCGGCGAGGCCAGCCCGCTGGTGCGGTTGCACCAGGTCTCCTACGCGTTCAAGGCCCACTCGGAGACCGGACGTGCCGTCGCTGCCAACCGGTTGGCCGGGGTTGCCGGGTTCGCCCCGACGACCTTCCACGCCCTCGGCTCGCGGGTCGCTGCAGCGGCTCCCCGAAGCAGTTTCCAGTTGAGCATCACCAACGTGCCCGGGCCACAGTTCCCCCTGTATGCCGCGGGGGCGAGGATGATCGAGACCTATCCCGTCCAGCCGCTGCTGCCGGGCCATGCCCTGGCTGTCGGAGTCACGTCGTACGACGGGGGCGTGCACTACGGCATCACCGGCGACCGGGACGCGTTGCCCGACCTGGCCGTGCTCGGCCAGTGCATCAGCGAGTCGCTCGAGGAGCTCGTCGACAGCGTCGCGACGCGGCGACGTGCCCCCCGCGGGCGCAAGGACACCACCACGACCGAGCCGAAGAAGTCGACCAGATGACTGTCCGCGCCTACGTCCCGCTCACTTCCGGCCAGCTCGCTGCGCTCGTGGAGGAACGACGACTGGCCGCGCCACTGCCGGCCCATGCTGTCACCGACGCATTGCAGGCCGAGTGGACTGACGGCGACGAGGACGACTGGGAGTACGCCGCGATGGCTGCGGCCGCTGCGGCGTCGTGGCAGGCGCGCGGCGATGCGGACCTGCCCCGCCGGCACGTGCTGGCGGTCGACGTGGCCGGCGTACGGCCGGTCGGTGGTGACGACGTCACCGCCGTCGAACTGACCCACGACGTGGTGTGGCGCAACGTCGCCAGCGCACATGTCGACACCAGTGACCGTGCCACCGATCCCGGCGACGACGACCTGGCCTGGTTTGCCAGCCAGGAGATTCCCGGCCTCGTCCGAACGCTGGGCTGATCGACGGTTGCGTGCCACGATCGAGTGATGGACGCCATCACGCACCCGCCGGCTCCGAGCAACGAGCCGAATCTCACCTATGCGCCGGGCACGCCTGAACGTGCCAGCCTGGCCGCCGAACTCGCCACCCTCGAGCGCCGACCCCGGGCCGCGAAGGCACACATCGGCGGCCGGCGCCGCCACGGCGGCGGCGAGGAGGGCGTCGTCGTCCAGCCGCACGACCATCAGCACGTCGTGGCCACCTACCGCAACAGCACCGCCAAGGACGCCCAGGCGGCGATCGACGCGGCGCGCGCTGCCGCTCCCGGCTGGCGGGCGTTGCCGTACGACGAGCGGGCCGCGGTGCTGCTGCGCGCCGCTGACCTGTTGGCCGGGCCGTGGCGTCAGCGGCTCAACGCGGCCACGATGCTCGGCCAGTCGAAGACTGCCGTGCAGGCGGAGATCGACGCGGCCTGCGAGCTGATCGACTTCTGGCGCTTCAACGTGCACTACGGCCACCAGTTGTTGGCCGAGCAGCCGATCGCCAACAGCCCCGGGGTGTGGAACCGCACCGACCACCGGCCGCTGGAGGGCTTCGTCTGTGCGATCACGCCGTTCAACTTCACCGCGATCGCCGGCAACCTCCCCACCGCCCCGGCCCTGATGGGCAACACGGTGGTGTGGAAGCCGTCGAGCTCGCAGCAGCTCGCCGCCTCCCTGACCATGGAGTTGCTCGAGGAGGCCGGGTTGCCGCCGGGCGTGATCAACATGCTTCCGGGCGACGGTCTTGCGGTCTCCGAGGTGGCGTTGGCCGACCCCGATCTCGCCGGCATCCACTTCACCGGTTCGACGGCGACCTTCCACAAGCTCTGGCGTGCGGTGGGGGAGCGCATCGACCGCTACCGGTCCTATCCGCGTCTGGTCGGCGAGACCGGCGGCAAGGACTTCGTGATCGCCCACCCGTCGGCCGATCCCGACGTGTTGCGGGTCGCGTTGCTGCGTGGGGCCTTCGAATACCAGGGACAGAAGTGCTCGGCGGCGTCGCGTGCCTACGTCGCGAAGTCGGTCTGGGACCGGATGGGTGAACAGTTCCTGGCCGAGGTCGACGAGCTCCGGATGGGAGACGTCACCGACTTCAGCAACTTCCTCGGCGCGGTGATCGACGAACGCGCCTTCGCGAAGCTGCGGGATGCCATCGACCGGGCCCGCGCCACGCGTGGCCTGCAGGTGGTGGCCGGCGGCGAGTACGACGACTCGGTCGGTTGGTTCGTCCGCCCCACGGTGGTGCTGGGCACCGACCCTCGCGACGAGATCTTCCGCACCGAGTACTTCGGCCCACTGCTGGCGGTGCACGTCTATCCCGACGCGGACTTCGAGAAGGTGGTGCGGCAGGCCGAATCGGCGACGCCGTACGCCCTGACCGGTGCGGTGATCGCCCGAGACCGGACCGCGATCGACTGGGCCAGCAACGCGCTGCGGTTCGCGGCCGGCAACTTCTATGTCAACGACAAGCCGACCGGAGCGGTGGTCGGCCAGCAGCCGTTCGGTGGTGGACGGGCGTCGGGCACCAACGACAAGGCGGGTGCAGCGAGCAACCTGCTGCGGTGGACCTCGCCGCGCTCGATCAAGGAGACCTTCGTCGCACCGACCGACCACCAGCACCCACACCAACTGCCCGACTGAGGGCACGCGTGAGAGACTGGCAGGGTCATGCGCCCTGAACTCATCGCCCAGCACATGGGGGCGTTGCACGCCTACGAACAGTGGATCGTGGCCGGCATCGCCTTCGGCCCGTTCGTCGTGCTCGGGGTGGTGATTGCCGTCGTACGTCGTCGCGACGCCGTGGAGGACGAGGCCGCAGCAGACGACTCACAGGAGGCGGCAGCGCCACCGGGGCCGCCGGTCAGGAACGGTTGAGCCACTCCGCGCCGACGGCGCCCTGCAGCTTGAGCAGGTTGCCCATCACCTGGCCGATCAGCTTCTCCAACTTGCCGCCGACCAGGGGGATCGACACCTTCACGTCGGCGGTCACCGTCTGCACGGTGCGCTCGCCCTCGGGAGTGAGGGTGATGGTGCCGTCGAGGCTGCCCGGCTTGCCGATCAGCGACACCGTCAACGTGCCCCGGGTGGTCGAGGGATAGAACTCCTCCTGGTGGATCGGCATCTCGGAGCCGACCACGGAGCGGACGAACCCGGGCAGACCTGACGTCGGCACCAGGCTCTCGACCACCGACCCGATGCCGGCC
>JBEBTI010000060.1:0-15355 GCA_040393845.1 Nocardioides daejeonensis
CTTCACCAGATCGGCACGATGGTCAACGAGCACGCGCAACTCACGCACGCGCTCGTCGATGCGGTGTCGATCCAATTCCGGAGTCGCGATCGCGGCATACGCTGCCGCGGCGGCATCAACGGGGTCAGACTTCGCCCTAGTGGCGGCGTGCAGCTTGCGGTGAGCCACCATGAGGCGCGTCGGGACCCAAACGACCTCTTGGCCCGCAAGAAGCAGTCCGTCGGCCAGTCGACGGGCGAATCCATGGCCATCCTCGATCGCCCAGGTCACCGGCGTGGCGGCGCTGATTGAGCGGACCCAGGTCAACAACCCAGCGATCATGTGAGGGCCGCTCTTCACGGTCAGCGGTTTGCCGACCTGTCTGCCGGCGGCATCTACGGCCACCGCCACGTGCACATGCTTGTGCGGGTCAATTCCCACTGTCACCATCGAGGAGGTCCCTTCCTTCGTATTGTGCGGACGACGGGGATCGCGGGCGAAGGCCCTGACTGGGGGACACACCTATTGCGAGTTGACGGCTCAGCAAGCTTCTATCAAGTCACTCCCGGTCAGGGCTCTCGCCCACCGGGCCACCGTGGACAAATCAACGGAAAGCCTTTCGGCACGTGTTCTCCGAGTCACCCGGCGGCCCGCACCAGGGACGACTCCCGTCGAAGGCGCCTCCGGCTTCGCCATCTTGTACCAATAGGTCGTTCTCGTTCGGTGTCGACCGGCGTCCCTCGGGTACCGCGCGATTCCCCCGCTCCAGTCGGAAGAGACCAACATGAACAAGCGCAATCCAGTGGAAGCAGCAAAGGACGCTGTCGTCGACGCGGCCGAGAAGGTTGCGGACAAGGCCGCTGACCTGGTCACGCCGGACCCGCCCGGCAGGCCCGGTTCTGAAGCACCCCCGCTCGAGGAGCCCACCGCCGCACGTGGTCCGCTACCCCCCAAGACCGACCAGTCCGGCCCCACACCCCGTACGCCGTCCGGCGCGGAGGCGCACGATGAGCAGGCCGACCACGCCCAGCAGGGCGAGTTCCTCACCACGGCGCAGGGTGCCCGGCTCCGCGACAGCGACCACTCGCTCAAGGCCGGCAGGCGTGGTCCGGTGCTCCTGCAGGACCACCACCTGCGGGAGAAGATCACCCACTTCGACCACGAACGCATCCCTGAGCGCGTGGTGCACGCACGCGGCGCGGCAGCACATGGAGTGTTCGAAGCCTACGGAAACGCCAGCACCGTCACACACGCCGACTTCTTGGCCGAGGGCAGTCGTACGCCGGTGTTCACCAGGTTCTCCACGGTCGTCGGATCACGTGGCTCGTTGGACACCGCTCGGGACACACGGGGCTTCGCCACGAAGTTCTACACGGCGGAGGGGACCTTCGACCTGGTCGCCAACAACATGCCGGTCTTCTTCATCCAGGACGGCATCAAGTTTCCCGACATCGTCCATGCCGCCAAGCCGCATCCCGACCGCGAGATTCCTCAGGCGCAGAGTGCGCACGACACCTTCTGGGACTTCGTGTCGTTGCACACCGAGGCCCAACACCACGCGCTGTGGCAGATGTCGGACCGCGCGATCCCGCGTTCCTATCGGATGATGGAGGGCTTCGGCATCCACAGCTTCCGGCTCACCAACGCCGAAGGCGAGACGTCCCTGGTCAAGTTCCACTGGAAGCCCGTGCTCGGGGTGCACTCGTTGACGTGGGAGGAGGCGCAGATGCTCGGTGGTGTCGACCCGGACTTCCACCGTCGCGATCTCGCTGACGCGATCGAAGCAGGCGCTCATCCTGAGTGGGAGTTGGGGATCCAAGTGTTCCCCGACAACCCGGAGCAGGAGTTCGAAGGCATCGACCTGCTCGATCCCACCAAGCTGATCCCGGAAGAACTGGCACCGGTCCAAGCGGTCGGGCGGCTGACGCTGAACGCCAACCCGAGCAACTACTTCGCCGAGACAGAGCAGGTTGCCTTCCACCCAGGGCACCTGCCGCCGGGGATCGACGTCACCGACGATCCCCTGCTCCAGGTGCGGTTGTTCTCCTACCTTGACACCCAACTCACACGGCTGGGCGGCCCCAACTTCGCCCAGTTGCCGATCAACCGGCCGCACGCGCCGGTCAACGACATGCTCCGCGACGGCTTCGGTCAACAGGCTGTGCACAGCGGTGCCGCACCCTACAAGCCGAACTCCTTGGACGGCGGCTGCCCGTTCTTCGCGGGTGACGACGTACGCGCATTCGACGACACGCCGGTTCGGGTCGCGGAGGCGACCCGGGAACGGGCCCTCCCGGTCTCGTTCGACGACCACTTCAGCCAGGCCCGGCTGTTCTGGGCGAGCATGAGCGCAGTCGAGCAGGAGCACATCATTCGCGCCTACTCGTTCGAACTGGGCAAGTGCTACGAGGAGACGATCAGGGCACGCCAACTCCAGTGCCTCGCCAACATCGACCCCGTGTTGTGCTCAGAGGTGGCCACGGCGCTTGGACTGCCGGTGCCCGACCCCACCGAGGAGTTGACCGAGGAGGTCCCCAGCCCCGCTCTCTCCCAGGTCGGAGGCAACTGGCCGACCGACGGGCGGATGGTCGGCATCGTCGTCCACGAGTCGGCTGACCTCTCCGATCTCGGTGCCGTGCGTGCCGCGATCGCGGGTGCGGGGATGGTGCCGCTGGTGATCGCTGCGCACGGCGGCGAGGTGGACGGCGTACCGGTGCAGAGGACCTTCGCCACCACGCGCTCGGCCGAGTACGACGCGTTGTTGCTGGCCGCGACTCCGCCGCCGGCACCCGATGCCCTCCCGGCCCGGGACGAGAAGGCCGGTGCATCGGCACCGGCCAGCCTCGACCCACGCGTGCAACTGCTCATCGACGAGTGCTGGCGCCACGCCAAGGCGATCGGCGCCTGGGGTGCGGGACGCGAGGCCCTCGAGCTTGCCGGCCATGGCGCGGGCGGGCCGGGCGTGGTGATTGCGGAGGACGCCCAGGACTGCTTCCTCCAGGTCCAGGAACTGCTCGGCGCGCACCGCGCGTGGGAACGCTTCGTGCGATGACGACTGGGTACCGGGCCACCACAGACGAGTTCGAGAGATGAGGAGGTTGCCCATGGTTGACCGGGACCCCGACGCCAAGGAACCCTCGACCGCTGAGCTCCTGCGGGACCTCTCCGAGGACACCAGACGGCTGGTGCGCGACGAGCTGGCGATGGCCAAGGTCGAGATGCAACAACGCACCAAGAATGTCGGCATCGGCGCCGGACTCTTCGGTGGGGCCGGCCTCTTGGCCTTCCTCGGCTGCGGTGCGCTGGTGGCGACGGCGATCATTGCGCTCAGTCTCGCCGTCGATGCGTGGCTGGCCTCCCTGATCGTGACCCTTGCGCTCTTCGTCGCGGCCGGGTTGGTCGCGTTCACCGGCAAGAAGCAGGTCGACAGCGGCGCGCCGCCAGTACCGGAACGCACGATCGACAACCTCAAGAAGGATGTCGAGACAGTGAAGGAGGCGAGCAGTGGGGTCGCATGAGGCAACCGGGGTCGACGCCGTCGATCAGGCGCAATTGCAGCACGACATCGAGGTGGCTCGCGCGCATTTGGGACACACCGTCGAGCAACTCGGGCAGAAGTTGGACGTGAAGCGGCAAGCGAGACTGCATCGCGACCAGTTGATGGTGGCGGGCGCAGTCGTGGCTGCCGCAGTGGTCCTGCTGGTGTGGAGACGTGGTCGATGAGTTGCCGGGGAACAGGAGAGAGATGAGTCAAGGAACGAAGTCTTCGACGAAGGCCAAGTTGCTCTATCGCCCGGTCGGCCTGGTCACCTCCATGGCGGCCGGAGTGCTCGCCGGGATGGCGTTCAAGTGGGTGTGGCGCAAGGCAGTGCACGGCGAGAATGCCGACCCGCCCAATGCCTTGGAGAGCGAGTACGACCTCCGAGAGATCTTGGCCGCGGCCGTGGTGCAGGGTGCCATCTATGCGTCAGTGAAGGCCCTCACCGACCGCGGAGGTGCTCGACTCTTCGAGCGGGTGACCGGGGACTGGCCGGGGAACTGACACGATGCCGAGTGCAGGACCGGAGGCGGGGGCCTGAGGCGGTTCGGAGAGGCGCAGGTCAGAGAACCACGATGCCGATGACCAAGAAGATGGCGAGCACGGCCAGCATGGTGAGGATCACCACCGGCAGCACGATCGGGCGCTTGTGCTCCTGACCGCTCTCGGGGGAGGTGCGACTGCCATCTCGATCTCCGTGTCCAGACATGTTGCTGAGGTACCCGCGCGCGAAGCTGCTCATGCGTCGTCGGCCGGCAGGTCGGCCTCGTCGGCGACCGCCTCAGGGTCGAGATCGCGCACATGGGCGAGTGCCTCCCGGTCGGGGTCGACGTGTGCAGGCGCCTCCTCGTCGTACGCCGTTTCGTCGTCGGGACTCGCCTCCTCTTCGAGGGGATCGGGGGTGGACGCGGGCTCTGACTGCATGGCGCAGCTCCTTCCGGACGTGGGATCCCTGCGATACCCAGAAGCGGCGACAACATTCGGGCTGGGAGGATGACCTCGTGTATGTGAAGATCTGCGGTCTGCGCGATGTCGAACACGTCGAGGTCGCCGTCGATGCCGGTGCGGACGCGGTGGGTGTCGTGATGAACGCGACCAGTGCGCGTCGGGCGACGGTGGACGAGGCAGCGCGGGTAGTGGCAGCTGCGAGCGGCCGGATCGACACGGTGCTCGTGGTCAACGACCTGCCGGCTGTCGAGGCGGCGCGTCGTGCCCTCGATCTTGGCTTCGACGTGCTCCAACTGCATGGTCCCGCCTACGACGCATCAGACTTCGCGGACGCCCTCGCCGTCCACCCACGTGTCTGGCGCGCCACGTCGCTGCGCGACGCCGCGTCACCGGCCGTGGGAGAGTACGGCGAGGAGTTGCTCCTGCTTGACGCCCCGGAGCCGGGTTCAGGTCAGACCTGGGACCTGTCCGTCCTGACCGCCGGCGCTCCGGTCGGGCACTGGTTGCTGGCCGGCGGTCTCCGGCCCGACAACGTCGCCCGCGCCGTCCGGGCGGTCTCGCCGTGGGGCGTCGACGTCTCCAGCGGCGTCGAAACCGTCCCGGGGAAGAAGGATTCCGACCTGATCCGGGCCTTCATCGCTGCAGCGCGTCCGAGAGTTTGACCCGAGCGCCGGTGCGCAGGATGCCACGACCGTAGAGCCGTCCGGCCAACCAGACGAGGACCGGGAGCACGAGCACGGTCAGCATCACCGAGACGAGGACCTGCCACAGCGGCACGCCGCCCAGGGCGATCCGCATCGGCATCAGCATCGGCGAGCTGAACGGCACGTAGGACAGTGCCAGCACCAGAGGGTGCTCCGGGTCCCAGGGCGCGAGTGAGACCCCGATCACGTAGGGCACCATCATCAACATCATCACCGGCGAGAGTGCTGAACCGACGTCCTCCTGGCGTGACACCAATGCCGCCAGCCCGGCCATCACCAGCGCATAGCTCGCATAGCCGAGCACGAACCACACCATCGCCCACAGCACCGTGGGACCGAGCTCCAGCGACGTGCCGTCGAGGAGTCCGAACCCGAGGGCGGTGGTCACGCCGGTTGCGACCAGCACCGCCACCTGCGCCAACCCGACGGCACCGATTCCGAGCACCTTCCCGGCCATCAGTTGCCACGGCCTGACCGTGGCGAGGAGCAACTCGACGACACGACTCGACTTCTCCTCGACGACGCCCTGCGCGACCATCTGCCCAGTGGTCATCAGCGCCATGAAGATCAGGATGCCGGCTGCGAAACCGGCGAAGATCTGGCCGCCGTCACGTTCGTCGGCGGCATCGAGGGCTTCGACCGTCGGGCTCGCCGACCCGACCGCCTCGGCAACCCGGGCGGGGTCACCGTCGAGTTCGAGGATCTCATCCGCCAGCGCCTGCTGTTGCGCCAACGCGGCGAAGAGCGTGCTGAGCGAGTCGGAGAGTTCGGATTCGACGACGACGGTGACGCCCGAGTCTGCGGGGACCAGGAGCGCGTCGAGATCGCCGTCGGTGACCTTCTCCTCGCCCTCGCCACGAGAACTGACGGTGACCACCTCGACGTCGCCGGCCGCTGCGGAGCCGAGCGCCTCGACGGTCGGTCCCCGCGGGTCGTCGGACAGGACGCCGATGCGACTCGGATCGGAGGATCCGAGCAGGGCATAGAGCAGGCCACCGACGATGATCGCAGCCATCGTCGCGGCGGTGGTCAGCACGAAGGTCTTGGCGAACATCTTCGAGCGGATCTCCCGCACCGCCACCAGACGTACGGCGGCTGCGGTCGACAGCGGAGCGCCGGGCGAGACCGGCGTACTCATGACGTCACCTCCGTCGGGGCCGCGACCACGTCACGGTAGAGCTCGGTCAGGGTAGGTCGGACCTGCCCGAACCCGGTCACGGGTCCGGTGGCCAGTGCCGCGCGCAACAACTCCTGCTCCGCACCGGGCCGCGGATCCGCCACCTCCACTGTCGTGACACCGTCGCCGCTCGCCACCACGTGGAGAGCTGAGGACTGCGGCACCCATGAGGTCCCGCTCGGCCCCTGCACCTGCCAGCGCGGCACCTCATGGCGACACAGGGCGGTGACCGTGTCGACAGCGACCATCCGGCCGTCGCGAATGATGCCCACGCGATCGCACAGTCGCTCGACCAGTTCGAGTTGGTGGGAGGAGAAGAGCACCGGCACCCCCGCGTCGGCGCGCTCGCGAAGCACATCGCTCATCACGTCAACCGCGACCGGGTCCAGCCCGGAGAACGGCTCGTCGAGCACCAGCAGCTCAGGCTGGTGGGTGAGCGCGGCCGCCAACTGCACGCGTTGTTGGTTGCCCAGGGAGAGGGTCTGCACCTCGTCGCGTTCGTGTCCGGCCACGCCGAGCCGTTCGGTCCACGCCTGCATCGACCGCTTGGCATCGGACGGCGACAGGCCGTGGAGGGTCGCCAGGTAGGTCAGTTGGTCGCCGACTCTCATCCGTGGGTAGAGGCCACGTTCTTCCGGCATGTAGCCGATCCGGCGTCGCTGGTCCGGGCCCAGCGGCCGGTCGTCCCAGATGAGCTGGCCGCTGTCGGCAGCCAGCACGCCGAGGATGATCCGCATCGTGGTCGTCTTGCCGGCGCCGTTGGACCCGACGAACCCGAAGATCTCGCCGGGACGCACCTCGAAGCTGGTCTCGCGCAGCGCAATCTTGGTGCCGTACGCCTTCACCAAACGGTCAACGTGGAGTCGTGGCATGGCCACGAGTCAATCAGAGTCGGTGGAAGATGCGGCGCACCCCCTCAGGCCGTGCGTGGACAGGCCATGGCCGGTGAGCACCGCGCCTTCGTGAGCACCTTCTCAGCGCCACACCTTCACGTGATCGACCTCCGTGGAAGCGGGGAGCGGCGTGCCTTCGGTGACGGAGTTCGCCTTCGCGCCGAGCAGTTGGGTCAACGCAACGATGTAGTGCTTGTCGAACGCGGGATCGTTCGCGGTGTTGACGAGACACGACTCGCCGTTGACGAAGATCTCCAACTCCGTGGGCCCCCACTCGAGGGCGAAGGTGTTCCATTCACCGCGCGTGGCGGCGCAGTGGGCGGTGTTGACGCCGTACACCGGCCCCAGCACGCTGGTCACCGAGTGCAGGAACGGGATCGCCAGGTCGGGGTGGTTGGAATAGGTCTCGGCGATGTCGATCTCGCCGGTGACGGGCCACAGTGCCGTGTCGTGGTAGCGCGTGTCAGGCCACAACCAGAACGACTCCTGCAGTCCGGGCTGGTCAGTGGCGGTGACCCGGATCCGGGCCTCGAACCGCCCGTACATCTGCGAGAACCGGTCGTAGGTGGAGACCGAGCCTGCGCGGTAGGCGGTGAGCGGCTGGTTGCGGAACGCCGGGCACGGGGTCGCGGCCTCGTCCCGGACCGCGCTGAGGGTGAGCACTCCGTCGGCCACGCGGATCACGTCGGGGGAGTCGACGTAGCAGGCCCACGCCCCGGCGCTTCCGCTGCGATAACCGGAGGTCTGCGGCATCCAGCGGCTGCGGTCGAGTTCGGCGCCGGAGAAGTCGTCGGCGAAGGTGCACTCCCACGGGATTCCGTCGGCCCGCAGCACCGGTTCGCCACAGGGGTCGACCGTTCCCGCCGCGGCCGGTTGGGGGGTGCCGGTGGACGCTCCCATGCCGGACTGGGTGAGGAAGGTGCAGACGAGCAGGGCGGCGAGCAGTAGCGCGCACTTCTTGAGCACGGTGCAGTCCTTCGGGCAGGCGGCAGAGGCAAGGTCGGCGGCGCCGGCCTTGCCGGGCCCAACGACCCGGCGGTCGCGGGGTTACCTGACGAAGGACGCCGCAGGTCGGGCGGTCGGGATCGACGGACCGCTACGCTGCGGCCGTGCCAGCGCTGAGAACCCTGTTGAGTCCTGCCCTCCACTCGTTGTTGCGCGCGGTTGAGTGGGTCGGCGAGATCACGCCCGGCACCCGTGCCGCCGATCGCTTCGGGTCGTTCGGCGAGGCCAGCTGCATCGGTTTCCCCCAAGCGACGATCCTCGGAGCGCACGCGATCCACATCGGATCGCGCACCTTGGTCGGTCGGGCGTGCACCTTGTCGGTCGGGTACGGCGTGGGCGACATCCACGTCCCGTCGCGCGCACTGGTGATCGGCGACCGTTGTGTGGTCGGCACCAGGAGCACCTTCACCGCCCACGAGTCGATCGAGATCGGTGACGACGTCTGGTTCGGGCAGGACGTCTTCGTCTCCGATGCGAGCCACGGCTACCAGGATCCGGACGTGCCGGTCGGTGACCAGCTCGGCCGCCACCAGCCGGTGAGGATCGGCTCCGGTTCGTGGATCGGGCACGGGGCGATCGTGCTGCCCGGGACGACCATCGGCCGCAACGTCGTGGTCGCTGCCGGTTCGGTCGTCCGGGGCGACATCCCCGACCACTCGGTCGTGGCCGGCGTACCAGGCAGGGTGGTGCGGCGACTGGAAGCGGGGGTCGGCTGGGTACGGACCCGCCCGGGCGCCGATCCCGACGTGCGTCCGATCGTCGACGCCAACGACCTGGCGCGGCTCGCCGCCACTGACTGACCGGTTGGCGGGTTCTGGGAGGCTGGTCGCTGTGAAGAAGACACCCGTCCTCAGCGTGCGCGGGTTGACCCGCTCCTTTGGCGACCACCACGTGCTGGCGGGCCTCGACATCGACGTACGCGCCGGATCGGCCGCCGTGCTGGTCGGTCCGAACGGCAGCGGAAAGTCCACTGCGCTCAAGTGCGTCACCGGTGCCGAGGTGCCAGACGCCGGCACGATCGAAGTCGTCGGGGAGACATTCGACGAGCGGTCGCCGACGATCCGCTCGGCGATGGCTGTGGTGATGGACGACCTCGACTTCTTCCCCGACCTCACCGTGGTCGAGCACCTGGACCTCTTCGCTCGCGCCCACCGGGTCGAGGACTCCGACCGCTTGGTCGACGAGGTGCTCAAAGAGGTCGGCCTGATGGCCCAGGCAGGCCAGCTGCCGGTCTCGTTGTCGTCAGGTCAGCGCCGTCGCCTCGCGTTGGCGAGTGCCTTCGTGCGGCCGCGCCGGCTGCTGGTGCTGGACGAACCCGAACAGCGCCTCGACTCCGACGGACTTGCCTGGTTGACCGATCGGCTCATCGCGGAGAAGAAGGCGGGCCTGGCGATCCTCTTCGCGAGCCACGCGCCCTCGCTCGCCGACGCAGTCGGCGACCAGGTGATCGACCTCGGGGCATCGTCCTGAGCACGCAGGCCGGGGAGCTTCGTGGCGAGATCCGACACTGGCGTCGCAGCCGACGTACGGCGACCCTCGGGGAGGTGCTCGAGGACGCCTACGTCGCGCTGCTGGCGGTGGTGATGCTCGGCTCGATGGCGGTCAACGTGCTGATCAACGTCTCGCACCTCACCGACGATGCCTGCCGCACCGCGACCTGCACGTCCGACCGGGTGCTGTTGGCCTGGCTGGTGTCGGGCGCGGTGTTGGCGGCCTGCTGGGCGATGGGGCGCGCAGTCGGTCCGGTGCACGTGAGTCCCGGTGCCGCCAGCTGGTTGCTGGCTGCGCCGGTCGACCGGGGCGAGCTCCTGCGCACCCGCCTGTGGGGCATGCTCGCCCTGGCTGTCGCGGTCACGGCGCCGGTCGCGGCCGCCGCCGGCGTGCTGGCCGGTTTCGGCTGGCCCTCGGTCGGGGCACTGTCGGTCGGGGCCGCTGCGACCGCCGCGCTGGGCACGGCCGCGTTGGCCCATCGGCAGGTGTCCGGCCGCCACCCGGCAGCGCTGCTCGTGCCGGTGACGTTGCTGCTCGTCTGGGCAGGGTTGGTGGTGATCGCCACCGACGTCACTCCTGGACTGGCCGCGCCTGAGACCCCGCGCGGCAGCACCTGGCTCCTGGTCGGGCTGTCGTGGGTCGCAGTGCTGGCCGTGGCGGTGTCGGCCACCGCCTTGACCCGTCGCCTTCGCCGCATCGACGTGGCTCCGGGCGGTGCTCTCGTGCCCGGACTCGGTGGTGCGCTGGCCGCGCTCGACCTCGCCCTGATGTACGACGTCCTGGTCGCGCACCGGAGTCGACGCCGGGCCGTGCGCACACCTGTGCGGGGTGGCCCCACCGGCCTGGGCGCGCTGGTCTGGCGTGACGTCGTACGCCTGCGGCGCAACCTCGGCACCGTCGCCCTGCTCGCCGGTTCGGCGGCGCTGCCCTATGCGGTGGACGCGCTGGGCGGCGGTCGGGTCGTGGTGGTGACCGTCGTGCTGACCGGATTCATCGTGGGCCTGCCGTTGCTGGTGTCGTTGCGCGTGCTGGCGCGCTCGGCCGGGATGCAACGGATGTTTCCCACCACGGTCGCCGCCACACGGTGCGCGGCTCTCGTCGTCCCGGCCCTGTTGTTGATCGCGCACGCGCTGGCCTGTGCGTGGGCGCTGCGCGACATCACCGACCTGCCGGTCGATGCGGTCCAGATCGCGTTTGCCTGTGGCGTCGGTGCTCTGGCTGCCGGAGTGCGCTGGGTCTGCGGACGTCCGCCGGACTACGGAAGACCGTTGGTCTCGAGTCCGGCCGGCGGCGTACCGACCAATCTCTACGGCAGCGTGCTCCGCGGGTTCGACGTCGCCCTGCTCGCCTCCGCGCCGATGCTGATCAGCCCGACCGCGAACGCCGCTGTCATCTCGGTGCTGCTGTCGCTGGCGGTGCTCGGATATCTCACCGGGCGCCGCTGAACCCGTGGGTTGCCGAGCAGCGCCAAGCGTGACCTGATAGGGATACCTCGTGAGCAAGCCCAAGAAGCAGCCGCAGACTCAGCGTCGCACCACGCGACCGACCGCGACGACGACGGCGCAGGCCGATGTCGTCCGGCGCAAGCAGCGGAGCAGGGAGAACCTGCGGCGCGAGATGGTGCGGGTGGGGGCGATCGTGCTCGTGCTGATCGCGATCACCGGCATCGGTTACCTGGTGCTCAAGAAGATGCAGTCCGACGTCGACGCGCCGGCGATCGGCGCGTCCGACCACGAGCTGGTGATCGGATCTGACGACGCGCCCCACGACGTGATCATCTATGAAGACTTCCTCTGCCCCGCCTGCGGAGCGCTGGAGCGCTCGCTCGACGGCCAGCTGGCCGCTCTGGCTGCGGACGGCAAGGTGCGGGTCTCCTACCGGCCGTTCAACCTGCTCGGCGGGTGGGCCGAGGACGCTGCCGCCGCCTTCTCGGTGGTGCTGGCGAAGTCCGACCCCGAGGTGGCGCTCGCGTTCCACGACCTGCTCTACGCCAACCAGCCGGCCGAGCGCGGCGGTGCGCCGACTCCTGACCTGCTCTCCCTCGCCGTCCAGGCCGGCGCCGACCGTGCGGCAGTCGAGCCCGACATCGTCTCCGGGGCCGGCAAGGACTGGGTGACGTCCGCGTCCGACGAAGCCGATGACGCCGGCGTGCGTTCGACCCCGACCGTGGTGCTCGACGGCGACGTCTTCGAGGAGGACCTCGCCCAGGACCGTCGCGCCGAAGCCCTGCTCGACGAACTGCGCTGACGATGCACGACGACCTGGGCCACCCGGTCGACCTGGTCGGTGCACCCCGGCGCGTGGTCTCGCTCGTGCCGTCGTTGACGGAGGCGATCGCCGAGACGCACCGTGAGGTGTTGGTCGGGGCCACCGACTGGTGCACCCACCCCGCCGACCTCGACGTGGTCCGGGTCCGCGGCACGAAGAACCCTGACCTGGGCGCCATCGCGGACCTGCAACCCGATCTGGTCGTCGCCAACCGTGAAGAGAACCGTGAGCTCGACGTCCGCCGGTTGCGGGAGCGGGGGATCACGGTGTGGGTGACGGTCACCGAATCGGTGCCCGAGGCGATCGCGTCGATGCGTCGGCTCTTCGCGGAGGCGCTGGCGCTCGGCACCCCCGACTGGCTCAGCGAGGCCGAACAGGTCTGGGCAGCGCCGGCGCCGTCTCGGGGGAGTGCCGCCGTGGCGATCTGGCGTGACCCGTGGATGGTGGTCGGTCGCGACACCTTCACCGGCGACCTGCTCGCCCGGCTCGGCTTCGCCAACGTGTACGACGACGCCGAGGGTCGCTATCCGAGTGTCACGGTGGCCGACATCGAGGCGAGGCGTCCGGACGTCGTACTCCTGCCGGACGAGCCGTACGTCTTCACCGAAACCGACGGCCCCGAGGCTTTCAGCGTGCCGACGGTGCTGCTCGAGGGACGGCTGCTGACCTGGTACGGGCCCTCTCTGGTCGGTGCCCGCACGACACTTTCTGCCGCGTTGGTGTGAGGCGCGCCACCGCGGCTTGGTCGATTTCCTCGGACGTCCTACTATTTAGTTGGAAGTCCTAGTAAATCGACCCGCGGGAGACGTCGTGAGCACCAACAAACTCCACCAGCCGAGCAACCCGGTGCGTTTCGTGACGGCCTCGAGCCTGTTCGACGGTCACGACGCCTCGATCAACATCATGCGCCGGATCCTGCAGTCGCAGGGCGCCGAAGTGATCCACCTCGGTCACAACCGCTCCGTCCAGGAGGTCGTCGACGCGGCGATCGAGGAGGACGTGCAGGGTGTGGCGGTCTCGTCCTACCAGGGCGGCCACGTCGAATACTTCGAATACCTCGTCGAGTCGCTGCGTGAGCGCGGCGCCGGCCACATCAAGGTGTACGGCGGCGGCGGCGGTGTGATCGTTCCCGAGGAGATCGAACGCCTCGCCCGCTGTGGCGTGAAGATCTTCTCGCCCGAGGACGGCCAGCAGCTCGGTCTCGTCGGCATGATCAACAAGCTGATCGAAGACTGCGACATCGACCTGTGGGAGCAGGCCGGCGTCAGCGCCGAGCAGGTGTTGACCGGTGACCGCTTCGCGGTGGCGCGGGCGATCACCGGCGCAGAGAACGGTGAACTCCCCGACGACTTCCTCGCCTCGATCCGCGCCGCCGCGGACGCCCGCGTCGTACCCGTGCTGGGCATCACCGGCACCGGTGGGTCCGGCAAGTCCAGCCTGACCGACGAACTCGTGCGCCGCTTCCGTGTCGACCAGGAGGACAAGCTCCGGGTGGCCGTCATCGCGGTCGACCCGACCCGCCGCCGCGGTGGTGGCGCGCTGCTCGGTGACCGGATCCGGATGAACTCGTTGGCGAGCGGCACCGCCATGTTCCGTTCGCTGGCCACTCGCGGCAGCCACGAGGTGCCCGAGGGACTCAGCGACGTGATCGCGGTCGTCAAGGCGGCCGGCTACGACCTCGTCATCGTCGAGACGCCGGGCATCGGGCAGGGCGACGCCGGGATCCTGCCGTACGTCGACCACTCCATGTATGTGATGACGCCGGAGTTCGGAGCTGCGTCGCAGCTGGAGAAGATCGACATGCTCGACTTCGCCGACACCGTGGCGATCAACAAGTTCGAACGCCGCGGTGCGAAGGACGCACTGCGCGACGTCGGTCGCCAGCTGGTCCGCAACCGTGAAGCATTCGGCTCCGGGCCGGAGGCGATGCCGGTCTACGGCACCTCCGCAGCGACCTTCAACGACGACGGCGTGACCGCGCTCTACCAGCACCTGCGCGATGCGCTGGCCGAACTCGGACTGGTCGTGCAGCCGGGGACCCTGCCTGCGGTCGACGTCAAGCACTCCTCGGGCATCGCCCAGGTGGTGCCCGGCGACCGGGTGCGTTATCTCGCCGAGATCACCGAGGCGGTGCGCGGCTACCACCAGCGCACCGAGGAGTACGCCGAGGCCGCCCGACGGGTGCAGCGCCTCGAGACCGTCCAGGGTGAGTTGGTCTCGGCCGAGACCGAGGTCGGCGGCGTTCCCGCTCTGTTGGAGTCGGCACGCAAGAACCTGCCGCACGAGGTGGCCGACCAGATCACCGCGTGGCCGGATGTCGTGGCGTCGTACTCGGGCGACGAGCAGACGGTGGTGGTGCGTGACAAGGAGATCGTCACGCAGTTGACCAAGGAATCCCTGTCCGGCAACAAGATTCCGCGGGTGTCGCTCCCGCGTTTCACCGACCACGGTGAGCTGGTGAAGTTCTGGCGCAAGGAGAACCTGCCCGGTCACTTCCCCTACACCGCTGGCGTCTTCCCGTTCAAGCGTGACGGGGAGGACCCGGCCCGGATGTTCGCCGGTGAAGGTGACCCGTTCCGCACCAACCGTCGCTTCAAGTTGCTCTCCGCCGACGGCGAGGCCACCCGGCTGTCCACCGCGTTCGACTCGGTCACGCTCTACGGCCGGGACCCCGACCTGCGGCCCGACGTCTACGGCAAGGTCGGCACCTCCGGTGTCTCCGTCGCCACGCTCGACGACATGAAGGCGCTCTACGACGGGTTCGACCTGGTCGCTCCGAGCACCTCGGTGTCGATGACGATCAACGGCCCGGCGCCGACCGTGTTGGCGTTCTTCCTCAACACCGTGATCGACCAGCAGGTCGATGCGTTCGTGGACAAGGAAGGTCGACAGCCGAACGACGAGGAAAGGGCCCAGCTCGCGGCGTACGCCGTCGCCAGCGTGCGCGGCACGGTGCAGGCCGACATCCTCAAGGAGGACCAGGGTCAGAACACCTGCCTGTTCTCCACCGAGTTCTCGTTGCGCTGCATGGCCGACATCCAGGAGTGGTTCATCCAGAACCAGGTCCGCAACTTCTACTCCGTGTCGATCTCCGGCTACCACATCGCCGAGGCCGGAGCGAACCCGATCAGCCAGCTGGCGTTCACGCTCGCCAACGGATTCACCTACGTCGAGGCCTACCTCGCGCGCGGCATGGACATCGACGACTTCGCGCCCAACCTGTCGTTCTTCTTCTCCAACGGCATGGACCCGGAGTACTCCGTGATCGGCCGCGTCGCCCGTCGCATCTGGGCGGTGGCGATGAAGGAGAAGTACGGCGCCAACGAGCGCTCGCAGAAGCTGAAGTACCACG
>JBEBTI010000061.1:0-15349 GCA_040393845.1 Nocardioides daejeonensis
CCTGATCAACTGCCACTACCCGATCGACGAGAACAGCTTCGTGCTGATGTACGGCCTGATCGTGCGGAAGCCCGAGGGTGTCTCTGACGAGCAGGCAGAGGCGATTGCTGCGCGGCAGGCCCAGTTCATCAAGATCGGCTTCGAGCAGGACGTGGAGATCTGGAAGAACAAGGCGCCGATCGACAACCCGCTGCTGTGCGAAGAGGACGGCCCGGTCTACCAGCTGCGCCGCTGGTACCAGCAGTTCTACGTCGACGTCGACGAGGTCACCCCCGAGATGACCGACCGCTTCGAGTTCGAGATCGACACCACCCGACCCAACGAGGCGTGGCGCGCCGAGGTCGAAGCCAACATGGCGCTCCGGGAGCAGGCAGTCACACCCGTCGGCTGAGGGAGCGCGCGGCGTGACAGGATGCACGCGCTTGTCCTGAGCTGGAAGTAGGCCGACGACCGTGGTGCTGTTCGCGTTGGGGGCGGTCGCGGTGCTCGCTGCGACCGTCGGGGTGCACGTGTATCTCTGGCGTCGGCTGGTGCGCGACACGATCACGTCGCGACGGGGACGGCAGGCGGCAACGGCGGCATACCTGTTCGGGCCGAGCTGCACAGTGGCCACCATCGTGTGTCAGCTGCTGGACGCTCCGTTCGGCCTCCGCCAGGTGCTCGCGTGGCCCGGCTACCTCTGGCTGGCATTCCTCCTCTACGCCGTCATGGTGGTGCTCGGCCTCGACTTCCTCCGTGGCGTGGTTGCCGGCATACGGCGGGTGCGATCGACCAGCCAACCGGAGGCACCCACCTCGGACGGAGCTGTCGTCAGTCGCCGTCAGTTCGTGGCCCGCGCCGCAGCGACAACTGCGATCGGAGTCTCAGCGGTCACCGTCGCGCGGGGCACCCACGGCGTCCTCCGAGGCCCGCAGGTCGCGCATGTCAGGGTGCCGCTGGCGAAGCTGCCACCCGCGGCGCACGGACTGCGCATCGCGGTGGTCAGCGACATCCACCTCGGACCGACGCTGGGGCGAGGGTTCGCCGAGAAGGTCGTCGACACCGTCAACCGCACGCAGCCGGACCTGATCGCCATCGTCGGCGACCTCGTCGACGGCGACGTGGACGACCTGGCGCGCGCTGCGGCTCCCCTGGCCCGACTGCGCGCGCGCCACGGCGCCCACTTCGTCACCGGCAACCACGAATACATCTCCGGCGTGGAGCAGTGGGTGGAGCACCTCCAGGAGCTCGGGCTCAACCCGCTCCAGAACGCACGGATCGAGCTGCCGTACGTCGATCTGGCCGGCGTCAACGACGAGATGGGCGCCCGCTACGACCAAGCACCCGACTACGACCGGGCGTTGGCCGACCGCGACCCGGCACGTCCGGTGGTCCTGATGGCCCATCAGCCGGTGCAGGTGCACGAGGCGCGTCGCCACGGGGTCGACCTGCAACTCTCCGGCCACACGCACGGTGGACAACTGTGGCCGGGTCCCCTCGTCGCGGGGCTGGTGAACCCGACCGTCGCCGGTCTGGAGAAGTACGGCGACACCCAGCTCTTCGTCTCGCGCGGCGCCGGGGCATGGGGCCCGCCCACCCGGGTCGGCGCGGACTCCGACATCACGGTCGTCGAACTGCACTCGCTGCGGGCCTGACCGAAGTCGCGTCTCAGACAGGTGCGAGCGGGCGATGCGGCCCGGGAGCCTGGACCACACGGATCGGCAACCCGGCCGTGATCGTGCCACCGCGCTCGACGACGGCCATCACTCCGGCTCTGCGTACGATCGCCACTCCGTCGACGTTGTCGGCACCACCGGTCGGGCCGAGCGTGACATCGGACGTGCTGGGCACACCGTCGGCGCGCGCCACCACCACCTTGAGCAGGCCCGGCGAGAAGGTGTTGATCTGGCGACACGGGTTGCGCAGGCCGGTCACCCGCAACCGCACCTCGCCGATATCGAGCACCGCATCCTGGCCCAGCCCCAGCAGGTCGAGCCCGCGGGTGAGCACGTTCTCCCCCATGCCTCCCGGGCCGACGTCGTGACCGGCGGCGCGCGCTTCGTCCAACAACTCGTCGTGGATCAGGTGCACCTGACGGAGGTTGACCTGATTGGGTTGCCGGCTCTTGCGCGAGCGGTGCTGCACCAGGGTGCCAGCGTGGGCATCACCGAGTACGCCGATGCCCGCAACTAGCTCGATCTCGGCGACCGGTGTCTTGCTGAACTGGTGCAACTGCTCCCGGCTCACGGCCACCACGGACGCTGCGGGCTCAGTCAAGACAGAACTCATTGCCCTCGGGATCGGTCATCACGATGAACCCTGCCTCCATCGGGGGCGCCGGCTCGTGGCGCTCAATCCTGGTTGCGCCGAGGGCGACCAACCGAGCGCACTCGGCCTCCAACGCATCCATCCGCTCCTCCCCCACGAGTCCGGGCGCGACGCGCACGTCGACGTGCACCCGGTTCTTGGTCGCCTTCTCCTCGGGGACCCGCTGGAAGAAGAGCCGTGGGCCCTGTCCCGCGGCATCCTCAGCAGCTGAGCGAGAGTTCCACTCCGACTCCGGTACGCCGATCCCGGCCAGGAAGTCCTGCCACGCCTCCAAGGGCGCCTGCCCGTCTGCGAGCTCGACGCCGGGCGGGCCCGGCACCTGGTAGCCCAGGACGTCGGCCCAGAACAGCGACAACGCGCCCGGGTCGTGGCAGTCAAACGTGATCTGCACCTGCTTCGACATCTGCACCCCTTTCGTCTGTCGTCCATCGATCGGTGACCATCGTGCCAGTCGTTCCTGGCCCTTCGGGGCTCTTTTCGCATGCACCTCGGGGAGCGGGGTCGTGGGCCTCAGGGGGCGGTGTACTGGGCCAGGTGTCGGCCGGTGAGGGTGGTGGCGTCGGCGACCAGCGCGGCGGGGGGGCCTTCGAAGACGACCTGGCCGCCGTCGTGTCCGGCGCCGGGACCGAGGTCGATGATCCAGTCGGCGTGCGCCATCACGGCCTGGTGGTGCTCGATCACGATCACTGTCTTGCCGCTGTCGACCAGCCGGTCGAGGAGGCCGAGGAGCTGCTCCACATCGGCGAGGTGGAGGCCGGTGGTCGGCTCGTCGAGGACGTAGATGCCGCCCTTCTCCCCCATGTGGGTGGCCAACTTGATCCGTTGGCGTTCACCGCCGGACAGCGTGGTGAGGGGCTGGCCGAGACTCAGGTAGCCCAAGCCCACATCGACGAGGCGGGTGAGGATCTTGTGCGCGGCCGGCAACTTTGCTTCACCTTCGCCGAAGAAGTCGCACGCCTCAGACACCGACATCGCGAGGACTTCCGTGATGTCGCGGTCGGCGAGCTTGTGCACCAGCACCGACGCCTGGAACCGCTTGCCCTCACACTCCTCGCACGGAGAGGACACGGTGTCCATGAAACCGAGTTCGGTGTAGATCACGCCGGCGCCCTTGCAGATCGGACAGGCCCCCTCGGAGTTGGCGCTGAACAGCGCGGGCTTCACCCCGTTCGACTTGGCGAACGCCTTGCGGATCGGATCGAGCAGGCCGGTGTACGTCGCCGGGTTGCTGCGGCGCGAACCCTTGATCGCGCCCTGGTCGACCGCCACCACACCGTCCTGTCCGGCGACCGACCCGTGGATCAGCGAACTCTTGCCCGAACCGGCAACGCCGGTGACCACGGTCAGTACGCCGAGCGGAATGTCGACGTCGACGCTGCGGAGGTTGTGGGTCGAGGCGCCACGGATCTCCAGGTGGCCGGTCGGCGTACGCACCTCCGGCTTGACCCGGCTCCGGTCGTCGAGATGCCGGCCCGTGAGCGTGTCACTCGCGCGCAGGCCGTCGACGGTGCCCTCGAAGACCACCTGGCCTCCGGCCGTGCCGGCTCGGGGGCCGAGGTCGATCACGTGGTCGGCGATCGCGATCGCCTCCGGCTTGTGTTCGACGACCAACACCGTGTTGCCCTTGTCGCGCAACTGCAGCAGCAGGTCGTTCATGCGGGCGATGTCGTGCGGGTGGAGCCCGATGGTCGGTTCGTCGAAGACGTAGGTGACGTCGGTCAGCGACGAGCCGAGGTGGCGGATCATCTTGGTGCGCTGGGCCTCACCGCCCGAGAGCGTCCCGGACGGGCGGTCCAACGAGAGGTAGCCCAGGCCGATAGCGGCGAACGAGTCGAGCAGGTGCTGCAACCCCTTCAACAGTGGCGCAACCGACGGCTCGTCGAGTTCGCGCACCCAGGTGGCCAGATCGCTGATCTGCATGGCGCAGGCGTCGGCGATGTTGGTGCCCGCGATCCTCGACGACCGGGCTTCCGGCGCCAACCTGGTGCCGTCGCACTCGGGACAGGTGGTGAAGACGACCGCCCGCTCGACGAATGCACGGATGTGCGGCTGCATCGCCTCGACGTCCTTGGACAGCATCGACTTCTGGATCTTCGGGATCAGACCCTCGTAGGTGACATTGATCCCGTCGACCTTGATCTTGGTCGGCTCCTTGTGCACCAACGAGTGCAGCTCACGTTTGTTGAACTTCTTGATCGGCTTGTCGGGGTCGAAGAAGCCACAACCTCGGAAGATCCGGCCGTACCAGCCGTCCATCGAGTAGCCCGGCACGATGATAGCGCCCTCATTGATCGACTTCTCTTCGTCATAGAGCGCAGCCAGGTCGAAGTCACTGACCGATCCCCTGCCCTCGCAACGCGGACACATGCCGCCAAGTTTGTTGAAGCTGACCTTCTCGGCCATCGCCTTGTCGCCCTTGCCGACCGTGATCGAACCGGCCGCAGAGACCGACGGGACGTTGAACGCGAACGCGCTGGGCGGGCCGATCTGCGGGTCGCCCAGACGGCTGAAGAGCATCCGGAGCATGGCGTTGGCGTCGGTGACGGTGCCGACCGTCGAGCGCGGGTTGGCGCCCATCCGCTCCTGGTCGACGATGATCGCCGTGGTGAGACCCTCGAGCAGGTCGACCTCGGGCCGGGCCATCGACGGCATGAAGCCTTGGACGAAGGTGCTGTAGGTCTCGTTGATCAGCCGCTGTGACTCGGCGGCGATGGTGGCGAAGACCAATGAGCTCTTGCCCGATCCCGAGACCCCCGTGAAGACGGTCAGCCGGCGTTTGGGAATCTCGACGTGCACGTCCTTGAGGTTGTTCTCCCGGGCGCCGTGCACCCGGATCAGGTCGTGGCTGTCAGCTCGATGTGTGGTGAGGTCAGAAGTCATGGTTCACACCGGTCCGTCGGGGTGGATGCTACGGGTCTCGCGACGCTGGTGGCGCCGCGGCAGATGTTCGCTGAGATGGATCCGCGGCAGCGTCTTGGCGATCGCCAGCGCGACGTACATGACGGTGTTGACGGCCACGAACGCCGCCAGCACTGCAAACCAGTCGGAGTAGAGGACGTCTTGGTCCAAGACGATGCCGAAGGGGATCATGCCGGGTCTCCCAGGTGCCAGGTCGCGGCGCGGTCGAAGGTGATGTCCCAGACGCCCTTCAGATAGACGAGGCCGAGATAGGTGGCGTAGCAGAGTTCGGGCAGCACCAGCGCAGCCAACGCGATCGCGCGCCAGCCACCACGGCGTACGGTCCACACCCGCTCGACCATGAAGACCAGACCGATGCCGAGCCAGAACGGGAACCAGACCCATTCGGCGAGAGCCAACGCGGTGATCGTGAGCATCGAGAGATAACCGAGCAGCGCGACGACGCCATAACAGATCGCCACCTGCTGCACCCAGTAGCGCCACGTCTGCCAACTGAACCCGTAGGCGCCGAGGTTGTCGAGCGCGCCGCGTTGCCACCTCAGTCGCTGCACCCACAGTTGGCGCCAGGTCGGCATCACCTCGGTCACCACCGTGCATCCGGAGGGCGAGGTGATCAGCGCGCCGAGGGACTTCAACGCCAAGGTGAGTTCGTTGTCCTCGGTCAGCGCAACCGTGTCATAGACATCGCCGGGTACGCCGGGCAGCAACTTGCCCCGCTGCTCGGCGACCGTGCGCAGTGCTCGCGGCCGAAACACTGACGCGGTGCCGGTCAACACGAACACCATCCCGCGTCGGCGGTGGAGGTCGCGGGCGTAGCGGGTGTATTCGTTGCGCTGGAACAGACCGATCAGCCCCGCGCCGTCCTCGCCGTAGAACAGCCCACCGATCGACATCAGGGCGCGGTCGTCGGTCATCCGGCGTGCCGCCTCGGCGAGGAAGCCCTGGTCGAGGACGGTGTCGGCGTCCATCACCATCACCAGGTCGTTGTCGCCGAGGTCGGGGAGCAACACCTTGAGCGCTTGGTTGAGACCGCCTGCCTTCTTGTGACGGTTCTCGACCGTCTCGATGACCTCAGCACCCATCCGCCGCGCGACCCCGGAGGTGTCGTCGGTGCAGTTGTCGGCCACCACCACGATCCGGTCAGGGACGGTCGACTGTTCGGCCAACGAGGTCAGGGTGGCACCGAGGCGGTCCTCCTCGTTGTGAGCAGGAATCACCACGGTGATCGTGACCGGGCCAGCGAAGACGCCGCGGGTCGCGGCCATCACCTGGCGCGGAGAGAGCGGCAGGCGATCGGGGATCTCGCTGGTGCGCGAGTGGGTGGCCACCCGCTTCTCGACGCTCGACACGACCACCGCGAAGACGAGTGCGGCCAGCACCGATCCGACCAGGTAGGGCCATGGCGGGATGCCGATGTCGTAGAGCACGTCCTGGAGACCGAGGAACTCACCCCGCTCGGGTGCGCGGCCGTCGGGCGTGGCGCCGGCCACCACCCACCACAGCAGCATGGCAGCCAGCACTGCCACGCCGAGGATGAACACCCCGACGCAGCGTCGCAGAACAATCCTTCCCCCGAGCACGGCCATAGGGTAGATCAGCCGGGGATGCGGATCGTGGAGACGTCGATCACCGCGCGATAGTGCACGTCGCCGGCGACCACCCGCTCGTATGCCGCGTCGACGTCGGCGGCGTCGATCACCTCGACCTGGGCACCGATGCCGTTGGCCGCGCAGAACGCGAGCATCTCCCGGGTCTCGGGGATGCCACCGATGTTGGAGCCGGCCATCACCTTGCTGGTGCCGACCAGGAGCCCCGGGCGCACCGAGTAGTTCTCCGGCGGCAGGCCCACGTTGACGAGCACGCCGCGGGCCTTGACCAGCCGCAGGTAGGCCTGGATGTCGACCGGCGCGCTGACCGTGTTGAGGACCAGGTCGAATTGCCCGCTCAGCGCCCGCAGCGCCGCCGGCGACGAGGTGGCCACGTGGCCGTGTGCGCCGAGCCTCTGGGCGTCATCGGCCTTGTCGGAGGTGCGTGAGAAGACGGTGACCTCGGCGCCCATTGCCACCGCGAGCTTGACGCCCATGTGACCCAGTCCCCCGAGCCCGACCACGCCGACCTTGCTGCCCGGACCCACGCCCCAACGACGCAGTGGCGAGTACGTCGTCACGCCCGCGCACATCAACGGTGCGGCCTCGGCCAGCGAGATCCCGTCCGGGATCGCGCACACGAAACGGTCGGCGACAACGACACGCTGGGCATAGCCACCCAGGGTGGGGACGCCGTCGTACCCGCGGCCGTTGTAGGTCATCACGGCACCGCGAGTGCAGTGCTGCTCGAAGCCGTCAGTGCAGAACTCGCACTCGCCACAGCTGTCGACCATGCAGCCGACGCCGACCCGGTCACCGACCTGCACGTCGGTCACGTCGGCGCCGACGGCCGCCACCGTGCCGGCGATCTCGTGGCCCGGAACCATCGGGAAGATGGCCGGACCCCACTCCTGCCGGACCTGGTGGATGTCGCTGTGGCAGATGCCGGCGTACTCGATGTCGATCACGACGTCTGCGGGACCGAGGTCGCGGTGCTCGAGGACGCGGGTGGTGAACGGGGCTCCGGGAGAATCCGCGACGAGGGCGGGAGTGCTGATCGACATGCTGCCCACGCTATCGCGCAGCGGCCCGCAACAACGGCAACACGTTGTCAACCAACATCGGCGCGAGGTCGTCGTCACCGCCGTCCAACCCGCTCCACCGGAGCTCGGCGATCTCGGCGCCGGTCACGGGCTCGGCGAGGGAGTTGGCGAGGTAGACCGTCGAGTGCAACTGGTGCCCGGGCTCGTTGGCCGCTGGCGAGACGAACTCACCGAGGAGTTGAAGTTCCTCGACAGCGATGCCGACCTCCTCCAGTGTCTCCCGGCGCGCGGTCTGCTCCGGTGTCTCGCCCGGTTCGGGTTTGCCGCCGACGAGCATGAACCGCGTGGTGCCGCGCTTGCGCACCGTCAGCACGTGGCCGTCGCGCACGAACGCGACCGCGGCCACGACAATCACCGGTCGATCGGTTCCGGACGAGAGCTCGCTGTGCACCCGGAGAGTCCATCACACCGTGGAGGGTTCCGGCCGAAGGGGACGACAACGGCGCAGATGCGCCTCTATTGTGTTAGTCATGCCGAGTTTGCGGATCAGCGAAGCAGCGCGCCACTTGGGCGTCAGTGACGACACGGTACGCCGATGGGTCGAGCGCGGCCTGCTGACCGCCGCCACGGACGACGCCGGCCGCAAGGTGGTCGACGGGTACGACGTGGCACTGGTCGCACGGGAACTCCTGCAGGCAGCCGACCTGCCGGACGGACACGTGAGCTCGGCACGCAACCGCTTCGTCGGTCTGGTCACCTCCGTCACCAAGGACACCGTGATGGCCCAGGTCGAGTTGCAGTGCGGCCCGTTCCGGGTGGTCTCCTTGATGAGCAGCGAAGCGGCCACCGAACTCGGACTCGAGCCGGGATCGGTGGCAGTGGCCACGATCAAGTCCACCAACGTGGTGGTCGACGTGGAAGGCACGCGTTGACGCATCCGGCGTTCCCGCGATGGATCTGGGTGCCGGCGGCTGCCGGCCTCGCCTTCGTGGTGCTGCCGCTCGCCGCGATCGTGGCGCGGGTGGAGTGGACCGACTTCTGGTCGCTGGTGACCAGTGAGTCGTCACTGGCAGCCCTCAGGCTGAGCCTGCAGACCTCGGCAACCAGCACCGTGCTGTGCGTCCTGCTCGGGGTGCCGATGGCGATGGTGCTGGCCCGCACCTCCTTCCTCGGTCAGGGGGTGATCCGATCGCTGGTGCTGCTCCCCCTCGTGCTCCCACCGGTCGTCGGCGGCATCGCACTGCTCTACACCTTCGGACGCCGGGGACTTCTCGGCGAGCACCTCGAGGTGGTCGGGGTGAGCATCGCGTTCAGCACGACTGCGGTGGTGCTGGCTCAGACCTTCGTGGCGTTGCCCTTCCTCGTGGTCAGTTTGGAGGGCGCGCTGCGCACCGCCGGCGACCGGTTCGAGACGGTCGCCGCCACCTTGGGCGCGAAGCCCGCGACGGTCTTCTTCCGGGTGACCGTGCCCCTCGTGCTGCCCGGCCTGGTCTCCGGGGCGGTGCTGGCCTTCGCCCGCGCGCTGGGTGAGTTCGGCGCCACGATCACCTTCGCCGGGTCACTCGAAGGAGTCACCCGGACGCTGCCGCTGGAGATCTACCTCCAGCGCGAGACCGACCCCGACGCCGCGGTGGCTCTCTCCCTGGTGCTCGTGGTGGTGGCCGTGCTGGTGATCGGCCTGTCCCGGCGGAGCAGGAGCGCCGCGTGAACCTCTCCTTCGCTGCCACCCTCGCCAGCCGCGACTTCGACGTGGAGTTCGACCTGGCTGCCGGCGCAACCCTTGCCGTGGTCGGGCCGAACGGCGCCGGCAAGTCGACCCTGCTGGCGATGCTCGCGGGCCTCCTCCGCCCCGACACCGGCCGGATCACGCTCGGCGACCGGACCCTCACGGCGTGCGGCTCCCCAGCGGTCACGGTGCCACCCCATGCCCGTGGCGTCGGTCTGCTCGCCCAGGAGCCCCTGTTGTTCCCGCACCTGAGCGCCTTGGACAACGTCGCGTTCGCACCACGCAGTGCAGGTGCCGGGCGGCGGGAGAGCCGTGAGCTGGCACAGGTCTGGCTGGAGGAGCTCGGGGTCGCCGACCTCGCCGGTCGGCGCCCACTCCAGCTCTCGGGCGGCCAGGCCCAGCGGGTCGCGATCGCCCGCGCACTCGCCTCCGACCCCGCACTGCTGTTGTTGGACGAACCGCTGGCTGCGCTGGACGTCGACGTCACGCCAGCGATCCGGCACGCGCTGCGACGTCTGCTGGCGACCCGCACCACAGTCGTGGTCACGCACTCCGTGCTCGACGCGGTCCTCCTGGCCGATCGCGTCCTGGTCCTGGAGCAGGGACGGGTGACCGAGCACGACACCGCCACCGAGGTGCTGAGCCGCCCGCGCAGTGCGTTCGCGGCCCGCTTCGCCGGCCTCAACCTGGTGCACGGGCGCTGGCGCGACGGCGCGCTCCACTCCCCCGACGGCAGCGTCGTGCACGTGCAACCGGGTACGACGATGGCGGACGACGTCGACGCCGTCGCGGTCTTCCGTCCCGGAGCGGTCGCCGTGCACGAGCACCTGGTCGGCGGCTCCCCGCGCAACGCCCTTCCCGTCGTACTCACCTCGGTCGAGCCGTATGGCGATTTGGTGCGGGTGCGCGCCGGTGCACTCAGTGCTGACGTGACCGCGGGCTCGGCAGCCGGGCTCCACCTCGAGCCCGGCGCGGCCGTGGTGTTCACCGTGAAGGCGACCGAGGTGGCGGCGTACCCCTGGTAGCAGCCGTCACCGTGACGAACTCGCGGGCCACGGCCTCTTGGTGCTATCTCATATGTGAGTTATGGTCTCGCCATGCCTCAGGACTATCTCGGCCGGATCGGAAACCTGATCCGCGACGCCCGCAAGCACCGTGGTCTCACCCAGCAGCAGCTGGCAGATCTGCTGAACACCAGCCAGTCAGCCGTGACGCGGATCGAGAAGGGGCACCAAAACCTGTCGCTGGAGATGCTCGCGCGGATCGGCTCGGCGCTCGACTCCGAGATCGTCACCCTGGGCGCCGGCGGTCCGACCCACCTGCGCGTGACCGGCCCGACCACCCTGTCCGGCACCATCGACGTGAAGTCGTCGAAGAACGCCGGGGTCGCGCTGCTGTGCGCCTCGCTGCTCAACAAGGGACGCACCACCCTGCGCAAGGTGGCCCGCATCGAGGAGGTCAACCGCCTCCTCGAGGTGCTCAACAGTCTCGGCGTGCAGACCAGATGGCTGAACGGGTCCGGTGACCTCGAAATCGTCCCACCGGAACACCTCGACCTGGCCAACATCGACGAGGAAGCGGCGCGCCGTACCCGGTCGATCATCATGTTCCTCGGTCCGCTGCTGCACCGCGAAGAGGTCTTCGACCTCCCCTACGCCGGTGGTTGCAACCTCGGTGATCGCACCGTGCAGCCGCACATGACCGCGCTGCGCTCCTTCGGCCTCGACGTGAAGGCAACCGAGGGCAGCTACCACGCGACCGTCACGCCGAGCATCGAACCGACCCGACCGATCGTGCTCACCGAGCGTGGCGACACCGTCACCGAGAACGCCCTGATGGCCGCTGCGCTGCACCCGGGCACCACCGTGATCCGCAACGCCTCGTCCAACTACATGGTCCAGGACCTCTGCTTCTTCCTGCAGAAGCTGGGCGTCGTGGTCGAGGGCATCGGCACCACCACCCTGACCGTGACGGGTTGCCACGAGATCGACGTGGACGTCGACTACGCCCCCAGCGAGGACCCGATCGAGGCGATGTCGCTGCTGGCGGCTGCGATCGTGACCCGCTCCGAGATCACCGTGCGCCGGGTGCCGATCGAGTTCGTCGAGATCGAGTTGGCCACCTTGGAGGAGATGGGCTTCGACTACTCCCGCACCGAGGAGTACGCCGCGGAGAACGGCAAGACCCGCCTGGTCGACATCACCACGCGTCCCTCCGACCTGCGCGCGCCGCTCGACAAGATCCACCCGATGCCGTTCCCGGGCCTCAACATCGACAACCTCCCGTTCTTCGCAGTCATCGCCGCCGTTGCCGACGGTCAGACGCTCCTGCACGACTGGGTCTACGAGAACCGGGCGATCTATCTCACCGAACTCAACAAGCTCGGCGGGTCTGTGAAACTGCTCGACCCGCACCGGGTTCTGGTCGAGGGACCGACCCGCTTCTCCGGCACCGAGTTGGTGTGCCCGCCGGCACTGCGCCCGGCCGTGGTGCTGCTGCTCGCGATGCTGGCCGCCAAGGGCACGTCGGTGCTGCGATCGACCTACGTGATCCACCGCGGCTATGAGGACCTCGCGGAACGGCTCAACGAGCTCGGTGCCAACATCGTGGCGTTCCGCGACATCTGATCACTCGAAGAGCGAGGCCACCCAGGCCGGTGGTCGGCGGACCGAAGCGGGCGGCGCGGTCATGTCGGCGGTGATCCGCGGCAACGGCGCCGTGTGGTAGCTGTCGGCACTGCGGTGCCAGTCGTTCTCGGCGTCGATCAGGTCGCTGAGCTCGGCTCGTGGGAGGAACACGCCGTGGCCCGCCGGGCACCGGTGCACCCGGGTGCGAGCGAACTGCCGTTCCTCCATCTCCACCCCGCACTGGGGGCACGCAAGCGTTTCCATGACCTGACGGTACTCCCGACCGTGTTGAATGCAGGAGTGACCCGCCCGCGCACCGGCCATGACTACCTCGACCGTCCGTCGGGGCCGATCCCGTTCGCCCATCGCGGCGGCGCCCTCCACCCCGAGCTCGAGGGACTCGAGAACACCCTCCACGCGTTCCGACACGCCTACCGGCTGGGCTACCGCCATCTCGAGACCGACGTGCACTGCACGCGCGACGGCGTACTCCTGGCCTTCCACGACCGCCGCCTCGACCGGGTCACCGACCGCACCGGCAACGTCTGCGACCTGTCGTACGACGAGGTGCGGCTCGCGCTGATCGGCACCCGGGAGCCGATCCCGACCCTCGGCGAACTGTTCGACGAGTTCCCCCACGCCTGCTTCAACATCGACATCAAGGCGCCCGACGCCGTGGAGCCCCTGGCGCGGTTCCTGCGAGAGCGGCGGGTCGAGGACCGGGTGCTGGTCGGGTCGTTCTCGCCCGAGAGCCTCAACCGGTTCCGGGCGATCACGCTGGGCCGGGTGCTGACCTCGGCGCACCCCCTCGAGGTGCTGATCTGGGTGCTGTCGCCGTCTGGTCGGCTGGCCGACTGGTTGACCGGTCGCCGGGTGGCTGCCCTGCAGGTGCCGCACCACCGACGGATCCCCGGTCTCGGGTGGCGGCTGCCGGTGGTGACGAGGCGACTGGTCCGCAAGGCCCACGCCGCCGGCCGCCACGTGCACGTGTGGACCGTCGATGACCCGGTCGAGATCCGGGAACTCCTCGCCCTGGGTGTCGACGGGCTGATGACGGATCGCACCGACATGCTCAAGGATGTGCTCATCTCGATGGGTGTCTGGGAGGGAGAACCGCATGAGCCACGGACCTGAACCGATCGCCGACCTGCGTCCGCTGGCCCGACGGGCCGAGCAACGCGCGTGGTACTGGTACGACTGGGCCAACTCGGCCTACGTCACCACGATCGCCACGGTGCTGTTCGCGCCCTACCTGATCACCGTCGCCGAGCAGGCCGCGTGCGGCTTCGCCAGCGACAGCGACAAGGGACTCGACTGCACGGCCGACCTGGTCGTGCTCGGCATCGACATTGCCCCGGGTGCGCTACCGGCGTACATCGTCACCTTCTCGACCGTGCTCTCCGCCATCCTCCTCCCCCTGCTCGGTGCGGTGGCGGACCGCACCGAGCACAAGAAGGCGCTGCTGGCCGGCTTCGCATGGACCGGTGCCGCGTTTGCGTCGCTGTTGTGGTTCTGCCGCGGCGACAACTGGGAGATCGGCGCGGTCGCGGTGATCGGCGCCAACCTGTGTCTGGGCGCATCGACGGTCTTCAACGACGCGATCCTGCCGCTGATCTCCACCGAGGACGAACGTGACCGGGTGTCGTCGCGCGGTTGGGCGTTCGGCTACCTCGGTGGTGGTCTGCTGCTGCTGATCAACCTGGTCGTGGTGCTCGCGCACGAGTCGTTCGGCATCGACAAGGGTCTTGCGGTGCGGATCTCGATGCTCTCCGCCGCGGTGTGGTGGGCGGCGTTCACCTTCATCCCCTACCTCAAGCTGCGCAACCACCCGCCCGAACACGTCGTCGAGGTCGCCTCCGGCAACGTCGTGTCGCAGAGTTTCGGGCAGCTCTGGGCGACCCTGAAGGACCTGCGCAACTACCCGATGGCGTTGACCTTCCTGGTCGCCTACCTGTTCTTCAACGACGGCATCCAGACGGTGATCGCGAGCTCGTCGACGTACGGCGAGAAGCAGCTCGGCTTCGGCACGGAGGTGCTGATCGCCACCATCTTGATGGTGCAGTTCGTCGCGTTCATCGGTGCGCTGGTGTTCGGTGCCGCGGCCGGCCGCTTCGGAGCGAAGCGGGTGATCATGTGCGGTCTGGTGGTGTGGATGGCGATCGTCTGCGTCGCGCTGGTGCTGCCGGAGAAGAAGATGGTGCCGTTCCTGCTGATGGGCGTCGCGATCGGCATCGTCCTCGGCGGCACCCAAGCGCTGGCCCGGTCCTACTTCTCGCTGCTGATCCCTCGGGGCCGCGAGGGAGAGTTCTTCAGCTTCTACCACGCGATGGATCGGGGTACGTCGTGGTTCGGCACCCTCACCTTCGGTGTCGTCTACCAGCTCACCGGGTCCTACCGTCCGGCCATCTTCGCGCTGATCATCTTCTTCGTGATCGGTGGTCTGCTGCTGGCGCGGGTCGACACTGCGCGGGGAATTCGGGAGGCCGGTAACATGGAACCTTCAGTGATGTGACCCAGTCGTAGGAATCCTTCGGCGCTGTCATTCGTTGGGCGAGGTGGAGGGATTTCCGCATCACCGATGCGGAAGCAGGGCCTCACAGGTACGACGCGTGGTCCGGATCAAAAACTTTTCTACACATTTGGGGGTGGCTCATGGCAGAGCGCACACTGCGTGGAGCTCGGCTCGGTGGTCAGAGCTTCGAGGACGAGCGCGGCATTGAGTTCGCAGCCCGACAGCAGGTCGGCTACAAGTGTCCGCAGGGGCACGAGTTCGAGATCACGATGTCGGTCGAGGCCGACATCCCGGCCAACTGGGAGTGCCCGCGCTGTGGCGAGGTGTCACTGAGCGTCGCCGGCATCCTCCCGGACGAGAAGCCGGAGAAGCCGGCCCGCACCCACTGGGACATGCTCCTGGAGCGCCGTTCCGTCGAGGAGCTCGAGGTGATCCTCACCGAGCGCATCGAACTGCTCCGTGACGGCGAGATCGGCCCGGCGCACCTGCACCGTCCGGCGAAGAAGAAGCGCACCAAGGCCTGACCGACTGGCCCGACCGGATCAGTCGTCCAGCACCTCGCCCTCGACCACGGGTCCTTGCCCGTCAGGTCGGGGGCGTGTTGCGTCGGGTGGCACTCCGAACCCCGG
>JBEBTI010000062.1:0-15311 GCA_040393845.1 Nocardioides daejeonensis
ACTCCGCTGCCGACTTCAAGTGGGTGCCGGGCTACAGCGACTACTACCCGGAGGCTCCCGGCGGCAAGGCGAGCGGTCGCTCCGTCGAGCCGAAGGCGATCGACGGCAACATCCTCGGCGCTGAGCTCAAGCGGCTCACCCCGGCCTACACCAAGGCCCCGGCAGGCATGGTCATCGGCCAGGCCGACTACCGCAAACTCAACCTGATGGGTCACTCGATCTGGGGCTGGTTCACCGGCGCCAAGATCGCGCTCAAGCGCACCATCAGCCTGCTGTTCAAGAAGCGCATGTACGGCATGGGCATGGCGATGATGATCGGCATGCGCAAGGGCATGCTCGACCGCAACATCCCGCTCTGGTACGAATCCCCGCTGACCGACCTGGTGCTCGAGGACGGCCGCGTCGTCGGTGTGAAGGTGACCCGCAACGGCGAGGAACGCACGATTCGCGCTCGCGCGGGCGTGATCCTTGCCTGCGGTGGATTCGAGCACAACGAGGAGATGCGCAAGAAGTGGCAGGCCGAGCCGATCGGCACCGAATGGACCACGGGTGCGGCCGGCAACACCGGCGCCGGCATCGAGGCCGGGGCACGTGCAGGTGCCGCACTCGACCTGATGGACGACGCCTGGTGGGGTCCCGCGATCCCGCTGCCCAGCGGACCGTGGTTCTGCCTGGCCGAGCGCAACCTGCCCGGCTCGATGATCGTCAACCAGGGCGGCGAACGCTACTGCAACGAGGCCGCGCCGTACGTCGACGCCGTGCACGCGATGTACGAGTCGGCGGAGAAGACCGGCGTCGACCACTTCCCGAGCTGGATGGTCTTCGACCAGACCTACCGCAACCGCTACACCTTCGCCGGCCTCCCGCCTCGCCAGCGGATCCCGGGCCGTTGGCTCAAGTCGGGAGCGATCGTCACGGCCGACACGCTGGAGGAGCTCGCCGAGAAGATCGGCGTGCCCACCGACCGCTTCCTCGCCACGGTGGAGCGCTTCAACGGTTTCGCCGAGACCGGCAAGGACCTCGACTTCGGTCGCGGTGACTCGGCGTACGACCGCTACTACGGCGACCCGAAGATCAAGAACCCGTCCGTGGGACCGATCCACAACGGCCCGTTCTACGCCGCCAAGATGGTGCCCGGCGACCTCGGCACCAAGGGTGGCATCGTGACCGACCCGAAGGCGCGCGCGCTGCGGGCCGACGGCACCGTCATCGACGGCCTCTACGCCACGGGCAACGTGAGCTCGGCGGTCATGGGCAACACGTACGCCGGCGCCGGCGCCACGATCGGCCCCGCTGTGACCTTCGGCTACATCGCCGCCCACGACATCGCAGACAACTTCCGGAAGGCCTGAGACATGCCCATCGATCCCAGCATCGCCATCGGCGCGAACCTCCCCGACCGCACCTTCAGTTGGGGTGCCAGCGACGTCCTGCTCTACCACCTCGGCATCGGTGCGGGCGCCCGCGAGGGAGACAACCTCGACCCCAACGCGCTCCGCTACACCCTCGACAACGAGCACCTGCAGGTGTTGCCGTCGTTCGGTGTGGTCGCTCCGACCTTCCACGAGACCAACCCGCCCAAGGTCGACATCCCCGGTTGCGAGATCGACCTGCAGATGGTCTTGCACGGCTCGCAGGAGATCCAGGTGCACCGGCCGATCCCGGCCGAGGGCGAGGCCACGCTGAAGGTCCACGTCAGCGACATCTGGGACAAGGGCAAGGCCGCCGTCATCGTGCAGGAGGGCAACGCCTACGCCCCCAACGGCGACCACCTCTGGACCGTTCGGTCGAGCATCTTCGTGCGCAACGAGGGTGGCTTCGGCGGTGAGCGCGGGCCGAGCAACAAGGTCGAGCTGCCCAGCCGTGAGGCCGACGCCGAGGCGAGCTACACGGTCACGCCGCAGCAGGCGATGCTCTACCGCCTCTGCGGTGACCGCAACCCCCTGCACGCCGACCCGGAGTTCGCCAAGGGCGCGGGCTTCCCGGCACCGATCCTGCACGGGCTCTGCTCCTACGGCATCGTGCTGCGCGAGGTGACCGACCTCGTCCTCGGCGGCGACGCCAGCAAGGTCGGCGGTTTCAGCGCCCGGTTCGCCGGCGTGGTCTTCCCCGGCGACACCATCCGCGTGCAGACCTGGGACGAGGGCGACACCATCCTCGTCGCTGCCACCCTCGCCACCGACGGCGAGCGCAACGGTTCCCCGGTGCTCGCAGACTGCGTGGTCACCAAGGCCTGACCGCCCAGCCCCGCTAGTCTTGTGATTTCGGCGGTGGGGCGCCCGGGATCGGGGCTGCCGGGTCGTACGGCGTACGGGTCAGCACGAAGGTGGCCAGGTCGAGATGGCTGATCGTGCCGTCGGGCCGCCGCACGACCAGCAACTCTTCGGCGTCCTGGTAGCCGTGGGTGCCGACCAGCACTGCGTCCTGACCGTCGGAGTCGTCGACCACGCGATAGCGCCAGGTGACGTCGCCGCCGGGCCCGCGCACCACCACCTCGGCGCCCTCCCACGCGAAGTCGTGCGGTGTCGCTCCCCAGTACCAACGGCCGAGCAGGTCGACGACCGGCGCAGGCACGGTCGTGGAGGGGCGCCACGGCGCAGGAATCGTCGGTTCCTCACGTTCGAGCGTCGCCAGCAGGGAGCCGGCGAACCCGGACGGGTCAAGGCCGGCGGTGGCGTTGGCCAACGCCACCGCGACGGTACGACGGGTCCGGTCGACGAAACACGCGGCGAGGAAGCCCGGCATCGACCCGGTGTGGCCCACCAATGTGGTCGCTCCCGAGCGGACCACCGCCAGTCCCAGACCGTGCGCCGCGTCAAGTCCTCTGGCAAGCGTGGTGGACCGGGGCACGCCAGCCGTCGCCAACATCGACGGCGACAGCACGGCGGGGTGACCGTCGAGCAGGAACCGGCCCCAACGTCCGAGGTCCGCAACCGTGCTCCACAGCTGCCCGGCCGGCGCCATCGCACCCGTGTCCGACGAGGGTTCGGGCAGCAGCGCACCGCTGTGCGGATGGACACTCCAGCCACGTGCAGCACCTGCGTCCGGGTGGTAGCTGGTCCGCCCCATCTCCAACGGGACAAGGATCCTGGCCTGTACGACGTCCCACCACGCCTCGCCGCGCAGACGGGCGACTGCTTCGCCGAGCATCGCGAAACCCAGATTGGTGTAGTGGAACCGGGACGCTGCGGCCAGCACCGGACCGCGCCCCGTCTCGGCCGCCATCAACTCCGTGAAGGCGTCGGAGCGTCCGGCCCGTTCCCACCAGGCACCGGCAGGTTCGGCCGGCAGACCTGCGGCGTGCGAGAGCAGGTCGCCGACGGTGCGGTCGCCGTAGGTCACCGGACCGAGCACGGCGCCGATCGGCGTGGACAGCTCGAGACGATCCTCCTCGACCAACTGCAGCACCAGCACCGCGGTCATCGTCTTGGTGATCGAGCCGATCCGGTAGTGGGTGTCGTCCGGCGCGCCGGGCACGTCGCCGTACCCCTCGCACCAGGCCAACTCGTCGTCGCGGACGACGCCCGCCACCAGTGACGGCAACCGGCCATCAACCTGGGCGCGCGCCATGGTCAGCCGCAGGGCGCGAGCAGTGCCGGGGAGCACGCCTGCGCTCACGCAAACGCTTCCGGCGGCGGGCACGAGCAGACCAGGTTGCGGTCGCCGTACGCTTGGTCGATGCGGCCCACCGGCGGCCAGTACTTGTCGGGGTCCACACCGGCCGGGAACACCCCGAGCTCCCGCGAGTAGGCCCGCTCCCAGTCACCCACGAGGGCGCGAGCGGTGTGCGGAGCAGCCCGCAGGGGCGACTCCTCGGCGCTCCACTCCCCTGAAGCCACCTGGTCGATCTCGCGCCGGATCGCGATCATCGCCTCGCAGAACCGGTCGATCTCGGCCAGGTCCTCCGACTCCGTGGGCTCGACCATCAACGTGCCGGCCACCGGGAACGACATCGTCGGTGCGTGGAAGCCGTAGTCGACCAGCCGCTTGGCCACGTCGTCGACGGTCACGCCGGTCTGCTTGGTCAACTCACGCAGGTCGAGGATGCACTCGTGGGCAACCAGCCCGCCGGCGCCGCGGTAGAGCACCGGGAAGTGCGCCTCGAGGCGCGTGGCGACGTAGTTGGCCGCCAGCACCGCGACCGCAGTCGCGCGGGTGAGGCCTTCGGCACCCATCAGGCGCACGTATGCCCACGAGATCGGCAGGATGCCGGCACTGCCGTAGGGAGCCGCCGAGATCGCACCGATGCCGTCGCGCCTGGACTCCTCCGGGTGCGCGCCGTGCGATGGCAGGTACGGCGCGAGGTGGGCGCGGACCGCGACCGGACCGACGCCCGGGCCGCCGCCGCCGTGAGGGATGCAGAAGGTCTTGTGCAGGTTGAGGTGGGAGACGTCGCCGCCGAACTCACCGGGCCGCGCGTGACCGACCAGGGCATTGAGGTTGGCGCCGTCGATGTAGACCTGCCCACCGTGCTCGTGCACCAGCCGGCACACCTCGGTGATCGTCTCCTCGTAGACACCGTGCGTCGACGGATAGGTCACCATGAGCGCGGCCAGATCGGCGCCGTGCTCCGCGCACTTCGCAGCAAGGTCTTCGAGGTCGACGGTGCCGTCTTCGGTGGCCTTCACCACCACGACCCGCATGCCGGCCATCACCGCGGAGGCGGCGTTGGTGCCGTGCGCGGACGACGGGATCAGGCAGACGTCGCGGGACGTGTCGCCTCGGCCGCGGTGGTAGCCGCGGATCGCGAGCAGACCGGCCAACTCGCCCTGCGAGCCGGCGTTGGGCTGGATCGAGACGTGGTCATAACCGGTGATCGTCGCCAGCCAGCCCTCCAGGTCGGCGACGAGCTCGCGATATCCGTCGGCGTCCTCGGCGGGCACGAACGGGTGCACGTCGGCAAAGCCGGGCAGGCTGATCGGCTCCATCTCGGTGGTGGCGTTGAGCTTCATCGTGCACGAGCCCAACGGAATCATGCCGCGGTCGAGGGCATAGTCGCGCGCGGAGAGGCGCCGCAGGTAGCGCAGCATCGCGGTCTCGCTGTGATGGGTGCCGAACACCTCGTGGGTCAGGTAGTCCGACGTACGACGCAACTCCTCGGGCAGGGTCTCGCCGGCAGCGATCGCGACCTCCTCGAGGTCGAGCCCGTCGGTCGCGACACCGAATGCCTCGAGCACGGCCCACACCGTCGCTTGGTCGGTGACCTCGGAGGTGGACAGTCCGACGACGTCGGCGTCGACCCGCAACAGGTGGTAGCCGGCGGCGCGTGCCGCAGCCACCACCCGGTCGGCTCCGCCCGAGGTCCGCACCCGCAGCGTGTCGAAAAAGGTCTCGTGCTCGACCGTGAGTCCGGTGTCGGCCAACGCGCGCGCGATCACGGCGGCATACCGGTGGGCGCGGGTGGCGATGGCGCGCAACCCGTCAGGACCGTGGTGCACGGCGTACATCGCGGCGGTGACGGCCAGCAGCACCTGGGCGGTGCAGATGTTGGAGGTCGCCTTGTCGCGACGGATGTGCTGTTCGCGCGTCTGCAGTGCGAGCCGGTACGCCGGGCGTCCCTCCGCGTCGACGGACACCCCGACCAGACGCCCAGGGAGGTGCCGCTCCAGGCCTTGGGACACCGACATGTAGCCCGCGTGCGGCCCGCCGTGGAACAGGGGGACGCCGAAGCGTTGCGTCGATCCGACCGCGACGTCGGCGCCGAGCTCTCCCGGAGAGGCGATCAGGGTCAGCGCGAGCAGGTCGGCCGCGACCACCGCCAGGGCACCGCGCTCGTGCGCGGCGTCGATGACCGGGCGCGGGTCGCTGATCCGGCCCGAAGCACCGGGGTACTGCACCAGCACGCCGCACAACTCGCCTTCGGGCAGCGGCGCGGAGAGGTCCTGCACCACCACGGGCACGCCCATCGCCTCCGCGCGGGTGCGGACCACCTCGATCGTCTGCGGGAGCGCGTCGGCGTCGACGACGAAGATGCTCTCGGCACTGGCCTTGCGATTGGCCCGCCGGACCAGCGTCATCGCCTCGGCCGCTGCGGTGCCCTCGTCGAGCAGCGACGAGTTGGCGATCGGCAGGCCGGTCAGGTCGCCGACCATGGTCTGGAAGTTGATCAGCGCCTCGAGCCGGCCTTGGCTGATCTCGGGCTGGTAGGGCGTGTAGGCGGTGTACCAACTCGGGTCCTCGAGCACGTTGCGTCGCACCACCGGCGGTGTGACCGTGGCGTGGTATCCGAGCCCGATCAGCGACTCACCCGGCGTGTTCCGGTCAGCGAGGGCTCGCAGCTCTGCGGCAACCTGGCTCTCGGTGGCCGCCTCCGGGAGGTCGAGGGCGGTGCTCCAGATCGCCGACGGTACGGCGGCGCGCATCAGGCCCTCGAGGCTGGTGTGCCCGACCTCGTCCAACATTCGCGCGACGGCGTCGGCGTCGGGGCCGATGTGACGGTCGCTGAAGGGCAGCGCGCGGTCGAGATCGGCGAGGCTCTGGTGGTCGGACAAGACAGGCTCCTGCGGCAGAGGGACAACGGAGGCGTTCGCCTCCCCCTCTGTCACACGTGGGTGCTCCAGAGTTGCCTGATCCGCACAGTCCTTGCGCCTGAGAGGTTCCGGGGAGTGTTGCCCCTTCGGCGCTCCACGGTGGTGTCCGTGGAGACTCTCCCGTGCGGGATAGTCAGCTCCCGCAATCTACCATCAGACGACTCGGGTTGCCCGTCGCGCGGCCAGCTCGTCGCCCGCAACCGGAGCAGCAGACTCTTCGGCGCGCTCGCTCGGCAGATCGGCCAGACTGCCTTCGATCTCACGCCAGACACCGCCGATCGCGATGCCGAAGACGCCCTGGCCGCCCTGCAACAGGTCGATGACCTCGTCGTTGCTGGTGCATTCGTAGACCGAGGCGCCGTCGCTCATCAGCGTCACACGGGTCAGGTCGTCGGTGCCGCGCTCACGCAGGTGCTGGACCGCCGTGCGGATCTGCTGCAGCGAGATGCCGGCGTCCAGCAGTCGCTTGATCACCTTGAGGATCAAGATGTCGCGGAAGCTGTAGAGCCGCTGTGACCCACTGCCCTTGGCGCCGCGCACGGTCGGCTCGACCAGCCCGGTGCGGGCCCAGTAGTCGAGCTGGCGGTAGGTGATGCCTGCAGCGCTGCACGCGGTCGGGCCGCGGTAGCCCAGGTCGCTGGGCAGGGGTGAGACGTCATCGGTGAAGAGCAGTCCCTGCTCCTCGGCAGCCACCACGGCTGTGCCGCCGTCAGGCTCCGATACTTCGGACTCGTTCACGCGCACGTCGTTCCTCCACGTCATTACTCCGTTCAGCGTAACCCCAGAGGGGGAAGGTTGTCGCGGCCCTGACGAGCTCGAGGCCCGACGAAACACAACAGTGGAGTTACAACAGAGACGGGTTTCACCGTAGGACCCGACCCGGGAGCGGTCAAACACTCTCCCGGCGTGTCGAGAACCCTGAACCTCAGGTTGAGAGTGAGGCAGGCTCAGCCCTGTTCGAAATCCTCCGGCGTCACGTGGTCGAGGAACTCGCGGAACTTCTCCACCTCGTCCTCCTGCTCCTCGGGCGCAGGCAACCCGGCTTCGTCGAGCACCTCGTCGGCACACACGATGCGGCTGCCGGTGCGCAGGGCGAGGGCGATCGAGTCGGACGGGCGCGCACTCACCTCAACGCCGGAGGCCAGCACCAGAGTGGCGTAGAAGACGCCGTCACGAACCTCGGTGATCTGCACCTCCGTGAGCCCGTTGCCAGTCTCGTCGAGGATCGTCTTGAGCAGGTCGTGGGTCAACGGCCGGGGCGGTACGACGCCCTGCTGGGCAAACGCGATCGCGGTCGCCTCGACCGCGCCGATCCAGATCGGCAGATAGCGCTCGCCGGTGGCCTCCCGCAACAGCACGATCGGTTGGTTTGACGGCATTTCTACCCGGACTCCGACGACGTCGACCTCGCGCATGCAGCCAGCCTACTGGAGGCCCATCTTGACCAAGGTGGCGTGCAGGCGCACGGCCAGTGCAGCCATCTCCGCGATCGCTTCCTCGGTGCGCCCCTGCGCTGCCGCATCCCGACCGCCACGCAGTGGGGCGACCGCCTGCTGCACCAGGCCGACCTCGCGGTCTGCTGCGGTGCGGAAGGCACGCAGGTGCCGTGGTTCGAGCCCGTACGCCGCCAACTCCACCGCAGTGCGCGCGACCAGGAGGTCGTCCGCGGTGAACTCACCCCGCCGGCCGGGAGTCACCAACCCGTAGGCCTCCAACTGGCCGAGGAACTCCTCCTCGATGTCGGCGACCTTGACCAGCTCGCGACGCGACAGGCGCAGGTCACTGCGCTGCCGGAACGAGTCGGCCGAGGGCAGTCCGTCGCCGGCCAGTGCGACCTTCGGCACCACCGGACCGACCGGTTCGATCGCCGGCGGTTCCAGGCCACGGTCGATCGCGTCCAGGTGTTCCCTGATCACTTTCAACGGCAGGTAGTGGTCGCGCTGCATCCGCAGCACGTAGCGCAGGCGCTCGACGTCGCCGGGGCCGAACTTGCGATAACCCGCCGACGTCCGCTCCGGGTCGATCAGTCCCTCGGCCTCGAGGAAGCGGATCTTGGAGATCGAGATCCCCGGGAAGTCATCGCTGAGTCTGGCGATCACCTCGCCGATGTTCATCCGCCCCTTGGCCGCCGCCGCGGAGGAGGACATCGGCTCAGCCGCCATGCCCGGAGAAGAAGACCAAGCGGTACTTGCCGATCTGCACCTCGTCGCCGTCGGCGAGGATCACCTCGTCGATGCGGTCCCGGTTCACGTAGGTGCCGTTGAGGCTGCCGACGTCGCTGACGGTGTAGGTCAGTCCGGTACGCCGGAACTCCACGTGGCGACGGGAGACCGTCACGTCGTCGAGGAAGATCTCGCTCTCCGGGTGCCGCCCGGCCGTCACGGTGTCGGTGTCGAGCAGGAAGCGCGCACCTGCACTCGGCCCACGCTGCACCACCAGCAGGGCGTGCCCGGCAGGCAAGGCGTCGACAGCGGCCGAGTCGGCGGGTCGGAGGTCACGTTCGTCGGCCTCACTGGTCGCGGTGCCCGGACCGGTGAAGGAGATCGTCGCGGTCGACTCGACCGCCTTCTCCTCCTGCTCGGCGCCCTGGCTGACCAGGCGCGTGCCGCACTGGGAACAGAACCTGGCGTCGTCAGGATTCTGCTTGCCACAGTTGGTGCAGTACGGCATCAGCACCCCTTCCAGAAAATCCCGAGAACCATCAAGGCAAAGTCAAGGTTGACAGTGCCAACGTATCAGCCGCCGACCAAGGCCCGGTAGGCGTCGGCAGACAACATCTGCGCCAGCACCGAGTCGTCGGCGATCGACACCTCGAAGAGCCAACCGGCGCCGTACGGGTCGGAGTTCACCAGCTCCGGAGTGGCGTCCAGCGCCCCGTTGGAGGCCACCACCTCACCGGTCACCGGAGCGAAGACGTCACTGACGGACTTGGTCGACTCGAGTTCACCGACCGCGGTCTCCGCGGTGACCTGCTCGCCGACCTGCGGCAGGGAGACGTAGACGATGTCGCCAAGAGCGTCCTGGGCATAGTCGGTGATGCCGATCCGCACCCGACCGGGCGTCTCGGTGGCCCGGATCCACTCGTGCTCGGCGGTGTAACGGAGGTCTACAGGGAACACGGCTTCTCCTCGGATGTTGGTGGACCGGACGAACCACGACGTGACTGCCGCCACGAGACTACTGATCAGTCTGCCGGATTCGCGAACTGCGTTCCGGCGTCTTCGACCGTGCTCTCGACGACGACCAGGTCGGGCTGCTCGTGCACGAGCGTGCCACCGACCTCCTCGACCCGCTCCTTCGGCCCTCCGGGGAAGACCAAGGCGTCGGCCAAGGTGGTCGGCTCGCCGATCACGTCGATGACATAAGGCGCGGTCAGCAGTTCACCGTCCACGGTGATCCCCTGTGCGCTCTCCCCCACCGAACTCTGGGCGATGAACCGGATCGCGTCGTTGAACTCGATCGCCTCGGCCCCGGCAGCGCGCAACTCCTGCACGGTGTCGAGCAGCGCACTGGCGCGGACCTCCCCGGCCGGGTCCTCGATCGTGATCCGGATCCCCGGACCCTCCGCTCCGAGCACGCCGGCAAGGATCCCGTAGACGGCCTGGTCCTGCCGCGCCTGGTCGAGAGCTGCCTGCCGTTGCGATGTGTTGGACCGCAACTGTTCGAGCGTGCCTCGGAGACGCTCGATCTCGCGCTCGGCGCGTTGGGTGCTCGCCGAGATGCCGTCGAACACCCGGATCAGGTCGTCCTGGCGGAGACCGGCGTACTCGTCGTCGCGTTCGTTGGACTGCACCTGCACCATCGCCGCGAAGCCCACGCCGGCGAGCAGCAGACCGATCAGCACGTGACCGCGGGTGGGGCGGCCGAGGGCGGCGTCGCGCAACCGTTGCCGGCCGGTACGCCGTGCCGGGGGCCGGGGCGGGGTCGACTCAGGCATGGAACACGTGCCGCCTGATCGCCGCGACGTTGGAGAAGATCCGGATGCCGAGGACGACGATGACGGCGGTGGTCAGCTGACCACCGACGCCGAGCTTGTCGCCGAGGAAGACGATCGCTGCCGCGATCACCACGTTGCTGGTGAACGAGACCACGAAGACCTTGTCGTCGAAGATGCCGTCGAGGAAGGCCCGCAACCCACCGAAGACCGCGTCGAGTGCCGCCACCACCGCGATCGGGAGGTAGGGCTCCAGCCACAGCGGGACGTCGGGCTGCAACACCAGGCCGAGCACGATGCCGGCCAGCAACCCCAATGCAGCAATCACTGTGTCGTTCCCCTGTTCTCCGGAGCGGGCACGCGCACCGAGGCCGCTCTCAGGCTCGGCATGCTACGCCCGGGCAGCGTCATGTCGTCGTCGTTGCGGATGTCGAACTCGAAGCCGAAGGCATTGCGCAACCCCAGGAACGTCGAACCCGACGAGGACTCGGCAAAGTCGGCCTGCATGGTGGCGGTGTCGCCGATCGCCTCCACGACGTACGGCGGTCGCAGTGGGTAGGTCTTCACGTGGATCGCTGCGTTGACGGTGCGGATGCCGGTGACACTGGTCAGCCGCTGGCCGTTGACCGCCACGGCTTCGGCGCCAGCTTCCCAGAGGCCCGCCACCAGGGTGGCCAGGTCCTCGTCACGCACGACACCTTCCCCGGACCCGTCCGGCGAGTCGTCGAGACGCACGCGCACCCCCTCGCCCTTCACCGCGGCGTACCCGCTCACCACACTCAGGTCCAGCGTCTCGCGTGCCTCACGTCGCTCGGCGTCGGTGACGTCGGCCAGACGCTCGGTCAACTCGGTCTGCTCCTCGCGGAGGTCCGCCAAGGTGCTCTGCTTGGCAGCCAACGAGTCGCGGGCGATGCCGATCTGTCGGATCAGGCCCTGCCGGCCCTCCTCGGTGGCGGCGGCGTCACGTGAGGTCTGCACCACCGCGATCACCGCCATCAGCCCGAAGACGGCCACGATCACAACAGCTGTCCAGGCCTTGCTTCCGTCGCTCGCGGGCCGGCCGTCCAGGGCGCGGCGGGCGGCGACGTGTTCGTAGTCCTCGTCCAGCGATGCGCTCGTGATGCGGCTGAGCAGCGGCATCATCACGTGGTCGGGAAGTTCGCGAGCCACGGGTCAACCCACCACCGGACGGCGGGTGTCCCTCAGCAACAGGCGCACCTGCCACGCATAGAGCACGCCTGCCCACCAGTAGAGGCCGATCCCCCAGAAGGCGAATGCCCACCCGAAGACCTGGGCGAGTTCGGCGACCGTGCCGGTCCCGTCGCCGAGCAGCAGCAGCGGGAAGGCATAGAGGAGATTGAAGGTGGCCGCCTTGCCGAGGAAGTGCACCGGCAGCGCGCTGAAGCCGCGCGTGCGCAGGAGCGGCACCAGGCCCCACAGGAGGAGGTCGCGCAGCGGCAGCAGGATCGCCACCCACCACGGGATCACGTCGCGCAGTGCCAGCCCGACCACCACAGCAAGGATGTAGAGACGGTCGGCGACCGGGTCGAGCACCTCGCCGAAGGTCGACCGCTGGTCGAGTTTGCGGGCCAGGTAGCCGTCGAGCCAGTCGGTGACCCCCGAGAGCATCAGCAGTGCAAGGGCCCAGCCGTCGGCCTCCGGGCCGAGCACCAGCCACAGGAACACCGGCACGCCGGCAAGTCGAAGCATGCTCAGGGCGTTCGGGATCGTCCAGACCCCTGCGTTGCGTTGCTCCTGCTCATGCACGGGCTACACCCTACGATCCGGCGGAGCTCTCCAGATGCGCGCCATCCCGAATCTCACCGACCAACTCCTCGAGCACGTCCTCGAGGGTGACCAGACCGAGGGTGGCGCCGTCCGCATCGATCACCCGACCCATGTGGGCGCCACGCCGCTGCAGCGACTCGAGCGCTTCGTGCAGCTTGTCGGTGAGGCGGACTCCGCCGAGCGGCCGCACCCACTTCTGGTCGACCACCCGCGCGCGGCGTGCGGGATCGACCTCGAAGACATCCTTGACGTGCAGGTAGCCGACCGGGTCCCCATCGCCGTCGCACACCGGAAAGCGGGAGTAGCCCGTCGCCGCGCAGAGGTCCTCGACCTCGGCGACCGTGCAGTCGCGGGGAACGGTGCTCCACTCCTCCATCGGCATCAGCACCGAGGCCACGGTGCGTTCAGTGAACCCGAGCGCCCCGGCGAGCCGGTCGTACTCGCCCGGCTCGATCGTCCCTTCACCGCGGGATTCCTCGACCAGCGCGGCCACCTCCTCGCGGGTGAAGGTGGAGGCGACCTCGGCCCGCGGCTCGACGCGCAGCATCCGCAACACGATGTTGGCGACCGCGTTGAGGGCCGCGATCAGCGGACGGAAGACCGTGACGACGACCATCATCGGCGGACCGAGCACCAGCGCCGCACGGCCCGGTCCGGCGAGGGCGATGTTCTTCGGCACCATCTCACCGAGCACCACGTGCAGGCACACCACGATCATCAGCGCGATCACGAACGAGATCGGATGCACGAGGTCGTGCGGTACGTCGAGCGCCTCGAAGGCCGGCTCCATCAGGTGGGCGACGGCGGGTTCGCCGACGGCACCGAGACCGAGTGAGCAGATGGTGATGCCGAGTTGCGCGCCGGCCATCACCAGTGACACGTTCTCCATCGCCCTGAGCGTGGTGCGCGCGATCTTGGATCCTGCTTCGGCCTTCGGCTCGATCTGGGTACGTCGTGCGGAGACGAGCGCAAACTCAGCGCCCACGAAGAAGGCGTTGAGGGCAAGCAGGACGACGGCGATCAGGACGCCGGTGAAGTCACCCATGGTGGCCCTCGCTCTCCTCGGCCGGGCGCGAGTCCAACCGGATCCGGCCGATCCGCAGACCGTCCATGTGTTCGACGTGCAACCGGACGACCTCGTCGTGCGCTTCGTCGTCGTCCTCACCACGCACGGAGATCGTCACCTCGGCGACATCACCGGCCACCGGGATCCGACCGAGCACCTGGAGCACCAGCCCGGCGATCGTGTCGTAGTCCTCGTGGTCGGGCAGCGCGACGCCGGTGATGTCCTCGACCTCGTCGGGACGGAGCAGCCCGGAGAGCGACCAGGTGCCGTCTCGGCGTTGCCGGGCCCGTGAGCCCAACCGGTCGTGCTCGTCGGCGATGTCACCGACGATCTCTTCGACGACGTCCTCGAGGGTGACGATGCCGGCGTGGCCGCCGTACTCGTCGAGCACCACTGCCATCTGGAAGCCGTCCTGGCGCAGCAGCGCCAGCAGCGGGTCGAGACGGATCGAGTCGGGCACCTCGATCGGACGCACCATGATCCGCTTGACCCTCGTGGTGCTGCGGTCCTGCAGTGGCAAGGCCACCGCGTGCTTCACGTGCACCGTGCCGACCACGACGTCGTTCTCGTCGAGCACCGGGAACCGGGAGTGGCCGGTGTTGCGGGCCAGTTCCAGGACCGCGATCGCGCGGTCACCGGTCTCCAGCGTGGCCGTGCGCACGCGTGGAGTCATGATCTCGCCCGCGGTGCGGGTGCTGAACTCCACCGAGCGTTCCATCAACTCGGCCGTGTCGGCGTCCAAGGTGCCCTGGTCGGCCGACCGGGCGATCAGCGAGGCGAGTTCGCCGGACGTGCGTGCCGAGCGGAGCTCCTCCTGCGGTTCGACTCCCAGGCGACGCACCAAGGCGTTGGCCCAGCCGTTGAGGAAACGGATCGGCAGGGCCATCACCCGGGTGAACGTGCGTTGGAAGCGCTGGGTGGCCTTCGCCGTCTCGAGCGGCATCGCGATGGCCAGGTTCTTCGGCACCAGTTCACCGAAGATCATCGTGCCCGCGGTGCTCAGCACCAGGGCCAGCGCCAGCGCCGTCGGGGACACGGCGTCAGCGGGCATCCCGAGCCCGGTCAGGGGCGGGGCCAGCAGGGCAGCCACGGCTGGCTCGGCCAGGAAGCCGATCGCCAGGTTGGTGACCGTGATTCCCACCTGGGCACCGGAGAGCTGGGTGGAAAGGCTGTGCAGGGCCTTCTGCACCCCGACCGCGCTGCCGTCACCGGCAGCCGCAGCCCGCTCGACCGAACTGCGGTCGACCGTGACCAGAGCAAACTCGGCCGCCACGAACAACCCACAGGCGATGACGAGGAGTACGGCGACTCCCAGCAGGATCCATTCGGTCAGCACGGCTCTCCCCCGTTCCCACCGGGATCAACGAGCCAAGGACTTTGAGAACCGTCCATGAGCAGTGCGCAACAACTTTCGTCTCGGGAGCAGGCGTTGGCCCACCCTACAGAACCCCGCGAGCCGTCACTGAAATCACACGGGGTCAGACGTTGCGGCGGTACTGGCCGCCGACCTCGAAGAAGGCCTCGGTCACCTGCTGGAGGGAGCAGACGCGGGCGGCGTCCATCAGGACGGCGAAGATGTTCTCGCCGGAGACAGCAGCGTGCTTGAGCTGCGCCAGCGCCTCGGCGGCCTCGTCGCGGTGGGTCGCCTGGAACTCCTGGACCCGGCGCAACTGGGACTCCTTCTCGGAGTCCGTGGCGCGGGCCAGCTCGACGGTGACCTCCTCGTGGCTGCCGTCGGGACGGCGGAAGGTGTTGACCCCGACGATCGGCAGCGTTCCGTCGTGCTTGCGGTGTTCGTAGAGCATCGACTCGTCCTGGATCCGGCCACGCTGGTAGCCGGTCTCCATCGCACCCAGCACGCCGCCACGCTCGTTGATCCGGTCGAACTCGGCCAGCACGGCCGCCTCGACCAGGTCGGTGAGCTCGTCGATGATGAACGAACCCTGCAGCGGGTTCTCGTTCATCGCCAGGCCCCACTCGCGGTTGATGATCA